>NZ_CP095049.1:2717500-3022500 GCF_022919135.1 Hymenobacter cellulosivorans | reverse complement strand
CTATTACCAAGTTGGTAACAAATTAATCTTGTTTATGCAATAAAGACTCATAAAAACCTAAGCTGTTATTTCACGTTAGAACCCTGCCTCTCCCACCCTCTTTTACGTACTGCCTACTTGCCCCAAACTTTTACTCATGATGTATAAGGCCCTGACTGGAGTGGTCCTGCTGGCGGTGTTGTGCGGAAGTTCGCCCGCCGTAGCCCAGCGTCCGGTGACAAAAAACCAGCCTCTGGAATTTGCCACAACTGCCGACCCGACCTCGTATACTTTCCAGTTTAGCTCTGCTGACGAGCCCTACCTGGTAACGCTGCGTGAGAATTATGCTCTAAACGACATCGTTGCCGGCCAAACAACTGACCTCGATAAAGCCCGTACGCTCTGTACCTGGGTTCATAACCGTTGGGTGCATGATGGCCACGTGCGCGCCAAAAAGCCCGATCCACTATCCATTCTGAAGGACGCGGATCTGGGTCATAACTTTCAGTGCATCGAATACAGCATCGTGTTGAGTGGAGTACTAACGGCCATGGGCATGCCGGCCCGAGCGGTGTATCTCAAAACGGCAGACTCGGAAACTCGCCGCGAGGGAGCTGGTCACGCTATTACCGAAGTGTGGCTGCGGGACCAACGCAAATGGGTTATGTTGGACGCGCAGTGGGATGTTGTGCCTTTGCTTAACAACAAGCCCGTCAACGTCATCGACATGCAGAAAGCCTTGGCTACCGACGACCCAGGGTTGCGAATCGAAACAGCCTCCAACACGCGCGCCAAAACCTATTTCAACTGGCTCAGCCCTTATCTGTATTATTTCGACACGGTACTCGACAACCGGTTTGGGGTTAAAACCCAACCCAGTAGTGTAATGTTAGTACCCAAGGGCGCCAAGTATCCCACTGTCTTTCAGCGGGATACCCCCATTCGCCGCATGCGTTATACAAACTCTGTCACCTCCTTCTACCCCACCCCTGTAGAAATGCTTGTGGGCAACGCGGCTAAACAAACGGCACCTGGTACTACTAGCTTAAACTAGTTGATTTCCGCTAACTAGCTAATACGTAAAAAGGTCCTGCTGAGCACCAGCAGGACCTTTTTACGTATTAGCTAGTTAGCGGAAAGCTATTCTTTGTCGGCGGCTACCGGAGCAGCTTGCCCGGCTACTTTCAGCTCGACTTCCATATTACCGCGTGTGCCGACGGAATACGGGCAGATTTGGTGAGCTTTATTGACCAAGCCAAAAGCTTGCTGCTGGTCCATATCCTTCAGGTCGACATCCAGGACAGCGCTCAGACCATACGATTCGCCATCCTGAAACAGCGTTACGGCGCACTGCACGGTGCTTTCGGGGCTTAGCTTGAGGTTTTCCCGGCCAGCAATGACAATCAAGGCTTGCTGAAAGCAAGAGGCATAACCAGCGGCAAAGAGCTGCTCGGGGTTGGTAGCGCCTTTTTTGCCGCCCAGCCCTTCAGGCACCGACATATCCATGTCGATTACGCTGTCGGAGGAACGCACATGGCCGCTACGGCCGCCAGTGGCCGAAGCTTCGGCCGTATACAGATTCTTTTTCATGGGTAGGTGTTGGTTGACGAGTAATCGGTTGTGTACCTGTCTTAACTGTGTTCAGCTGAATTTGGTTATGCTGGGCTTCAATAGAATTATTGTGCTGGCAATAGCCACAAATGCATTTTGCGTTTGGCAGGGCATATTTTTCTCTCTACTTTTGCCCCATATCCGCTCCGGACTGGTCGCGTCGTACAACGGATAGTATAAGAGTTTCCGAAGCTCTTGATCTAGGTTCGATTCCTAGCGCGACCACTAAAAAGGCCCTTCACATACTGTGAAGGGCCTTTTTTCATTACTGGAGTACAGCTCTAGTTCTGACTGACTGCGGGTGGAAGGGCTAGTGACAGCTACTGCTTGAGCAGTTTGGCCGTGAATTGCGTGGTGCCGTTGCTATAGCGCACTAAATACTGGCCGCTGACGAGGTGCTGCAGGTCAAGCAGGGTCTGTTGGTTGCCAACCGGACAAGAAATGGTGGCGACCTGCTGCCCCATCGAGGAATAGATGGTGATGGCGGATTCCTGCGTGGCCATTGGATGCACCAGCAACGCCTGTGCCGTAGCTGGATTGGGGTACAGCTGCCAAGTGGTACTAGCGCGGCGCATACCGGTTACCACCAGCGCCTCCCCTTTCACCAGCACATTTTTGAGGGTCGAAAATCGGGTCGTGGTCGTCGTGGAGCCACAGCTAAAATACACCCGGAACGTGAGGCGCTGTCCGGCCTGTAACGTCGTACCGCTGGCACCGGCAAAAGCCAGGCGGTAAGCAGTCTGCGTGCCCAGGAAAACCGGCGTCGTAAAGCTCGCATTGGCTGTGCTGGGCAGCAACCCACCGGGGCCAGCGCCACCACTCACGTCGGCCGAGTCAGTAGCAAAGCCGCTGCGCGACCATACGACTGCCATTTTCGTGTTGCTGGTCGAGCCCGTGACGTAGGAGGTGAACGACACCGAATCTACCCGTACGGGCGTCGTGCCGCTGGGTGTCACGGTGAACTGCTCATAGAAGGTGCGGTTCAGGTTGCCACCGGGGCCGCCGAGGGCCGTGGTCCAGCCCCCATCGGCCACTGGGGCAAACGCCTGGCCGTAACGGGTGGAATAAGGCGGAATGGTGGCCGCAGCGGAGCCTGAGGAGCTAACAAACTTGCGAAACGTTGGTACGCTGCCCGTCACGGCACTGCTGCGCACGGCGGCGCTGTCCTGGTTGGTGCGGGCCATGGTCCACCACAGCAGCGGAAACGACTGCGGCAAGGCGGCGGCTTGCGCCGTGCCGTTCAGGGGCAGGCTGACGGTTGCCGCGCCCGTGCTGGTGAGGCTCAGGCTGCCCGTGTACGTACCCACGTTGGCGGCGTTCAGGCGCAAGCTCAGGGTGGTACTGGCCACAACACCATTCGTGCTGGGCGTGAGGGTGGCGCTTGATGACCAGGTGTTGCCGCCATTGACCGAAACCTGGAAGCTCGTGGGCGGAGTGATGACCAGCCCGGCCGTCAAGTTTTCGCCGCCGACGAGGAGGTTCTGCGCCGCCGAGGGCTGATTCCCACCCTGCAGGAACGCCTGGAAGCTGCCCATGGTCAGGATGGTGGGCGTGCTCGACACCTGCAGCGTATCGGTCACGTGCGCAGCTAGGCCGGACTTGGAAGCGCGCACGTAGTAGTAATAGGTGGTGCCCGGAGTGGGGATAGGGTCCGTCGTGCCGAAGTTGATGTTGGTGGCAACGGTCGACGTGGTGGTGTAAACCGGGGCGTAGGTACCGCGGCGCACGCTGCTGCGGAACAGCTGGTACTGCACGCCGCCGATGGGCCAGCTGAGGTTCCACTGCAGGACGGAAGGCGCCGTCGCCGTGCCTTTCAGGGCCAGGAAATTCGACACGGCGATGGGGGCGGGCGCGCTAGCGCAGAAGTTGGGCAATACGCTGCACGGGCTCCAGTTGCCGAGCACGGCAGCGCGGGTGTAGTTCACGGTGTCGGCATCGGCGAGCTGGCTGGACCAGGGCACGCGCTGGCTGATGTTGACCAGGCTGCCGCTGAAATCCCGGCTCTTATACTCGGCGTACTGAATAACGCTGGTCACGGTGCCGGCGTCCCACACCTGCCAGCCGACGGGCTTGATGGAGCTGCCCATGGTGGTGTTCAGCCACACCACTTTGGTGTGCGAGCGGTCGGTGGACGTCGAGCCCAAGTCGTTCTGCCAGGGGCGGCCCAGCGTGTAGGTCGTCGTGCCTCGGTTTTCGGGGATGATACAATTGCGGAACACAAAGCCGTAGGGCTGCCCGGGTTGGGTGTTGGCCGCCGTGATGTAGCCGCCTGGGCCACCGTCGCGCCGGGTGCGGGCATAGATGATGCAGTTTTCGAACACGCCCCGGCCCGCGCCGAAGATGAAGTCGACCACGCCGTCGATGTAACAGTCCTTGAAATAGGTGCGGTTACCCGCCTGCGAGTTGAGCTGCACGGTATCCTGCCCGCCCAGAAAGCGGCAGTTCTTGAAGGCTATCCTGTCGCCGGTGGTGTACATGGCCAGGGCCTGCGGCGACTCCCCCCAGAAGTTTTCGAAGGTGATGTTCACCGCCGTAATGTCCGAGGCGTTGATGATGACGGTGGACGTGTTGCCGGGGAACGAAGGCACGTTGGCCAGGTTGAAGGCAATGCGGGTATTGGCCACGCTCTCCCCAATCAGCTGCAGAAATGGCTTATTGGCCGGAATCGTCACCCGCTCCAGGTACTTGCCGTTCTTGATGAAGATGGTAAACGGTGTGGTGCGGCCCGTGGGGGCGGCGTTAATAGCAGCCTGCACCGTGGTGTAATTGCCGGTGCCGTCCTGGGCCACGGTCAGGTCGAACGCCTGCGCGAAGGACCCGAAGGGAAAAGCCAACAGGAAAAAGCCGACCAACACCCAGAATTGGATGGGAAGGACCTGACGAGCAAGGGTACTTTGCATAAGAAGCCAAATGGATGAGACACAGGAACAATACTTCAATAGTACCTTCCACTTGCCCCGCCCGGTGCTCGTTCTCACCTTCTTATTTGCGCAATCGTTACCGGCAACGATGCCAGCTGGCATATGGGCTGGGTTCTGCTAGTTGGCGATTTGTCCAACAGCACGTCAAGACCATTTCAACAGGCCGGCTTTCGTCCTCACTTCTCATTCAGATAATCCCCGCGCGGCAGGACCAGTGCTTGCACAGCAAAACTGTCCGAAGCTAAACGCGGCAATTCAGTTTAAGAAGGGTAATTTCTCAACTGCACCCACTAAGACCGCTAGCCAGAACCAATTTAATACGCTACCGGTTACAAAGCATTAACCCATGCGCATGGGTTAAGGACATTGCTTACCTTTGTCTTCTATGGATACCAAGTCCCTCGTCAAGCTAGCCAAATCCCTCAGCGACCCGACCCGTCTTCGCTTGTTGCAGGAAATTGCAAAAGGAGAAATTACGGTGTGTGCTGACTTGTTTCAGTACGTGCCCATCAGCCAGCCCTCGATGTCCCAGCACCTCAAAGCCCTCTCCGAGGCGGGCTTGATTGAGTCGCATAAAGAAGGTCGGAACATGTGCATGTCCATCAATGCGGAAAAACTTAAGGAGTTGGAAGACTTTCTGCAACTGCTCAAACCAGGCTCTGCTCCCCAGTAAGCAACATCTTGACCCGTTAGCCCCGGCAGCGGGTTTTTCTTTTTTTGAAACATAATCAATTGCTTATGAATTTATGTTCGATATCTTTGCAGCCGCATCCGGGTAGCCTTCAAGGCGCTTTTTTTTACCTTATCACATAAGCTCATAATTATCTGTTTATTAAAAAAGGTATTTACTCTCTCCTGCTTCACGCTCAACCACGCGCCCAACCTTCTTCACGGGCTCCTACTTCATGAAAGTATTTTCTCTTTTGGCCGGCACGCTGATGCTGGCGGGCTGCGCCGAGCAGCAGGCTCCGCAGCAAGCGGTGGCTCCCCCGGCCCTGCCGGTGGCCCCGGTGCGCACCGGCACCGAAACTACGTACCAAGACTACCCGGCCTCGATTGAAGGCGTGGTGAACGTGGAAATCCGGCCGCAGGTAACGGGGGTGCTTGAGCGCATCCTCGTCGAGGAAGGCGCGGCGGTGCGCAAAGGCCAGCCGCTGTTCAAAATCAACGACGCGCCCTACCGCGAGCAGCTCAACAACGCCCTGGCCGCCCAGCAGGCCGCGGCCGGCGCCGTGATCAGCGCGCAGGTGGAAGTGGACCGGTACGCGCCGCTGGTGCAGAACAAGGTTGTCTCCGAGGTGCAGCTGAAAACGGCCCAGGCGGCCCTGACCGTGGCCCGGGCCAACCTACAGCGCGCCAAGGCGGCCGTGAGCAGTGCCCGCATCAACCTGGGTTACACTACCATTACGGCGCCCGTCAGCGGCTACCTGGGGCGGCTGCAAACCAAACCGGGCAGCCTGGTTGGTCCCACCGATGCCCAGGCCCTGACGCAGCTCTCCGACGTACACGAGGTGCACACCTACTTCGCCCTGGGCGAGGACGATTTCAGCGCTTTCCGCACCCAGTACGCGGGCCGCACGCTCCAGGAAAAGCTCCAGCAGCTGCCGCCCGCCACCCTGGTGCTTTCCGACCAAAGCACCTACCCCACGCGGGGCAAGGTGGACGTGGTGGCCGGGCAGTTTGACCGCACCACGGGCGCCATTACCCTACGGGCCACGTTTGCCAACGCCGACGGCCTGCTGCGCTCGGGCAACACGGGCACCATCCGGCTGCCCCTGACGCACCCCAACGTGCTGCTGGTGCCAGCCGCGGCCACCGTCGAGCTGCAGGACAAAGTATTCGTGTACGCGCTCGGCGACAGCAACCGCGTCAGCCGCCGGGCCCTCACCATTGAGGGCAAGAGCGGCGCCAATTACCTGGTGCGTGCGGGCGTGAAGGCCGGGGACCGGATTGTGCTGCAAGGCGTGGACCACTTGCAGGAAGGCCAGATCATTCAGCCGACCCAGCCGAGCGTGGCCGCCGCGCCCAGCCAGTCCACGGCTTCATCCGCTCAGAATTAATCCAGCACAGCATGTTCAAAGTATTTATTGAGCGGCCCGTGCTGGCCACGGTCATCTCCATTCTGCTGGTGATTATGGGCGCGCTGGCCTTGTGGAAGCTGCCGCTCCAGCAGTTTCCCGACATTGCGCCCCCGGTGGTGCAGGTAACGGCCGTCTACCCCGGCGCCAACGCCGAAACCCTACTGCGCTCGGTGGCCCCGTCGCTGGAAGAGTCCATCAACGGCGTCGAGCACATGATGTACATGAGCTCAACGGCCAGCAACGACGGTTCGCTGGTTATCAGCGTCAATTTCCAGCTGGGCACTGACCCCGACCAGGCGGCCGTGAACGTGCAGAACCGGGTGGCGCAGGCCACCAGCCAGCTGCCGGCCGAGGTAGTGCAGCAGGGCGTGACCGTGGCCAAGCAGCAGAACAGCCTGGTGGTCATCTTGAACCTCTACTCCGAGGACCCTAAGCAGTACGACCAGACCTTTCTGACGAACTACGCGCAGATCAACCTGGTGCCGGAGCTCAAACGCATTCCGGGTATTGGGTCGGCCGCCCTGTTTGGGGGCAACCGCGCCTACGCCATGCGCGTCTGGCTGAAGCCGGCCCAGCTGGCCAGCTACAACCTGACGCCGGCCGAGGTAATGGCCGCCATCCAAGCCAACAACCTGGAAGCCGCCCCCGGCCGCCTGGGCGAAAGCAGCCAGGAAGCGTTTGAGTACGTCATCAAGTACAAGGGCAAGCGCAACCAGCCCGCCGACTACGAAAATATGGTGCTCCGGGCCAACGTCGACGGCTCGATGCTGCGTCTCAAGGACGTGGCCCGGGTGGAGTTCGGCGCAGCCACCTACAACGGGGACGTGCGCATTGATGGCAAGCCGGGCATCAACGTCGGCATTTTCCAGAGCGCTGGCTCGAACGCCAACGAGCTGCAGATTGCCGTGGCGAAGGCGATGCAGAAGCTGGAAAAGGACCTGCCGAAAGGCGTGAAGCAGCAGACGCTCTACAGCACCAAAACGGCGCTGGATGCCTCCATTGAGCAGGTTGAGCACACCCTGATCGAGGCGTTTGTGCTCGTGTTCCTCGTGGTGTTCATCTTCCTGCAGGACTTCCGCTCCACGCTCATTCCGGCCATTGCCGTGCCGGTAGCCATTGTGGGCACGTTCTTCTTTATGCAGCTGGTGGGCTTTAGCATCAACCTGCTCACACTCTTTGCCCTGGTGCTGGCCATCGGCATCGTGGTCGACGACGCCATCGTGGTGGTCGAGGCCGTGCACAGCAAGCTGGAAGCCGGCGCCCACTCGGTCAAGAAGGCTACGGCCCACGCCATGCGCGAGATTACCGGGGCCATCATTTCCATTACCCTGGTCATGGCCGCCGTGTTCTTGCCGGTGGGCTTTATGGACGGCTCGACGGGGGTGTTCTACCGGCAGTTTGCCTTCACGATGGCCATTGCCATCATCATTTCGGCCGTCAACGCACTGACGCTGAGCCCCGCCCTGGCCGCCCTCTTTCTCAAGCACGCGCCGCCCGACCACGACGCGGAGCACCCCGTGCCCAGCACGTTCAAGACCCGGTTTTTTGCGGGCTTCAACCGCAGCTTCGAGCGGCTTACCGACCGCTACGTAGGCAGCATCAAGTTTCTGGTGCGCCACAAGTGGGTGGGCCTGAGCGGCCTGGTGCTGGTGGTGGTGCTCACCGGCTGGCTGGCCAAGCGTACCCCCACCGGCTTTATTCCCTCCGAAGACCAGGGCTTTGTCGGCATCTCCATGGCGCTGCCGGCGGGCGCGTCGCTCGACCGCACCAACCAGATTGCCGCGCAAATCGAGCAACAGCTGCAAGCCATGCCGGCCGTGGCCAGCATCAACCTGCTCTCGGGCTTCAACATTCTCACGTCTTCGAACAGCGCCTCGGCCCTCACGGCATTTGTCATTCTGAAGCCCATCCCGGAGCGCGGGGCGGTGCAGGATATCAACGCCATCATGGCCACGATGCGCGAAAAGGCGGCGACCATCAAAGGGGCTGATACCTTCGTCTTTACCACGCCCACCGTGCCGGGTTTCGGCAACGTGGAGGGGCTGGAAATGGTGCTGCAGGACCGGAACGGCGGCC
Source organism: Hymenobacter cellulosivorans (assembly GCF_022919135.1). Taxonomy (NCBI): domain Bacteria; kingdom Pseudomonadati; phylum Bacteroidota; class Cytophagia; order Cytophagales; family Hymenobacteraceae; genus Hymenobacter; species Hymenobacter cellulosivorans. The sequence goes on along the minus strand of NZ_CP095049.1, from coordinate 3,013,832 downwards.
CGCTGCCCAAGCTCGGGCAGGTGGGTCGGGAGTTCATCGGCGAGCTGATGAAGCAGCCGGCCATCGGCATGGCCTTCACCTCGTTCCGGGCCGACTACCCGCAATTGGAAGCTGAGGTCGACGAGGTGAAAGCCGCCCAGCTGGGCGTGAGCGTGCAGCGCGTGCTGCAAACCATGCAGGCCTATTTCGGCAGCGCCCAGGCCTCGGACTTCAACCGCTTCGGCAAGTACTACCGCGTGATTGTGCAGGCCGACCAGCCCGACCGGGCCGACCTGACGGCCCTGAACGGGGTGTCGGTGAAAAACGACCGGGGCGAGATGGTGCCCCTGCGCACCCTGGTGCGGCTCAAGCGGGTGTTCGGGCCCGAGACGGCCTCGCGCTTTAACCTCTTCAATTCCCTGACCATCAACGCCATGCCCAAGCCGGGCTACAGCACCGGCGACGCCATCAAGGCGGTGGAGGCCGTGGCCGAGCGGCACCTTCCTTCGGGCTACACCTACGAGTTTTCGGGCCTGACGCGCGAGGAAATTTCGTCGGGCGGGCAGTCCACCGTGGTGTTCCTGATGTGTATCGTGTTCGTGTACTTCCTGCTGGCCGCGCAGTATGAGAGCTACATTCTGCCCTTCGCGGTGCTGCTGTCGCTGCCGGCGGGCATGGTGGGGGTGTTTGCCGCCATTGGGCTGGCCGATATCACCAACAACATCTACGTGCAGGTGGCGCTGATTATGCTCATCGGCCTGCTGGCCAAGAATGCCATCCTCATCGTGGAGTTTGCCCTGCAGCGCCGCCGCAGCGGCGAGCCGCTGGTGCGCGCCGCGCTCAATGCCTCGGCCTCCCGCCTGCGCCCCATCCTGATGACCTCGCTGGCCTTCGTGGCCGGCATGCTGCCCATGATGCGGGCGCAGGGACCTTCGGCTCTGGGCAACCATTCTATCAGCATCGCGGCCGCCGGCGGCATGCTCACGGGCGTGGTGCTGGGTTTGTTCCTCATCCCCCTGCTATTTGTGATTTTTCAACGCTTGAACGAACGCCTCAGTGGGACGCCTGACCGGGCGGCCCGGGCTTCCCACGAGCCTATGCCGGCCCACGCCACGGCCCGCTAATTTCCATGACAACCCGACGTACCCAACCCTGGCTTCGGCTCCCGCTGCTGCTGGCCAGCCTGCTGGTGGTGGCGGCCTGCCAAGTGTCGAAAGACCTGCCCCTGCCCGCGCTGCCCCTGCCCGCTACCTACCGCACCGCCCCCACCGCCGATACAGCTTCGGTAGCCAGCCTGCCGTGGCGCAGTTTTTTCACCGAGCCGGCCCTGCAGCAGCTGCTCGACAGCGCCACGGTGCGCAACAATGACCTCCAGCTGGCCCTGCAGAACATTGCCTCGGCGCAGACGACCCTCCGGCAGGCCCGCCTGGGCTACCTGCCAGCCGCCACGCTGCAGGCGGGCGTGACCACCAACCGGCCTTCGGGCAACAGCCTCAACGGTATTTCCCTCACCCAGTTTCTGGGCACCAAGCACATTGAGGACTACAACGTGGCGGCGGCCCTGAGCTGGGAAGCCGACATCTGGGGCAAAATCCGCAGCCGCAAGCAGGAGGCCCTGGCCGCCTACCTGCAAAGCCAGGAAGCGCGCAAGGCCGTGCAAACCCAGGTGGTGGCGCAGGTGGCTCAGGGCTACTACAACCTGCTGATGCTCGACACGCAGTTGGCAGTGGCCCGGCGCAACGTGGCCCTCACCGACAGTACCCTGCGCTTCACGCGGCTGCAGTTCGCGGCCGGGCAGGTGACGGCGCTGGCCGTGCAGCAGGTCGAGGTGCAGCGCCTGACGGCGGCCGGCCTGGTGCCGCAGCTGGAGCAGGCTATTACCGTGCAGGAAGACGCCCTGAGCATCCTGGCCGGGCGCCTGCCGGGCGGCATCAGCCGCAGCGGCAACCTGCTGCGGCTGCAAGTGCCGGTGGTGGCGGCGGCCGGGGTGCCGGCGGCGCTGCTGGCCCGGCGGCCCGACGTGCGCAGCGCCGAGCTGGCCCTGGACCGGGCCAACGCCATGGCGGGCTACACCAAGGCCCAGCTTTACCCCGCGCTGACCATCACGGCGCAGGGCGGCCTCAACGCCTTCCAGCTCAGCAACTGGTTTAGCGTGCCGGCCTCCCTGTTTGGCACGGTCGTCGGCGGGCTGACGCAGCCGCTGTTTCAGCGCGGGGCGCTGCGCGCCCAGTACCAGCAGGCCCAGATTGACCGGGAACGTACCGTCATCCAGTTTCGGCAGCAGGTGCTAGTGGCGGTGGGCGAGGTATCCGATGCACTCGGGCAGGTGGAGCGCACCCAGACCCAGCAGGCCCTGGCCACCGAGCGGGTGCGCACGCTGCGCGAGGCCACCAAGAACGCTAACCTGCTGTTCGGCAGCGGCCTGGCCAGCTACCTCGAAGTCATTACGGCCCAAAGCAACGCGCTGCAAAGCGAGCTGGAGCTGGCCTCGCTCAAGCGCACCCAGCTCGAAGCCAACGTGGAGCTGTACCGGGCCGTGGGCGGCGGCTGGCAGTAGCCGCCTGCATACCTGCCGCTACCCGCTGTATTAACGCACGCTACTTCGGCCCGCGAAGGCTAAGCAAAATCCTCCTACCCCATCCCACTGCTATGGATACCAAGTCCCTCGTCAAGCTAGCCAAGTCGCTGAGCGACCCCACTCGCCTGCGCATGCTGCAGGAAATTGCGCGGGCGCAGCGGCTGGGATGCGCTAATCTGTATGAGTTTGTGCCCATCAGCCAGCCCTCCATGTCGCAGCACGTGAAGGCGCTGGTAGATTCGGGGCTGGTCCATTCGTGCAAGGAGGGCCGCAACATGTGCTTGACGATCAACACGGAAAAGCTGCTGGAGCTGGAAAGCTTTCTGCAGCTGCTGAAGATGCCCTAGCTCTCCTATAGCAAGCCACTGCTGAACAATGCCTTTTCCAGGACGAGCAGAAGCAAGGCATCGTCGTGGAAACGCGAAACCACTCAACTCCTATCCCATGAACATCGGAATCATTGGCACCGGCCCCGTCGGCGGCTCCCTGGCCAAAAACCTGGCTGCCCTCGGCCACCAAGTGAAAGTGACCAACACCCGCCAGCCGGCCGAGTTAGCCCGCAAAGCCCAGGAACTGGGAGCTAGCCCCGCCACCCTGCAAGAGGTGGTGCAGGACGTGGCCCTCGTGTTTATCGCCGTGCCTTTCAGGGTGCTTGCCGAGTTTCCCAAGGACCTGTTCCGGTCGTTGCCCCCGAGGTAATCGTGGTGGATACGGGCAACTACTATCCCTTCCGGGACGAGAAAATCGAGGCGCTAGAGCAAGGCCAGCCCGAGAGCGTGCTGGCGGCCGAGCAGCTGGGTCGCCCCATCCTGAAAGCCTTTAACAACCTGCTGGCCGAGACAATTGCCAGCGGCGGCACCGCGCCCGGCATGCCCGGCCGCATTGCCCTTTCCATCGCTGGCGACGACGAGCGCGCCAAGCAAATCCTAGCCGACCTCTGCAACGACCTTGGCTTCGACGTGGTGGACGGGGGCAGCCTGGCCGACTCGTGGCGGCAGCAGCCCGGCACCCCGGCCTACTGCACCGAACTCACGGCCCCGGAGCTGATTCAGGCCCTGGCCAACGCCGTGCCCGGCAAAGCCCCGCAGATACGCGACCAGATAATCTCGGAGCTGCTGCAACGCGACGTGTGGCCCACCCGCGAAGAAGTGGTAGCCGGCAACCGCGCCCGGCAGCTAGGTAAAGCATAGCCGACGCACGATCCTACCAACCGAATCCACTTCTATTCAAGGCACACACGCATGGAAAACAACCAAAACCCGACCGTTCTGGTGTTGGGCGCCAGCGGCACCATCGGCCGTCAAGTCATCAAAGATCTGGAAGGTCAAGCCGTCAACGTACGCATCACCTCGCGCAACCAAGAGACGGTAGAACAGCTTCGCCGCGAAGGCAAAGACTGCCGCTACCTGGACCTGGATGACCCCAGAACCTTTGCGCTGGCGCTGGCCGGGGTGGACCGGGTGTTTCTGCTAACCGGCTACACGGTGGCCATGCTCACGCAAAGCAAAACCCTGGTGGACGCGGCCAAGAAGGCCGGCGTCCGCCATATCGTGCACGTAGGCGTATTCGCGGAGTGGGATACCACCGATGCCCACTTTGCCTGGCACCAGCTGATTGAAAAGTACATCGAGGCCAGCGGCATTGCCTGGACCCACCTCCACCCGAATATGTTTATGGAGGTGTTCACGGGGCTGTATATCCCGAAGAACCTAACCTACACCAGCTACTGGGACGACCGAAGAGTCGGCTACATTGCCTCCAGTGACATTGCGGCGGTGGCCGCCAAAGCCCTCGTCGACGGGCCAGAGCGCCACGGTGGGCAGCACTACTGGCTGAGCGTCGAAACCTTCAACGGCCAAGAAATTGCAGCGCTGTTGAGCGAGGTGACCGGCCTGGAAATCAAGCACGAAAACAAAGGACTGCAAGGCTTTAAAGAGCTGATTGAAACCTTGCTGGCGAATGGAGCGGAAAGCTGGTACGCCAAGGCCAACATTGATTTTGTGACACAGATGCTCGACGGCCGAATGTCCTATATGTCGATGGTGCAAAACGATATTCCCTACGTGCTCGGCAGACCGGCCAAGACCCTGCGGGAATTTCTGGAGGAGCACAAAGCGGGCATTGTGGCGTCAGCTGGGTCGATATAAAGGACATGCCGGGGCTGGATATCATCGGCCAGGTCTACGCCCGCCGAGAAGGTTCTGCCGGGGCAAAAGCACGCATTCATACTCCAAGTAATGAACAACAGAAAAACGTTAAAGCTGGCCGCGGTCATTGATGGGCCGGGGTGGAATTTTTCCTCCTGGCGCCACCCCGCCATGCCCGCCGACGCCGGCGAAAACATCGATTTCTTCATTCAACAGGCGCAGCTGGCGGAGCAGGCCAAATTTGAGACCCTGTTTTTGTACGACGTGAGCCACGTCGGGCCCGGCAACATTCCCTACTACCTGAGCATGTTCGAAGGCGGGACGCTCATGTCGGCCTTGGCCATGAAGACGGAGCGCATTGGCCTCTCGCTAACGGCCTCGACCTCCTACACCGACCCCTACAACCTGGCCCGGCAGGTGCTGTCGCTGGACAAAATCAGCCGGGGCCGGGCCTCGCTGAACGCCATTACCTCTAACCCAGGCGGTATGGTGAACTTCAGCCGCGGCCACATGGGCAAAGCCGACCAGTACCCCATGCACCAGGAGTTTCTGGAGATTCTGCTGGGTTTGTGGGACACGTACGAGGACGACGCCTTTCCCCGCGATAAGGAAAGCGGCGTCTTTCTGAATCCGCGCAAGATGCACCCCATCAACTACCGGGGCCAGTACTTCTCGGTGGACGGGCCGCTGAACCTGAGCCGCTCGGTGCAGGGCCGGCCCGTCCTGTACATGGCCGGCAGCTCCCCCACTTTCGTGGACCTGGCCACCTCCTACACCGACGGCGTCTTCATGGCGGGCAGCACCTTCGAGGAAACATTATTGCTCGCCACTGCACTTACCGCGAAGCTGCTTGAAAAAGGCCGGCTGCCAGAAGACTTCGTGCGGTCGGTGTCGCAAAACCCCATCGTGGGCCGCACCGATGCCGAGGCCTACGCCAAGTACCAGGAAATCCGTGCGCTGGGGCCCTATTCGCACACCCCCGTTCCCTTGTTTATGGGCTCGGCCGAGCGCGTCGCCACGGAAATACAGCGGTGGTACGAGGCCGGGGCTATTGACCTGTTCATGGTTCGGCAAGACCATTCCCACGGGCTACAAGACTTTATCGAGCTGGTGGTGCCCATCCTGCAGGAGCGTGGCCTCTTCCATACGGAGTACGCGGCCGAAACCCTGCGGGGCAATCTGGACTTACCAAAACCAGCGTTCCGAACCATTTAAACCACGCCTGCCTTCTCTTCCTGCTAGTCAAGCATCTGGCCTGCTGCTACCCCCGGCCAATTATCTTAAAAAAGCAATGCCTACTCCTGTGAACGAGTCTAACCGCCCGGAAAAGCCACCGGTTGCTTATTCCATTTTAGACCTAGCTATCGTGTCGCAAGGCGATACGGTGAAGCAGACCCTGAACAATTCGTTGGCGCTGGCCAAGGCCGCTGAAGCAGCCCACTACACCCGCTACTGGCTGGCCGAACATCATAACTCCGATAATATTGGCAGCAACGCGCCTCCCCTGCTCATCGGGTACGTGGCTGAAAATACGACGACCATCCGGGTGGGCTCCGGCGGCATCATGTTGCCCAACCACTCGCCCCTGATTGTGGCCGAGCAATTTGGCACCTTGGCGCAGCTCTATCCCGGCCGCATTGATTTGGGGGTGGGCCGGGCGGCCGGTACCGACTCGCCGACCGCGAAGGCCATCCGGTCGGATTTCATGCAGGCGGCCCAGGCCTTTCCGCTGGAAATCAGCAAAATTCAGGCGTACTTCTCTCCTGCCAACAAGCAGGCCGCCGTGCGGGCTCCTATAGCCGAGGGCACCAACGTCCCCCTGTATATCTTGGGTTCCAGCACCGATAGTGCCCACTTGGCGGCCAAGATGGGCCTGCCTTACGCGTTTGCCAGCCACTTTGCCTCCACACACTTACACCAGGCGCTGCAAATTTACCGCGACGAGTTTAGGCCTTCGGCGGCGCTAAGCCAACCGTATACCATCGTGGCCATCAACGCCTACGTGGCCGATACCGACGAAGAAGCCCAACGACAGTTCACGAGTGTCATCCGGATGTTTGTGGGCATGTTGACTGGAAGAACGAAAGAACCCATGCAGCCGCCCACGGACATGACCGAGGAACTACAAGAAATGTGGCAGCATCCCTCCGTCTACCAGATGCTCAAGTATTCCTTTGTCGGCAGCAAGCAAACCGTCAAGCAGCAGCTACAAGCCTTTCTGGTCGAAACGCAGGCCGATGAGCTCATCACTGCTTCCAGCATGTACGCGCTGGATGACCGGCTAAAGTCTGCACGACTGTTCGCCGAAATTATGCAGGAGCTTAACGAAAACAGGTAAAGCAAAAGGGCAAGTAGCGCCTAGCAGGCTAATCAGCCTTACTTCCGAAATGCGCCCAGACCGGTTTCTTCCGTAGGGCCGTTTTCTGGTTCTCGCCGTAAGGAAGCGGGTGGCTATCTGGCTGCCCGCTTTTTCATTTACTTCCTGCCTACGCCTTCGCTACACAGCGCCGCAACTGACAACGACCTAACGGACAACCGCCACCGTCCGCCCGGGCGCACCAAGTACCGCACCACCGACGCGGCACTCATCGTGCCCCCTGCCTTTCTAACGCACGCCGATAACTCCCCACGCGTCGAGCGTACTATGAACCAAGGAACGACACGGCGAGGGCATCGAAAACCCAGATGCCGAGTCTACGGCGGCTACGATACTCCTATACAGAAGGGCCACTATGAGCCCCAGCGGATTCTGCCTAAATAGGGCAGAAAATCGTGAGGTTAGAAGTAGATTTTCTTTGCCTGGAAAGCTCAAGAATCTGTCGCTTACCAAGCTGTAGTATAAGCATGAGTATGGCAGATTATTAGGATCTTAGCTTTGCAGCTGAAGCGAACGTAAGTTAGCAGGCGACGAATAGAGCGTCTAGGCGCTGGCCTACGATACGGGTAGCCCTTTTTACCGCGGGGCAAACTTACTCAGCGCTATACGGGGTTGCACTACTGTGCTGGCTAACTAGATCCGGACACCGGTAGTAGAATAACCGTGTCAGTTTCATGCTTGCCTGTAGGGCGCTCGTGAGACTTCACGGGTGGTTTCATTGCCCACACCATAAGTGAGCATGGTGTGGTTCAAGAGGAGAACAGCCCGTAAATCCTTACTTTACGTTTATAGCTTCAAAGCAAGCTAGCTACTTACTATTATGTCTTCTGCTCCTTTATTCCCCGATAACGAATCTGAGCGGCTGCGCAGCCTGCGCTCCTACGACGTGCTGCCAACCCTTATCGAGCCGATTTTCGATGAATTTGTTGCGCTCACGGCGCAGGTTTTCAGCCTGCCTATCTCCCTCATCGCTATAGTCGAGGAAGATGAGGTGCTGTACCCGGCCAACCACGGTATGCCCGGCAACGACCGGCAGCCCCGGGCCGAGGCCCTGTGCTCCACGGCCATTCAACAGTCCCGTGCCGTGGTTTACCACGACCTGCTACTTGAAACTACTGCCACCATTACTGCTGAGGCCGCCCTTGCGGCCCAGCAGAATGAACTCCGCTTCTACGCCGGCTCCCTGTTGCGCCTACCCGATAAGTCCCCTCTGGGCACCTTGTGTATCATTGACCGGCAGCCCCGCACCTTTAGTGCACCCGAGCAACAGGTACTCGACCAGCTCGCGGCTTTAATCAGCCAAGCCATTGCCGTACGCCATAACTGCTTATACCACTCTTCGGGCGGGTCTGAGCAGTGGGAAAAGTTACGGGTCCAACTTCAGGAGGAATTGCGCGAATTAACGGCTTTGGTACGCTATCTTTTCACTCGGCATGGCGTCCAGATTCCGGTACCAACCGAGCTACTCGCCCAAGTGCAGCGCCGCCTACACGATTTTCAGTTCTTGCTCGACGAACAGCAATGCTCCTGACCCTTACGTATCGTCAAGGGAGCAGACTACGCTTTTGGTTGCTTTGCAACCTGCTTACCTTTCTGTTTCACACTGCATAAAAAAAGAGTCCGAAAACCACGTTTCCGGACTCTTTTGCCTTATAACAGCTTAATAGTACTACGGTAGCAGTTGATTCGGGCTTTACCTAGCGCAGCAAAGGCACCACACGGGTGCCCAGCAGCTCAATGGCCCGCAACAGCTGAGCATGGGGCAATGTAGCCACATCCATTTGGAAAGTTACGCGCGTAATGCCGCCCAAGGCGTCGCTGTGCCGCTTAATCTTGGCCGCAACTTCTTCCGGGCTGCCGACCAATAGGGCCCCAGTTGGGCCGGCCTGCGCATCGAATTGGGGCCGGGTAACGGGCGGGCCACCCCGCTCCCGGGCCCGGCTGCTGAAGGTGCGGGCATAGCCGGGGTAAAAGCTCTCCAAGGCCTCTTCGGTCGTTTCGGCCACGTAGCCTAGGGAGTGCAGCCCTACTGGCAGCTGCTCGGGCGTGAAACCCGCCCGGCGGCCCGCCTCCCGGTAAAGGTCGACCAGGGGCCGGAAGCGGTGGGTTTCGCCCCCGATGATAGCCACCATCAGCGGCAAGCCCAACATGCCGGCCCGGGCAAATGACTGGGGTGTGCCGCCCACGCCCAGCCAGACAGGCAATTGGCTCTGCGCCGGCCGCGGATAAATACCCTGCCCTGTGAGAGCGGGCCGAAACTTGCCGCTCCAATGCAGCCGCTCATTGTTGCGAATAGCTAGTAGCAACTCCAGCTTTTCGGTGAAAAGGGCATCGTAATCGTCGAGGTCGAAGCCGAACAGGGGAAATGCCTCGATAGAAGAGCCGCGGCCCACCACCATTTCGGCCCGGCCCTGCGAAATCAAATCCAGGGTGGCAAACTGCTGAAACACGCGCACCGGGTCGGCGGCGCTGAGCACGGTCACGGCGCTGGTCAGCCGGATCCGGCGGGTACGGGCGGCTGCGGCGGCCAGGATGACGGCCGGTGCCGAATCGAGGTATTCCGGTCGGTGGTGCTCCCCAATACCAAATACATCGAGTCCGACCTGGTCGGCCAGCTCGATTCGGTCGAGTAGCTGGCCCATGGCCTGGGAGCCGCTCAGCTGGGTGCCGGTGCCATTGTCCAGCAGCAGGGCCGCAAAACTATCTATTCCTACCTCCATTTGTTTTCCTGTATAAATCCGGGGCAATCGGCATTTGTTTAGCGGGCCCGCTCTTACCTGAAAGCGGCCAGCTTAAGCCCAACTGTACCTGGATGTACTAGCTGGCCCGGCGGGAAGATAAAGCAAAGGTGGGGCTTATCATTTTCACATCATGTTGACGAGCTAGGTTTGATTCATATCCTTCGAATTAAGCCTTCGTTCCCATGAAAAAGATGCTTTGCTCCGCCGCGGCCCTGTTGTTCTCGGTAGCCGCTCTGGCTCAAGCCCCCGCTCATAAGGCGCCCCGCCCGAACAAATCAGAAGCACGCCCCGCCCAGCAGTCCGAAATCAGAGACGAAAACAAGGACGGAATTCAGGACGAAGTAGTCACGACCCCGGTCAACCACGGGCAAACGGTACAGGCCGTGGCCCAGGGTACGACTTTAACCGGTGCCGACAAAGGAGCCGCGGTAAGCTCGGTGGCCAGTGCCCGCCGCTCGACAGCCCACGACAACCGCACCCTACGGTCGGCCCGTGGGGAGAGAACGCACGGCTCCTTACGGGCTGGCGGCAACGGACCGCAGAAAAGCCGTGTCGGAGGTAATGCTCACCGCTCGGAGCGCTAGGATTGCCGGTTGAGGCCAGCGGCCGGCCGTATTTCGGCTTAAATCAGAGAGCGGCCGGCACTGTTTCATAACCTGGGCGTGTTGGAGTGCTCAAAATGCAGTAGGTTGCCTTGGGCCTAGTTATTTTTGCCCCGTTCATGACTATTCTAATTCGTTTGCTGTGTATGCTGGTGCTGCTGACGGCAGCCTTGCCCGGCCAGGCCCATCACCCAGGGGCTGTGGACGAACAAGGCGACAAGCCGCGGCGGGACGGGGCGGCGCCGCCAGTAAAAGTGGTGCCTCAGAGCAAGCCGCAAAGCAAGCCCCAGCGGGTGGAAGGCGGCGGCTTGTTTGGCCGCTCGACGGATCACTCAGCCCGCGGCGACCGGCCCGAACGCTCGGCCCGTAGTGCTCGTAGTAGTAGCAGTAGAAGCGCCGAAGGTGGCCGCAGTGCCCGCAGCAGTAGCAGCAACGGTGGTAGCCGGGGCGGCGGAGCTGGACGGGGGCACGGCCGCGGGCACTAAACACCACTGACTGAGAGCATATGGTTTCTTTACTTGGCTTGCCTCGTTTGCTGGGGCTGCTGATTTTGGCGGGGCTGCTGGGCTCAGCCGGAACCGCAGCCGGTCAGAGTACGGGCACCAGTAAACCCAAACCCCGCGCCACCACAACGCCACCCAAGAAAAAAGTACCTGTGCCGCCGGTTGTCAAAACGCCGGTGAAGGCCCCGGTGAAAGCGCCGATTAAAGCTCCTGCCAAGCCGGTTCCGCCCCCACCGCCGCCGCCCATTGCTCCGGTTCCGTCCAAAGCGGAACCGCGCGGCAGTTTGCGGGCCGAGCTGAGCTACGGCACCAATTCCTCGTTTTTTGGCCGCACCCAAACCACGCGCTTTCCCTATACGGCTGGGGAGCTCAGCTACACCAGCCGCTACGGCATCTGGGGCTCGGTGGTGGGCTACAATCTGTTTGACACTTCCAGCTTTATCGACGAAACCGACGTGGCGGTGGGCTGGGACGGGGACCTGTCCAAAAAGGTGGATGCCTCGCTGAGCTACTCCCACTTTTTCTTCGCCCGCAACAGCCCACTGGTAAAGTCCAGCGTCAATAATTCCATCGACGCCTACGTGGGCTTAGATTGGGGCTACGTGTATTCGCGCCTGAACGCGGCCTACCTGTTTGGGGAAAGCAACGACTTTTTCCTGGTGCTCGACAACTCCCGCTACTTCGAAATCGACAAGGTGTTTACGCCCAAAGCCTACGTGGCCATTGAGCCGCGCCTGAGCATGATGGCGGGCACCCAGCATTTCATCGAAACCAGCATCGAGCAGCAGGTTGTACGCGGTAACATCAAAGGCAATGGAAAAGGCAACGGGAAAGGAAACGGCGGCGGGGGCAGCACAACCATTACCACGACGACCGAAACTCCGGTGACACGCTTCCGAGTGCTTAATTACGAGCTGCGCGTGCCCGCGACCTACCACCTGGGCGCGGTGGCCGTGCAGGCGGCCTGGCGGTATTCCATCCCAGTCAATTTGCTGCCCGACGACGTGAGCCGCGCCCGTTCCTACTTCACGACCAGCGTGGCCTTCACGCTGTAAACCCGCCGCCTTTCGACCTACCATGACCGTTCTTATCGTGGAAGATGAGCGCACCCTGGCCCGCGAGCTGGGCATCTTCCTGCACCAGCAAAACTTTACCTGCACGGTGGCCCGCACCGCCCGTGAGGCCCGTACCCACCTGGCCGATACGCCCTTCGACTTCGTGCTGCTGGACCTGGGCCTGCCCGACGGCGACGGGCTCGACGTGCTGGCCGAGGCCAAACAGAACGATCTGACGGCCGCCGTTATCATCCTGACGGCTCGCGGCGCGGTGGAAGACCGGATTGGTGGCCTGGAGCTGGGGGCCGATGATTACCTGGCCAAGCCCTTTTCCCTGCCCGAACTGCTGGCCCGTATGCACGCCATCACACGCCGCCGCTTCGGGCTGCACAAACCGTTGGTGGGCTGCGGCGCTTTCGAGCTGGACCTGCAAACGCGCCGCCTGCTGCACCAGGGTCAGGAAGTCAGCCTGTCGGTCAAGGAATTTGATGTGCTGAGCTACTTGGTACTGCACAAAAACCGGGTCATGACCCGCCTGCAGCTCACCGAGCATATCTGGGGCAACCTGCCCGAGGCGGGCTTCGACTCCAACTACATTGACGCCCACATCAAAAATCTGCGCAAGAAGCTCGGGCTGCTGGCCGACGTGGAGTGGCTCGAAACCGTGCGCGGCGTGGGCTACCGGGCCCGGCTGTGAAGTTACAATCAGCACGTTCTGCTCAGCAGAGCCGAAGCATCGTTCCCGCAGGAGGAATTAAGTTACTTTGGCAGTCGGCAGGCTTCGACTCCGCTCGGTATAACCAGGCCATGGACTGCTTGCTGTAGCCCGTTGGGCCGCGGGACGCCGCCTAAAACCTTTTCCTTTTGAAGCTCAGCACCAAATTCAGCTTGTTCAATGCCCTGTCGCGGGTAGCCATTCTGCTACTGCTGGTAGGTGTGCTGCCACCGGTGATGAGCCAGCTGGCCCTAGTATCGACGGATAACCGGCTGGCCCAGAAGAAGGAAAAGGTGCTGCGCCTGATTCGCCGCAACGGTATTTCTACCTTTATCGAGGGCGACCAGTCGTCGTACGGCAGCTACAACCTGCTCAAGGAGGAGTTTATTTCGCTCGAGGAAATACCGCCCGGACCGCGCATCGACGTGATTGAGGACTCGAAGCGGGCCGTGGAAGATGAAATCGTGGAATACCGGGTGCTGAGCTACTCTTTTGCCCAGGGCCCGAAGTACTACCTGCTCGAAATCGGGCGCAGCACGGGCAGCATCGACGAGACGGAGCGCAACTTCCGCACCTACGCCTTCTACATTCTGCTGGTAGCTGTGGCCCTGACGACGCTGGCCGACCTGGCCTTTTTTCGCTACCTGCTGGAGCCATTCTACACCATCATCCGGCAACGGCTTAAGAATGCCCACCACCCGGCCGCTTTCAACTTCACGCCTATCCCGACCAGCACCGACGATTTCCGCTACCTCGACGAGAGCCTGCGAGAAATGATGACCACCATTCAGGCTTCGTTTTCCAAGGAACGCAAGTTTATTGCCGACGCGTCCCACGAGTTGCTAACCCCGCTGGCTGCCCTGCAGTACCGTTTCGACAATATGCTCAGCGACGAAAGTCTGTCGGATGAAAACCTGTTGCGGGTCGTGGAGTCGCAGCGCACGGTGCACCGGCTGCGGACTATTATCAAGTCGCTGCTGATGATTTCTAAAATTGAAAACGACCAGTTTCCGCGCACCGAAAGCGTATCGTTGGGGCAGCTGGTGGCTGAGGTGAGCGAGGAAGTGCAGGACCGGCTGGCCGTGCTCAACCTCTCGCTCAGCCAGGAAGTGCAGCCCGATTTTGTGGTGCCGGCCGCCAACCGCGGCTTGCTCTTTACCCTGCTCTTCAACCTGGTTAGCAACGCCATCAAGTACAACCGGGAGGGTGGGCAAATCATGCTGCTGGGCCGGCCGGCACCGGGCGGCTACGTGTTGGAAGTGCGCGACACCGGCCGGGGCATCAGGAAGGAGCAGTTGCCACGCCTGTTTCACCGCTTCGACAAGGGCAGCACCACCGACCCGGACAGCTACGGCCTGGGCTTGTCCATTGTCCGCACCATTGCCGACCTGCACGGCATCCGCATCGAGGTCAACTCTATTGAAGGCCTGGGTACTTCTTTTCTGCTTTTTTTTCCGGCTCAGTAAATGCCGGATTGGGGCTAATCAGGGCTAAAAACAGCTTTTTAGTCCCTTCCGGTGGGCTGAGCGAGGCGTTGCTTATCATATTCACATCATGTTTAGGCAGTAGCGTTGTGCACTAACCTGCAGTACTCCGGTACCGCGCGACCTTCACCTAACGCCTGCGCTATGCGTGCCCTGTCTCCTATTCCAACCACTACTTCTCACGTTCTCGACAGCGTGGCCTCCTGGTGGAGCCACGCCATTATTTTGCTCAGCCTGTTGATGATGGCCCGAGCAATGCGCGCCCAAGCCCTGGATTCTGACCACGTGGCCTTCTCCGAGTCGGCGGGCGGGAGCACTGCCCCGGCCTTTGCGGGGGCACTTTTTGCCTACGATGGCGGGAGCCGCTGCGCTGGCACAGTGGGTCAGCTCGTGCCCGCCTGGGCCAACGGAGCGCAGGCTGGTACGTTTTCGGCCAGTCCGGCGGGCCTGAGCATCAATCCGACCACGGGCGTCGTAGATCTGGCCCGCAGCCGGGCCGGGGCCTACACCATCACTAACCATCTGACGGCCAGCGGCACCACGGGCTTGTCGGCCAGCACGTTTCTGGTGCTCCACACGCTACCCAGCCCCATACTGACGGCCAGCGGCCCAACCACGTTTGGCAATGGCGGTGCCGTAACCCTAACAGCCAGCGGTGGTACCGAAGGAGCTACCTACCAGTTTTTCAACAATGGCCAGCTCATCCGGGAGGCCACCAGCAATACGTATACCGCTACTACCAGCGGGTCGTACACGGTGCTGGTTATCAATCCGGGCAGCTGCGTGGCGGCTTCGGCGGCTGTTCCCGTTAGGGTGACGCCAGCCGCGGCCAAGACAGCTCCGGAACTCAGCATTGCTCCCAACCCCACACCGGCGCATTTTACCATCTACACGGGGGCCAGCAGCGCGGCGGCCCGGATTTCGGTGCGCAACAGCCGCGGGGAAGAAGTGCAAACCGGCCAAGTGCCCGCTGGCGTCCGTTCCTACGATGTTGACCTGAGCCGTCTGGCCCCCGATACCTATATCCTCCAAGTCACCACGGCCACGGGCAGCGTCATGCGACGCGTAGTGCGGGAATAAGGGCGGCCCAGTGCCCCATCCGGCGAAGCTCGACTGCTCAGCCTGCTTTCAGGGTGGGTACCGTTCAGCTTAGACTGCCAAGAATAGTCTACCGTTTAGGTTCGTAAGACTTCTTTTCCGGATGGTGTTTCCGTATATTGGAGTTCCCCTTTCACCCGACCCCTGGATGGAAATCCTCTACGATACGCCTTCCCTCTCTATTTCGTATGATATCCTCAACCAGTGGCTGTACGTGGAATGGAAGGGACAGCACAACGAGGTTTCGGCCGTCACGGGGGGCGACGTAGTACTACGCTTGCTGCAGCAGCACCCCTGCACCAAAATGCTTAACGACAACAGTCAGGTAACTTCCGACTGGGACAAAGGCGCGGCCTGGGTGGGCGGCCACTACTACGACCAGCTGGCCCGCGGCGGCGTACGGTACGTGGCCTGGGTGTATCCTCCCCATTGGCGGGCCCGCAAATCCATGGACAAGGCTATGCAGTTCGTAACCCGCCCCATGGTCGTCACATTCGATGATCTGGCTACGGCCTATGAGTGGCTGCGCACGACCGCCTGACGCTTCACTGCTTTATAGTGCATAGTACACAACAAAGGGCCAACACTGCTACGTGTTGGCCCTTTGTTGTGGTAAAAAGCTCTGCGTTCTTTACCAGCGGAAAGTTTGTTTGGGTATAGCTCAGAAAGGAAACAGACAGAATTAGGCGGCTTGTTCGCGGGCTTGGGTGCCCGTTTGCAGGTGTAAGGCCTGAAGATTGGTTTGGGCGTCCTGCATTAACGACAAAGCCACGCCGCCGTGCAGCCCGAAAAACGCTTCAATCTGCTGCAGGAGCAGCGCTGGGTCATCCGAGTCGAGCTCCGCCACGATTTGGCTCATCGAGGAAATATTCTCGCAGGTGGTCAGCATGTAGCCCGGCTCGTGCAACCAGGAGTACACGAACAGCGTCGCTCCATCCTGAGCCGTGTAAATGTGCTGGTAACGCACGTCCGTCGGCGGAATGTAGGCTCCTTCCCCGCTGCGGTTGGAGGTGAACAGGGAGTAACTGGGGACCAATGGCACAAAGCCCAGGTTGTGCAGATATGTGTCTTTCATGGCAGTCGTCTTTTAAAGAGGCTACTGGGGGAGAAAAGTAGCTTAGAACGCTTCCAAGATTGCCGACTTTTAGCCCGATAGAAAGGAAAATTTATTGGCAATTGTGACACGCAACAAAGCAAGACAGAATGCTTTATTCCACCTGAACAGCGCTATTATCAGCCGTATCCACAGCTGACAAAGTACTAATGTTATCAAATTGTGACATGGATTTACAGCTAATAGCTTTTTAGAAGCTGGTCGAATCTTACCAAACACAGCCACTTTATCAATGGACGGTCGGGCAGGCTACAGCCAAAAGCCTAGTCTTGGTGAATATATAATTTTTCGCATGTGGTGGTTTTACGCCCTTCTCTCGGCCAGCTTTGCGGCCCTCACTGCCGTACTGGCCAAAGTAGGTATCAAGGGCGTCAATTCAGATCTGGCGACGGCCATCCGGACGCTGGTAATTCTGCTGGTAGCCTGGGGTATCGTGGCCGCCAAGGGCAGTCTGGCCGAGCTGGGCACTCTTACCCCGCGCAACTGGCTGTTCCTGGCTTTGTCGGGCGGAGCAACGGGCCTGTCGTGGATATTTTACTTCCGGGCCCTACAGCTGGGCCGGGTGTCGCAGGTGGCGCCCGTGGATAAGCTGAGCGTAGCACTGGCCATCATGCTGTCGGTTGTTTTTCTGGGCGAGAAGCTGACTGTGCCCGTGGCATTTGGGGCCGCCCTTATTATCATTGGCACGCTGGTGCTCATTTGGGGCTAGCCGTTTCCAGGAATTGTTCTGTGCGTTACTGGACGAGCTCAACCGTAAAACAGGCTCTGAACCTATCTTTGACGGGACGGGTCCGTATAGCGGGCTGCTAACCTATTCTATCCGATGCTCAAACTTCTGCTCCTGAATCTTACCCTGGCCCTTTGCTTTATCACGAGCCCGCGTGCTACCGCCCAAAGTTCCCAACCCTTAAAGTCAAAGGTGGATGCCAACAAGGCCAAGGTCCGGCAGGGCGGCACGATGACCAAGACCAAAGTAGCCCCCGATGGAAAAGCCAAGGTGAAGGGCAAGGCCACAAACGGCAGCAAGCTCAAGGCCAAAACCAAGCCCACGGCCCTCAAGATAACGCCCGGCGTGGTGGTGGGTGGCAACCTGATGATGCCCGATCAGGACATTGTGGCCAACGCCGTGAATTCTACCGACCACACCACGCTGGTATCGGCCCTGCGGGCCGGCGGCTTGGTCGAAACCCTCAAGGGGCCGGGACCGGTAACCGTTTTTGCGCCCACCAACGCGGCCTTCGACAAGCTGCCCGCCGGCACGGTTACCACCTTATTACTGCCCGAAAACAAGCAGCGGCTCAGCACCATCCTCGCCTATCACGTCGTATCGGGGCGCCTGCTGGCCAATGACCTCAAGGACGGGCAGCAACTGACCACGGTGGAAGGCGAAACCCTTACGGTGGCGCGCAAGGGCAACACCGTGCTGTTGCGCGACGTGCGGGGCGGCACCGCTACCGTAACTATTCCCGACGTGCTGTCCAGCAACGGCGTTACCCACGTCATCGACACGGTACTGATGCCGACCAAATAGGCCGCCAGCTGCCGCCGCAGGGTATTCAGCTGGCTGCCGGTTAAGCAGTTATTAACTTTTCCAGCAGCAGGAAGCCTTCTTTTTCCAGGAAAAGGCCCGTAGATTATTCTGCGGGCCTTTTTGTGCTTACAGCTCCCTCTGGAATAGCAATAAAACGCCAGGGCTACCGAATGATTTTCGGATATTTGATTTTCCTCATTCTGTTTCCGTTCTATTTCCTTCTTCCATCTTCGCATGAAACACCTATTCGCATGGGCTGTGGCCGCTGCAATGAGTCTGAGTACGGCCGTAACGGCGCAGGTAATGCCCGCGGCTCCTCCGACCAACCTGCAGGGGCAACAGCTGAAAGACTGGCTGCGCGCCAACTGGTACGACGGTAAGCGTATCGACCTGGGTTACGACCAGGCCCGCGGCAAAATGTACAACTACGTGGACGTGTTCGACGGCCGCCTGACCTGCGTGTACTCGGGCTACTCCGTGCCCAAGACCATCGACTCGACGGCTACCAGCACCGGTGGCGTGGGCTTGATCAACTGTGAGCACACCATTCCGCAGTCGTGGTTTAACGAGGTGAGCCGGATGAAATCCGACATTCACCACCTGTTCCCGACCTACACCCAGTGGAACTCGAACCGCGGCAGCGACATGTTTGCCGACGTGCCCGACAGCCAGACCAAAATCTGGATGCGCAACACGACCAGCCAGTCGACCATTCCCACCAGCAACATCGACGAGTGGAGTGAAGACAGCGGACCGCTGTTTGAGCCCCGCGAAGACCATAAGGGCAACGTGGCCCGCTGCGCTTTCTACTTCTACACCATGCATCAGGGCCAGACCTTTGATGCGGGCAAAGACGTAATTACCGGCCTGGCTGATCTGCAAACGCTGTACCGCTGGCACCTGGCCGACCCGGTAGATGCGCATGAGCGGGAGCGGAACCGCCGCACGGCCAAAAGCCAGGGCAACTTCAACCCCTACATTGCCTACCCCGAGCTGGTAGCCCGCGCCTACGGCCTGATTGCCCAGCCTACCTTCGCCTTTGCTACTGCTACCGGCTCCATTCTGGAAGGCAACAGCGGCACGAAGACCTACACCACCACCATTAGCGTGGACCCCGCTCCTACCTCGACCATCACGGTGCAAGTCGGCGCGGATGCCGCCAATTCCTCAGCCCTGAGCCCCGAAGACTACACCTTCACGACCCAGACCCTGACCTTCGTGGCGGGTGAAACGTCCAAGCCTGTCACGGTAACCATAAACGGCGACACCAAGTCTGAAGCCGACGAGGTAGTGCAGCTCCGGCTGAGCAGCCCCAGTAGCGGCAGCAGCACCGGCAGCGCCTCCACCCATTCCCTGGTGATTACCAACGACGACGGGGAGCCCACCACGGTGAAGTTTGCCTCGGCTGCCGGCTCTATTCTGGAAGGCAACAGCGGCACCCAAACCTATACCGTGAACGTGACCCTGACCGGCTCGGCCAATGCTGCCGCCGTAACGGTACCCGTCAACGTAGTGGCCGCCTCGACCAGCGCCAATGCAACGGATTATATTCTGAACACCACCGCGCTGCGTTTCGCCGCTGGCCAGACCAACCAAACGCTGCCCGTGACCATTACGGTGAACGGCGATGTGACGCCCGAGGCCAGCGAAACAGTGTACCTGACGCTGGGCACGCCTTCTGACGGGGCTGTAATCGGCAACCCCGGCGCCCATACCTTTACCATCACCAACGACGACCAGGTTCCCGGCGGCGCGCCCTGCACCAAGCTCTTCTTCTCGGAATACGTGGAGGCCAGCAGCGGCAACAACAAGGTGCTGGAAATCTTCAACCCGTCGCCGTTTACCGTCGAGCTGACTGGTATGCGCGTGGACCTGTTTGCTAATGGCTCCACTACGCCAACGACCCAGGCTCTGTCGGGCAGTATTGCGCCCGGCGGCGTGTATATTATTGCCAACCCCACTTCCTCGCCAGCCATCCTGGCCCTGGCCAACATTACCTCAAGTGTGACCTTCTTCAACGGAGATGACGCCATTGGCCTGTTCGACGGCACCGATACGCTCGACGTCATTGGCGTAATCGGGCAGCGGCCGGCCGCTACCGGCTGGGTTATTCCCGGCGGAGGTACCACCACCGACAACACCCTGGTGCGTAAAACAACCGCGTCGCAGGGTGAAGCCCGCTGGTCGCGCGGGGCGGCTACCTGGGAAGCCAAGGGCGCCGATGTAACGTCGAACCTGGGCGGCCACGCTTCGGCTTGCTTCCTTCTGAGCACCAAAGCTCCGGTAGTAACCAACAAGCTGGAAGTATATCCCACGCCTACCACGCAGTTGCTGCACGTGCGCCTGCCCGAGGCCGCCGCTCGCAGCAAGGCCACCATCACGTTGCTCAACACTCTGGGCCAGCAGGTGCTCACCCGCCAGCAGACGCTGGGTGGTAGCACCGAGGCCACCCTGGATGTGCGCAGCCTGCCCGCCGGCCTCTACACCGTGCAGGTAGCCCTGGATGGCACTATTTACACCAGCCGCGCCGTAGTACAGCCCTAAGTAGCTGCTACCAGATTCAAAAAAGCCTTGGCCTCTTTGGAAGCCAAGGCTTTTTTCTGGGTTAACTGCTGGTTTGCCCTTACGTGGTCTGGCCCGTTGGGAATTGACCTGCACCGGGCCGAAATAACCTGCCGGACACGGATATCTCGCCGGACCGGCGTATTTTTGCAGGTGCTCCGGCAGCGGATTTGCTGGCCCGACCGGCGAAATCGTCGTGTTTCGGGGAAGTGAAAAGCCGCTTGCCTTCCTATGTTTATGCCCATTCTTACGCCCAGCGAAACCCTCTACTTTGCCAACCCAGCCCTACAGCTAAGCTATGACGCGACCGGGTATCTGCGCCTGCGCTGGACCAGCGCGGGCGGCACCGATGAGGAGCTGCGCACTGCCTACCTACAGGTTCGGCAGGGCATGAGGCATTTCCGGACGGGCAAAACGATGAGCATTCACCACAACCGGCCCCTGATACCGGTGGCCGTGCAGCAGTGGCTTTCTACCGACTGGATTCCGGGCTGCGTGCGGGAAGCGGGCTACAGTCACTGCGCCATTGTGGAAAGCCACAGCCCCATGGCGCGGCTGGCTTCGCAGGCCGTGAGTCTGGGTGCGCCCTCGGCTCTGGCCTTTCGCCACTTCCCCACGGAAAATGCCGCCGATGCCTGGCTGCAGCAAAACGCCTAGCTAGCGGCTCAGCTCACCCGATTTTGGGAGTCCGCTACCAGCCAGGGGGTTGCTTAGGCCTGCATGCTCTGGTATTCGGGGTGGCGCTGCACGTAGGCTTGCATAAAGGCACAGCTGGTTTTGATGCGTAACTGCTGGTCGCGGGCGTATTGCAGCCCGGCCACGGCCAGCGCCTCTCCCACGCCTTGCCCGCGCAGATTTTCGTCCACGAACGTGTGGGTAAAATCAATGACGGTGTCGCTGGGACGGCTGTAGGCCAGCTCCGATTCGTAGCCCTGGGTGGAGGCGTAAAACGTCTGCTCTTCTTCGTTATGGGTGATGTTGGGTTTCATAGGATCAGGATGCGGAAGCAGTGGTAAACAGGCTGCATACGCAAGTTGCCGCGGGGAGTAGGCATTTGGCGCCCCCGAAATCGGCACCTAGTTACCGCAAGCTCAAGACTAGCACCCGCAACGAGCTCGACGGGTAGCCCGGCCGCTGATTTTGCCCGGGCCGTAGCCAAATCCGGCGCGGCTGCGTACACAAGGCTAGCGCACCGCTATAGGTGCCCACCACCGTAACTACTCTCTTTCCGCCATGCAAAATCATCCCAACGACGGCAGCAACGATAATCCGGACGAGTTCAGCGAGTTCCGTAAGGATAAAATCAACAACCAGGGCCCCGAAAACCACCAGGAAGGCGCTATGCGGGCCGGCGCTACCGCCGAAAACGGCCAGGACGTGCCCGCCAGCCCCAAGCCTAACACCTTTGCCAGCAATACCCCCGCGTACGGCGAGTTTGGCGGCGTTTCGAATACTACCGCTCCGGCTATTAACGGCCAGGATGCCTACTCGCACCCGGCCGGCAATAACCCCGGTGGCGTAGCGGCTCCCAACGTAACTGAGTCTGACCAGCGGGGTGCTGCCCCGCAAAACCGCGCTACCGGCACCGTACTTCAGAACCTGGACTCGGACGACCAGGTACGCCGGGAAGCTAATAAGGAAGATGACCCACGCTACGGCAGCGGCACCCGCAACTGGGCAACCAACGAGCCGGCCAACCGCAGCACCGGTCCCGAAGATCCAAACGACTCGACGTTGAACTAAGCACCCTCCTTGCAATGGCTACGAACAAGAAATCAGCTGACGCCAACGAACCACAGTCGGATGGCGGCAAAATGAGCCCCGAGCAGCAAAAGCACCACGACGAGCTGTATAACTACAAGCGCGACGAGGAAGGCACATTGGACACTTCTGCCCAATTGGAGCAGGAAACTATGGGTATTCCGGACGACACGACCGTACCGGGTGCTACCGGCGACCTGGCCGGCACCGGCGACCAGCGGGACAATATCATTATCGAGTCGAATAACAACTTCGACAACGACAACAACCGCTAATTGCTGGCAGGCTACTGGGGAATATCTCCCGGTTGACCAGACCTTTGCAACCTTAAAAAGCCGTTCAGCCGCTGGCTCGAACGGCTTTTTTTCTTGCCCGAAATGCCCGACTACGCGTGGACGCAATGCTATGCCGACCAGCTGTTTCGGCAGCTTTTATAAGCGGTTGATACTATCGGACTGCCGCCGATACGGCCCGATAAATGGGCTCTTGGGCAACAGCTTAGCTGGCCTGTAGTATATATAAGCCTCGCACCTGCTAATCGTTTTTGCGTATGCCTGCTCCTTTGCTTGTACTTACCGACTTTACGCCCGCTGCCGATGCCGCCCTGCAGTATGCGGCCACCCTGGCGGCCCACCTGCAGCTGCCCCTGGTATTGCTGCATATAAACCGCACCTCGGTTTTTGACCCGGAAACCTTTACCGGCAAAATTCCCCACCGCAGTGAGAGCGAAATTGCGCTGGCGCTGGATGAGCGAATCCAGGGCCTGTCCGTGCCCGCCGTGCCCGCCATGATGACCGGCCGCTCTACCAATGCCATTCGGGGAATAGTGGCCCAGCACCAACCCGCGCTACTGGTGCTAGGACGACCCGGTGCAGCGGAACTGCCCGCCGAGCTCGTCAGTACTACTTCCCTCAACTTGCTAAGCGAAATTCAGTACCCGCTGCTCATTGTGCCGGCCACTACTCAGCACCAGCTCCCGCAACGTTTGGTCCTGGCCGCCGACAACAATTCGTTTCAACTGGCCCCTTCTGCCCGGCCGGTACAGAGCCTGCTCAACGCACTGCAAACCCCAGTGACAGTCGTACACGTGGCCGAGCCCGAAGACAACGATTCCTGCCACGCGGCCCTGGCCAGCGTGCAGCGGGCCGGTTTGCTGGCCGATGGGCAGCACCCTGTATCGACCCACGGAGTGCGCAACCTGGATATTCCGCGCGGCCTGGAGCAGGCTGTGCGGGAAACGCACGCCGATGTACTGGTACTTATTGCCCGGCGGCACAACGTGCTGGGTCGGCTGTTTCACCGCAGCGTCACGGCCCAGATGATTCGCCAAACCCAGCTGCCGGTGCTGGTGCTGCCGACCTTGTAGCCGGCCGGGCACGTCTCTGAAGCCTGGACCAGTACCAGCGGTATTCTTTTACTACTCCAATCCGAAATCATGAAATCAACTACTTCCGACAAGCTCGGCTTTGCCATCGTGGGCCTGGGCAAGTTTGCCACCGAGCAGATCATGCCCAATTTCAAAGCCTGCAAGCACGCCCGCCTGGCAGCCTTGGTCAGCGGCTCACCCGACAAGGCCCAAAAGCTGGCGGCCCAGTACGAGTTGCCCGAAACCAGCGTGTACAGCTACGACAATTTCGACTCTATTAAGGACAATCCGGACGTCGACATCGTGTACATCATCCTGCCCAACTCCATGCACGCCGAGTTTACCATCCGGGCGGCGCAGGCGGGCAAGCACGTGCTGTGCGAGAAGCCCATGGCTACGTCGGTTGAAGACTGCGAAAAGATGATTGCCGCCTGCCAGCAAGCCGACCGGAAGCTGATGATTGCCTACCGGGCCCATTTCGAGCCGTTTAACCTGGACGCCATGGCCCGCATCCGCAAGGGTGAGTTAGGTAAAATCAAAGCCATTACCTCCGACCACGGCCGGCCCGTGAAGCCCACCGAAGACCAGGCCGACGCATGGCGGGTGGTCAAAAAGCTGGCGGGTGGTGGCTCCCTCATGGACATTGGCATCTACGCCCTTAACGCGGCCCGCTACCTCAGCGGCGAGGAGCCGGTGGAAATCACGGCCCAGGAATTCAGCGACAAATCGGACCCACGCTTTGCCGAAGTCGAGGACAACATCCACTTCACCCTGCGCTTCCCCAGCGGTGTGCTGGCTTCCTGCACCAGCTCCTACAGCTACTCGGAAGTCAAGCGCGGCCGGGTGTTCGGCGACAAAGCCTGGCTCGACCTCGACCCGCTGTCGGACTACAAGAAGCACACGATGAAAATCGGGGACGATGAGGGCAACCAGGAGCCCGAAATTGAGGAAGGCAACCAGTTTGCCGCCGAGCTGGACCACATGGCCGAGTGCGTATTGCATAACAAAACGCCCAAAACGCCCGGCGAGGAAGGCCTGAAGGACGTGCGCTACATCATGGCCATCTACGAAGCCGCCAAAACCGGCAAAGCCGTGAAAGTGTAGCCTACCAAGCCCCGTGTCCTTGCGAGGCGCAGCCGTGGCAATCCTTCCGCTGCGCAGTACGACTCGAACTTTTATCAGAAAGCCCTTTCCCGTAGCAAACAGGAAAGGGCTTTTCACATATGAGCACTCCGCACATTTCAGAGGACAGATTGCTTCGGCTGCGCCTCGTAATGACAGACGTTGTTGAACATCAACTCCCTATTTCACCATCTCACCATTTCACCGGTCCAGCCAGCTTTTGAAGGGGGCGGCCCGCTCACTGCTGACCAGCACCTCGGCCTCGACGGGTGGGGACAAGGTGAGCTTGAGGCGGCCTTTGAAGTAGGCGTGAATTTCGTGGATGGCGGGCAGGCTGGCCAGGAACTTCCGGTTGAGACGGAAGAACAGCGCCGGGTCGAGGCGCTCCTCCAAATCGTCGAGGGTGAAGTCGACCACGTAGCGCGGGCCGGCACCCGTGACGAGGTAGGTGTACTTGTCTTCGGCGAAAAAGTAGGCTACCTCGGCCGCGGCAATGGTTTTGATGCGCTGCCCGGCCCGCACCAGGAAGCGGGCTTTGTAGCGCGCCTCACTGGCCCGCAGCTCGTCGAGCAGGCGCAGGTAGTCGATGGCAGCGGGCGGGGCCGGGGTCAGGGTGCGGCGCAGGGCTTCGTACTTGCGGAACGCATCGGCTACAGCCCGGGGCGTGAGCGGCTTGAGCAGGTAATCAATGCTGTTGACGCGGAACGCCTGGATGGCGTACTGGTCGAAAGCCGTGGTAAACACCACCGGGCAGGGCACGGCCGTTTGGGCAAATATCTCGAAGCCCAGCCCGTCGGCCAGGTGGATGTCGAGAAACAGCAAATCGGGGGCGGCGTGGGTACTAAGCCAGGCCACGGTGTCGGCCACCGAGTCGAGGCAAGCCACGATGGTCGAGGCCGGGTCGTAGGCCCGGATCAGCTCCACCAGCTTGTCGGCAGCCAGCTGCTCATCTTCTACTACCACGATTCTCATGCGGGTTCGAGCTCCAGCAAGGGCAGCTCCACGGTAAAGGTAGTCGGCCCGTGTTCGATGCGCAGCCGCCGCTCCGACAAAAACTCGTAGCGTTTGGCAATGTTGGCCAGGCCCAGGCCGGTGCTTTTTTCCTGGCTACCCCGGGCCTGCACGTTGTTGGTTACCAGGAGCGTACCCTCCTCCTGGGCCCGCACGGCTACTACCAGCGGGCGGCTGGCCGCCACCACATTATGCTTAATGGCGTTTTCGATGAGCATCTGCAGGGCCAGCGGGGGCAGGTAGTGCTGGTGCCACACGGCGGGCACGTCCAACTCGACGACCAAGCCGGCGGCGAAGCGCTGCTGGAGCAAAAACACGTAGGCCTGCACCATTTCCAGCTCCTCGGCCACGGGCACTAGCTCCCGCTCCTGACTGCTGAGCACGTAGCGGTACACCTGGGCAAACTGCTCGACGAATTCCTTGGCCAGGGGCTGACTCCGGTCGATAAGCACGGAGAGAATATTGAGGTTGTTGAACAGAAAATGCGGACTCACCTGCTGGCGCAGAGCCGACAGCCGGGCCTGGGTACTTTCGCGCTGCAGCCGCTCGGCCTGCAACTCGGCCTGCCGCCAGCGGCCCAGAAACTGCATGCCCAGCTGCGCGCCCTGCACGATGCCGAACAGCGTGAGGGCAGCCCCGTTGATGAGCAGAAAAATGGGCAGGGTGTAGTGGCTGCCGGGGTTTTCGAGGTAGCGCAGGCTGTAGAACTTGAAAAGGGTGTAGGGTACGTTCACGATGACAAGAGCCAGGCCCGCGCTGCCCAGCACCTGCAGCAGCAGCCGCACTCCTATCCCCCTGGCCCAGGGTCGGCGGCGGTCCAGGTAGTCGGATACGGCGGCGGCAGCTTCCCACATCAGAAACACGAGCAGCAGCATCACGGCCACGGCGCTCCAGGCAAAGCCCGAGGGCTCCAGCACGCTGGCCGCGTAGTACACCATCGTGACGCAGAGCCCGATGAGCAGGGAGCCCAGCACCCGCACGTGCCGGGGCGAAAAAGCAAAGGAAGGCCGCATACCTCGGGGCTAGTGCTGCTTATTTCAGAAAATCGTAGGCCTCGACCAGGTCGTACTCCGACGAGTTGGCTAAGATATTCTTTAAAAAGGACGTGTGCCCGTTGCCGTACACCACCAGGACCCGCTCCTGGGGCGAGGGCGCCACCTGCATCAGGTTGGCCACAATCCGAATGTTGCGCTCGTAATAATCGGCGACCAAGCGGCTGCCGGCGGGCTCCTGGGGCGTGCCGTAGTGCAGCAGGCGCAGGTACCAGTCGTGGTAGAGGCGGTGCAGGGCCGGGTGGTTGATTTGCCGGAAGTAGGCGTCGAGCGGGGTTTTGAGCAGCACCTGCTCATCGGCTTTCAGCATGGAATCAACCGACTGCACCTGGCGCTTCAGCTGCCCGTCTTGGCCGTGGCGCTGGGCGTAGGCCATCAGCTCCCCAAACTCGAAGCGGCCGGGCGCGTCGATGCCGTATACCCGCTCGTGGCCCAGCATCTTGGCCAGCCGAAAGCCTATTTGGTCGATTTCGTTGCGCTTGAGCTGGTAGGTGCCAGCTTGGTATTGCCGGTAGCGCACCTGCACCAGGGAGTCGTAGCGGGTGCCGGGCGCCCACTCCAGGCAAATTTTGGTGGGCCGGAAGCGGGCCAGCTTTTCGGCCAGCTTCTGCAGCTCCTGCTGGCGCCGGAGCGTGGTCACGTCGTCGGCCTGCATGTTGACCAGGTCGGCGCCGGGGTTACCCATGTGGTAGGAGCCCAGAATCATGACCTGGGCCCGGGCGGGCTTAGCCGCCCGTCGGGGGCCAAAGCTCAGCAGGGCCAGCACGGGAAATAGCAGCAAAAGCAAAAAGACGCGTAAGGGTTTCATAGGGCAGCTGTTGGGGTGAAGAATACCCAAAGCTGCCCCCGCTACGCTCCTACGCCAATGAGCCGCCGACCAACCCGCCTGCCTTTCCCGACGGAGCCGGACACCACCCCGACGAAGCCGCCGCTACCAACGCCAGCCGATGGTGGTACCGCCGTAGAAATTGCGGCCCGGAGCGGGCTGGTAGTAACGGCCCCCGAAGGCGTTCAGGTCGTTGCCGAGGCTGTAGCGCCGGTCCGTAGCATTTTCGACGCCGGCAAAAACGTCCAGCTCCAGATGGGCAAGTAGCGTTTGGCGCCAGCCGGCCCGGGCCGCAAAGGTCCAGTAGCCGGGCGCGTAGGCGGTGTTGGCATCGTTCAGGGGCAGGCGGGCCTGGTGGCTGAGCGTGGGGCTGAGGTAAAAGCCCAGCGCGGTGCCCGCGTCGAGGCCGGCACTGAGCGTGTGGGGCGCCGTGCCGGTGAGGCGGTTGCCGCTGAAGTTATCGGTGTTTTGCTGGTAGTCGTCGAAGCGGAAGTGGTTGTAGGCGTAGCTGGCCCAGGCCCGCAGCCCGTTGGTGAGTGTGCCGGGGCTGGGCAACGCTTGCGTAGTGTTGTCGGGCTGCCAAAGCCAGCCACTCACGGCTGCCTCGATACCGCGCTGCCGGGTCGAGCCGGAGTTGGCAAACAGCTGGGCGCCCAGCTCGTTGGTGCGCGTCACGATGGTCTGGTTCAGGCCAAAGTCGAAGGCGGCCACGTCGAACACGAGCCGCTCGCCCAGGGCCTTGCCCCGGAAGCCTAGTTCGTAGCTCGTGCCCCGCTCGGCTTGCAAACCGGTGTTGAGACTGCCATCGGAAGGCCGGATTTCCTCCTCGGTGGGCGGCGAAAACCCGCTGCTCACGCTGGCATAGGCCGAAATCAGGGGCGTAATTTCCTTGAGCAAAGCTACCCGGGGCGAGAGTTCGGGCCGGAAGCGGCGCTCCACTTCGTAGCCGGCGGGGTTGATGGTGCCGCCGGCCACGCGGGTAATGTCGTAGGTCAGACGGTTGTAGCTGGCCCCCACGGTAGCCAGCAGGCCGGCGGGCAGCTCCAGCTCGGCCTGGGCAAAGGCAAAGCCCGTGTTGGTGCGAATGTCGTCGTCGTAGCGCAGGGCGCCGGTGCTGCCAGCACGGTTTGTGTAGTTGCGGGCATTCTCCTGGCTGCTCTGCCACTCCCCACCCCCACTCAGGCGCAGCAGGCGACCGGCTACGACGGCCCGGTAGGTGAAGGCCGTGCGCCCGCCCCAACCCACGGCCGTGTTGCGCTCATAATCTACCAGATACGGAGTGCGAATGACGGTGCCGGTGGTGTAGAGCGTGGTTTTGTTGGTGAAGGCCGGCGTGAAGCGGTACTCGTGGGAGATGCCCAGCAAGGCCGTGCGCGAGGCGTAGGCCGCCTGCTGTTCTACCGTGCCGGGACTGGTAACGACGCCGGCATTGTTGACGGTGCGGGGCCGGGCCTGCCGGGGGTTCTGGTCAAACTGGGCCCGGGTGAGGCCGCCGGGCAGCTGGTAGCTCAGGTCGGTGTAGAGCAGGTGGGCGGCCAGGGTTTGCTTCTCGGACGTGCGCAGCTCCCCGTCGAGGGTGAGTACGTCGCGCAGGGAGGCGCTGTTTTCGCGGTAGCCGTCCAGGCTCTGGTGCACGTACTGGGCCCGCAGCGCACCGGTAGCCGAGCCGGTTTCGGCGGCTACGGAGTAGCGTCGCAAGCCAAAGCTGCCCGCCGTGAAGCCCACTTGAGCCCGGGACTCGCCGGGCGCGGCCTGCCGGTTTGAGAGCAAAATAGCCCCGCCCGTGCCGGCTCCGTACACGCTGGCGGCCGGGCCTTTGATAACCTCGATACGCCCGATGGTGGCCGGGTCGAGCAGGTTGAAGGGCGTGCTGCCGCTGGCTTCGGTGAAGGGAATATCGTTGTAGTACACCTTCACGTTGCGCACCCCAAACGGGGAACGGAGCGTGCTGCCCCGCACGCTGATCCGGTAGCTGGCCGTGGCCCGCTCCTCCAGCCGCACGCCCGGCAGGGTATTGACGGCCGCCGCCAACGAAGCCTGGCTAAACCGCTCGATGCCCGCAGCATCCAGCACGCTCACGCCACCGGCGGTACGCCGCAAGGGCAGGTTGGTACCGTAGCCTACCACCGTAGCTTCGGGCAGCTTCACCACGCGGGTAGTATCGGGAGTATCGGGGGTTTGGGCCCGGGCTGCTACAGTCAGCAAACTCAGGGGACAAAGCAGTAAGAATCGGGGAAGCATACGCACAGGGCAAGTCAGTGCTTGTGCAAACGGGAAAGCAGGCGGGATGTTTGCCGCGTTTGTTCGCGGCGGCGGGTATCTTGGTTTCGAAATCCGCTGCGTTGTTCTATTTTACCTACCACATTTTCTATGTACGCCCTGCGCCGCCACCGTCGTCAGCTGCTGTTTCCGCCGGGCCTGCTGGCGCTGGCGTTTCTGTTATTATTGGGCTGCTGGGTGGTGGGGCGGCAGGCAGAGTGGCTGAAGCAGCACTACGTGTTGGAGGTAACAGCCATGCCTCTGGCAGCTGACCAGGCGCTTTCCAACTTAGCGCCGGAACTTTATCAAACGCCCGCGGAGCTGGAGAACTTCCGTCCCTGGCAAACGGTGCACTTAACCGGCAACGCGCAGCAAGATGCTTTGGCGACGAGTAGGGCCAAGTATATTGCCCGGCAATTACGCGCCGCCCCTGACCAGGATCAAGGGCTACGGATTCGCTTTGCAGACGCTACCGACTACAAGAGTCTGGTGCAGCTGATTGATTATATCCGCGTGCTTGGCTTGCAGAAATACTTCTTGGATAGTCGCCAAGGTATGGTTACGCTCTACGCTTTTACCAGCAAGCCCCAACTTGGCACCTACTACAGCCATGATTTGAAATTTGTACCGTTCTCTCCGGGCCCATGCCTGCTGCCGGAAGCCCCTGCCCCTTTCTGGTCCTGGCTAGGCGACTACCTAAGCAAGCTGTTTAGCCCGGACACCTACCAACCTCTGCTCCTCCCCGACTGGCGTCACTCACTATACCTACTGCTTTTGCTAGGGCTAATTTCGTTTGGCCGGCTTTTCCGGCAATGGCGGCAGGCTCAAGAATGATTTGACGCAGATTATTCCTAACCTGAACTGCAAACCTGTCGTCTAACGGGTATGTCTTTTCTCAAGCCCGGCGCGGCATTTCTACTTTGCTGGGGCTCTTTCGCCGCCTTCGGGCAAGCCAACCGGATCCAGGACCGCAACAGCATCGGCTGGTACGTCTACGAGGGCGACCATCAACTCAGTAAGCGCTGGACGCTGCACACCGAGTACCAATGGCGGCGCACCGAGTTTCTGACCAAGCCCCAGCAGCAGCTGGCTCGCCTGGGCGCGGCCTACCAGCTCCTACCCCGCCTGAGTGTGGCTGCCGGCTATACCAACCTGATAACCCAGCCCTACGGCGACTTTCCCACCGCCGATACCGGCGTGCCCTTCCCGAGCACCGCAGTTACCAGGATGTCCAGCTCAGCGACACCCTGGGCCATGTCGGACTAGAGCAGCGCCTGCGGCTGGAGCAGCGCTGGCAGGGCCAACTAGCCCAGGGCCGAGGCCGGGCCGTGCAAAGCTGGGAGTACCAGAACCGCATCCGCTACCAGCTGGCGCTTACGCTGCCGCTGCAAGGCCCGCGCCTGGAAGCCGGCGAATGGTACCTGACGGGCTTCGACGAGGTATTTCTGAGCTTTGGGCGCAACGTAAGCAAGGTCTTCAACCAGAATCGGCTGGCTGGGGGCCTGGGCTTTCAGGTGCAGGACAATTTTCGCCTCGAAGCCGTCTACCTCCATCAGATAACCCAGCACGCGGAGGACGAGCCGATTTCGGGCTTGCCGGTGGTTGAGTTCAACCACGGGTTTCGGTTGGGGGTGAACTACAACCTGAGCTTGATGAAGTAGCTTATGGGGGAACCATGCGCCGCCAATCATCCATTGATTGGGACAAGCGCACCGGACTAGGACCATGTATTATTTGTTAAAATAGGCCGTTACCGACCTATCAACCCTGCTATCATGATGCTCTACCTTGCCCGTCGCCACCGTCGGCCCCTGCTGTTTCCGCCGGGCTTGCTGGCGCTGGGGTTTCTACTGTTGGTGGGGTGTCTGGCTGTACGGCCCTGGTATGAGCTGCTGAAAACGCGGTACGTGATGCAGCTAACGCTTCCTCCCAAGCCAGTATCCGATGCTATTATTCCCAGGCATGATGAGCCTGAAAAGTCTTCTCCCGTAATTCCTGAAGCAGGATTACGATATTATTCCCAACTAGCCCACTTCCGGTCCTGGCAGGACTTTGCCTTGACCGGAGTGGCCGAACAGGATGTGGCCACTGCACAAAAAGCACGACAGGCTTTTGAAGCTATGCAACTAGACTCATTGCAAGCCCATGGTATTCGCATCCGTTTTGAAAACCGCTCCACCTACGCTAGTATGATTCGAATGCTGGATTGGGCCAATGCCGCTACACCCAAGTATTTGGTCGACTTTCACCACGAGCCAACCACTTTATATGCTTTTACGGAAGCCTACCGGCCACCTAATAGCTCGGGCTTGGAACTACCCGAATTTTGCCTTTGCAACGATGTACTATATGACCATCCTTCACCAGCTTCCTTCGAAACCCAGATGCAAAACTGGTTTACGCGCTGGCAGCAAGCCTGGCAGGAAGCCTTCTTCTCTTCTGCTTGGCAATTACCGATACTCTTCTTGTGGGGAATTATAGCCGTAAACTGCTGGAAAATGGCGCGGCAGTGGCACACTGCGTAGCTTTTGCGTGTTTTGTAGTCTGACCTAGCTGTACTGCATGCCCGCCCTTTCCCCCGACCTGCGCAAAGCCCTTTTCAACTTACCCCAAAAGGAAAAAGACCAGCTCCTGGCCCGCCTCGTGGCCCAGGATGCGGTCCTGACCGAGCAGCTGGCCTTTCGACTGCTCGAAGGCCCCGACGCGCTGGAGGACCGCCGCGCCCAGCTCCGCACCCAGATTGACGACCCGGTGCGCGGCTACCATCAAACCCCCAACGACCTGCTAGTCATCGTGCGCCAGCTCCAGGCCCGCATCGGCTACCACGCCAAGATTACCGAGGACACCTTCGGCGAGGTGGAGCTGACCTTGCGCCTACTCAACCGGGTTTTTGAGCACCAGCCCCAGTTGGTAAACAAGCTGCACGGCCCCACCCAGCCCCTGCTTCAGCACCTGGCCAAGCGCACCTACGACGCGTTGCGCCAAACCGAGAAGCTCCACGCCGACTACCACCTGGAACTCAGCACCGCCATTCAGGAACTGCTCCAGCGCCTGTGGCAATCCGGTGCGGCCCCCCTGGCCCGGGAGCTGGGCGTCCCGAAGGAGTTTAGTTGCTAGTTGTTTGTTGTCAGTAGTTAGGTTCTCGGCTGTCATCCTGAATGGCGCGAAGCAGCGTGAAGGACCTTGCTCACCGACCCCACTGCCGTTTCTACCAACGCGAAAAGCCCTTTACTTCACTTGAAATAAAGGGCTTTCTGGGAAAAGGCAGTGTCTACCTTCGCAGAGAACGGATGGCTTCGCTTCGCTTGCAATGACAGACGAAAGCTCACCATCTCCCTGTTTCGCCAGCTCACCTCCTACTCCAGGGCCCGGAAGACGATGGGCAGGGTGTAGGCAACTTTTACCGGCTGGCCGCCAATCTTGCCGGGGTTCCACCAGGGCATGATGCGCACCAGTCGCAGGGCTTCCTCGTCGAGGCCGAAACCCAGGCCCTTGACCACTTTGGGGTCGAGGATGTGGCCCTGCTCATCGACTACGAAGCTTACGTGGACTTTACCCGAGGTGCCGTGATTGAGGGCAGTCGTCGGATATTGAATCTTGGCCCGCAAAAACTTGGTAAAAGCTGCTTCGCCGCCCGGAAAGCTGGGCATTTCCTCGGCCGTATGATAGATAACCGGTACTGCCGGGGCCGAACTGCTCGCCGCGCTAGGGGCCGTACCACTATCCGTGAGGGCGGCCGTGAGCTGACTTTGGGCTATGGCAGGCCCCACTGGCAGCAGGATCCATAAAAATAGCGGTAGAAAACGTAGCATAGCGAAAGGTTATCAAGCAGACAGACAAAGCTATGCGTTGAAAAAAGCTTCGCGGTGAAGCCTTCGTTACGCTTGTGTTGTGCTTGTGTTGGTAACATTGGCAGTATCCTTTGCTGGAGAAAATCAGTACAGTATTTCTACCTCCTGCCCGGAGATTTTTCCACGTCGCTGCTTAGCCTTTACCACGATGTCCTACACTCCCTCCCCCGAAAACATGCGCGTGCCCCAGCACCTGAGCGAAACGGAGCTACACCAGGCTCTGGACGAGCTGGACGCCAAAATCAAAACTCTGCGCAACCGCGCCCACGCCACCACCGTCAATTCCGAAAACACCTACCACGAGCACATTGCGGCTCTGGAAGTGAAACGGGCCAAGCTGGCTGACCTTGTAGGCCCTGCCGGCCGCACCGAAGAGCGCCCGACCAGCGCCTGGGACGAGATTCGTCGGGGCATCGACACGCTGCGCGAGGACCTGCGCAACATCATTTAGCCCCGCTCCGATGAGAATCTTCGTTTCCTCAGTGGCCCTGGCAGCCACCCTGCTGACGGGCTGCACGGCCCAGGAGAGCTTTCAGAATGCCGAAAACTGCGTCAAGGTGCAGGTTGGTATGACGGAGCAGCAGGTACGCGGCATTATGGGCCCGCCCACCGGGGAAGACCTGGCCGGCACCAACGGCAAAACCTGGTCTTACCTGTTTGGCAGCGCCACCGACACCCAGCCTATCCGGATTCAGTTTGACGCCAACGGCAAAGTAACTTCCGCTGCCTGTGCCCCGGAGGCCTCCGGCTCGGAGCGCCCCACTGGCAATTAGGCAATAGCACCAAGCTCTGCTTCGCGTAGCGGTGCACGACCAGCAGTGGACTGGCTCACCGATGCGCGAAGCAGAGCTTGGCGCTACTATCCATTACCGCGGCCCCAACTCCCTCATGAGTTGGGGCCGCGGGCGTTTTAGGGCTTGCCATTCGGCCGGGTTAAAGGCAGGTCAGCGGCCCAATTTACCGTTCGCCCAAAAGTTGTTCCGTTCGGCAGCGGGAGGCGCTAGGTTTGATCCATCATTCAACGACAACCTAACTCCTACTCTGATGAACTTCTCCGCCACCCTCCGCCCCATCCTCGCCGCCCTGCTGCTGGCCGCCGCTCCCCTGGCTACGGTTTCCGCCGCTTCTCCGGCCACCGCTGCCGTAGCTGCCGACAACGCCGCTCACCCCAGTTTTACAGTAAAAGTAGTTGGCAAAGGCCAGCCCATGCTGCTGATTCCGGGCCTGACCTGTCCCGGCGCTGTATGGGACGCCACCGTGGCCCACTACCAGAAGCAGTACCAGTGCCACATCGTGTCGCTGGCCGGCTTCGGGGGCCAACCCGCGGCCACCAACACTACTGCTTTCCTGCAAGGTGTGCGTGACCAGCTGCTGGGCTACATCAAAACCCAGAAGCTCAACAAGCCCGTCGTGGTGGGCCACAGCCTGGGCGGCTTTATGGGGTTGTGGCTGAGCACCACCCAGCCCGAGGCCGTAGGCCCGCTGGTTATCGTCGATTCGCTGCCGTTTATGGCAGCTATTCAAAACCCGAACCTGACGGCCGAAGCAGCCAAACCCATGGCCGAAGGCATGCGCCAGCAGATGGGCAAGGGCAAGATGCCGATGCCGGCCCAGCGCCAGATGGTGAGCAGCCTGGTGACGGATACGGCCCGCGTGACGCAGCTGGCCCGCTGGGGGCAGGACTCCGACCCGGCCACCGTGGCCCAGGCCATGTACGACATGATGACCACCGACCTGCGCGCCGACCTAAGCCGCATTCAGCAGCCGGCCCTGGTGCTGGGAGCCTGGGCCGCCTATAAGCAGTACGGCTCAACCAAGGAAAGCACCCGCGCCATCTTCGCCCAGCAGTACGCCAAGCTGCCCCAGCACCGCATCGAAATGTCGGAAGCGGGCCGCCACTTTCTCATGTACGACGACACCCAGTGGTTTCTGGCCCAGACGGACGCCTTTCTGAAGCAGCACGCGGTAGCCCGCAAGTAGGAATATTGGCCGGCGCGGCGCATTTTGGGCCACTGATTTCTGGCATACCGCGCCGGCCACCTGCTTGCCTCATTCTTTCACTCTCCCACTCCTACCCCATGTCTGCTCAACTTAACCTGGACGCGCTGCGCCTGGAGCTCTCGGTAAAGGCCAAAAACGGCCTGGACTTTATTGTAGCGGCCAGCCTGATCTGGTCGGCCATTACCCTGATATTCTGGATGCTGCCTAACAGCCCCGGCCGCAGCGCGTTGTTTACCTTCTGCATGAGCGGGGTAATGCTGCCGATGGCCCTGCTGTTTTCCAAGGTTTTCCGCACCACCTGGACCATCAAGGACAACCCCATTCAGCCCCTGGGCCTATGGCTCAACTTCGCCCAGCTTTTCTACTTCCCGATTCTGGTTTTTATGTATATCAAACACCCCCAATACTTTATCATGACTTATGGTATCATCACCGGGGCTCATTTCTTTCCCTACGCCTGGTTTTATAATACCAAGTCCTTTTCTGTTATGGCCGGCGTAATTGCCCTGGGCTGCCTGGGGCTGGGCACCCGCCTGCCCGTGGAGCAGCTTTACTATATTCCCGGCTTTATCGTGGCGAGCCTGCTGGTGCTGGCCGCCTGGCTCTACCTCGATTACCAGAAAAAGCGCCAGCAGGCTCCGGTGCTGGTAGCTATGGCCGCCTAAGGCGCTGCCCCACAACCACCTCACTCACCGCTGCTTATGCGTCCTTTTACCCGCCGTCGGCTGTACTGGCTGCTGCAAGTCACCTGCTGGGGACTGTACGCGCTGCTGGGCATCACCATCTTCAAAGTGATGGGCCAGCTAACCGTGAACTACGCGCTGGCCCAGCTTTGCATTGTGGGCATCAACATTGGAGCCAGTCACCTGCTGCGGGCCGTTATCCGGCGCGGCGGCTGGCTCCGGCTGTCGGTGCTGGCCGTGGTGCCCCGCCTGCTGGTCGTCAACTTCCTGCTGTCCCTGACGACCCAGGCGCTTATTTCCCTGATTATGATGTTTGTAGTGCACATTTTCACGCCCGCCCAGTTTAGCTGGACGGCGCTGCTGCTCTACACTCTGTACGGCAACTTCGTGTTCTGGCTCTGGGCCGTCCTGTACTTTGGCCTGCACTACCTCGACAGCTACAAACGGGCCGAGGTGGACAAATGGAAGCTGGCGGCGGCCGTGCACGAGGCCGAGATGCGCATGCTCAAGGCCCAGATCAATCCGCACTTCATGTTCAATGGGCTCAACAATATCCGGGCCCTGGTAACGGAAGACCCGGCCCGGGCCCGCGACATGATAACCCACCTGTCGGATTTGCTGCGCTACTCCATTCAGCTCAACAGCACCGAGAAAGTGCCGCTGGTGCGGGAGGTGGAAATCGTGGAGCACTACCTGGCTCTGGAAGCCATGCAGCTGGAAGAACGTCTGACCTACACGCTCGACGTGGCGCCCGAAACCCTGAGCGTACTCATTCCGCCCATGACTCTGCAACTGCTGGTCGAAAACGCCATCAAGCACGGCATTGCGCCCCGCCCCGACGGCGGCCACATCCAGCTGACAGCCCGCCTCAGCGGCCCGCAGTTGCTGATTACGGTGCGTAATACCGGCCAGTATCAGCCCCGGCCGGGCCACGAGGGCGTGGGCCTGCGCAACGCCCGGGAGCGGCTGCAGCTGCTCTTCGGCAAGGCGGCTGGCCTGCAGCTGACCAACGACCCGGCCACGCCCGATACCGTGGTGGCCGAACTGCACCTGCCAGCCGGCCCGTTGTCCCAGTCCGTACCAGCGGCAGCGGCTTTGGTTTCGGCCTAGCCGTTTATCAGACCCATTTCTTACCCCTCCTTTCCCGCCGCCCTTGCCCACTATGAACGCCCTGCTGGTTGATGATTCCCGCCTGGCCCGCACCGAGCTGCGCCACCTGCTTCAGGCCTTCCCCGACATCACGATTGTGGGTGAAGCCCGGCACGCGGCCGAAGCCCGCACCCAGCTCGCCCAGCTCCAGCCCGATTTGCTGTTTCTCGATATTCACATGCCCGGCGAAACCGGCTTCGAGCTGCTGGCCTCCCTGGACGCGGCCCCGCAGGTCATTTTCACGACTGCCTACGACGAGTATGCGCTGCGGGCCTTCGAAGTCAACGCCCTGGATTACCTGCTCAAGCCCATCAGCGAGGCTCGCCTGGCTACGGCGCTTGAGAAGGCCCGGACCCAGCTCCTGACGCCGGCCATAACCACCCCGGCCGCACCCACTGAAGAGCCTGCCCCCACGCCCTTATCGGCCCAGGACCAGGTATTTGTCAAAGATGGGGAGCGGTGCTGGTTTGTGCGTCTCTCCGACATTAAGCTGTTCGAAATTAACGGCAGCTACACTCAAATCTACTTCGAGCAGCACCGCCCCCTGATTCCGCGGACCCTGCAGCACCTGGAGGCCCGCCTCGACCCGAAAGTGTTTTTCCGGGCCAACCGCCAGCAGATTATCAACCTGAAATGGATTGACAGCATTGAGCCCTGGTTTAGCAATACGCTCAAGATCAAGCTGCGCGAAGGGCCGGAAGTGGAGGTGTCGCGCAAGCAGTCGGTGCTGTTTCGGGAGCTGCTGAGCTTATAAGCTGCGCCGTTGGGTGCAAAGCGCCAGCCGCGTGTTACCGTATCTTTTCCTTCTCATTATTAGTATACTAGAGCACCATAATCCAGTCCGGCCGAATGGGCTGTTTTCAAGTGCCTCTCTCATGAAACGACTACTAAACATATGTGCTTTGGCCCTGCTAATGACCGGTGCGGCCTGCTCCCAGGATACGGTCCGGCAAGGGGGCAACCCCAAGAAATACAAAGCCTACAGCGAATCGTCGCGCCGCAATAACGACAAAGCCAAGTTTAAGAAGCGCCGCAGTCCTGGTTTTGGCATCGACTTGAACGCCCGCAACCCCTACAAAACCGGCACCGTCACGGCTCCCAAAGACTACAAGTTTGACAAAAACCCCGGCCGGTAGGTTCTCCCCGACTTTCCCGTTGCTGACTCATAAAAAAAGCCCCGCTGAACGTTCTCAGCGGGGCTTTTTGCTGGCCGGTTATTCTGCCAGGGAAGGTGCCGGCTCCCGGAAGCCGACCCAGGTAAAGCGTTTGATGACGAATTCGGGGTTGGTAAAGGAGGCGTTGCCGGCCGGGTTGCCGCCCGTCACGTGGAAGTCGGAGAAGCCCGCGTTCTGGTTCACGTAGATGCCGCCGGTCAGGTTGAAGCTCACCGGGGTGCCGGCCAAACTCATCTGGTCCATAATCTGCTCTTTTACCTGCTCATCGGTGGTATAGGCCCCGCAGCTGATGGCCCCGTACTCCCGGGCCAGCTGGGCGGCCAGTCGGATACTTTCTTGGGTATCCCGGGTTTTGATAACCAGCATAATTGGCCCGAACAGCTCCTGACTAAACTGCTCGATACGCCCCGCGTCGACTTCGTGAATGCAGGGCGAGCAGGTGCGGGCATTTTCGTAGGCGGGGTGGGCCACCGGGCCGTAGGGCAGAATGCTGCGGCCGCCGTCGAGGGTGAGCTGCTGCACCCGGGCAAAAGTAGCCGGGTTCTGAATAGCACCCAGCACGTGGGGGCCGGCCTTGGGATTGGTAGCCAGGCTGGTGACGGCGGCGGCCAGCTTCTGCACCACGTCTTCGTAGGGCACTAGTTCGTCGCCCACTGCTACCCCGCCGGCCGGAATAAAGAAGTTCTGGGGTGCGGTGCACATTTGCCCCGAGTACAAACTCACCGAAAACGCCAGGTTCTGGGCCACTTTGTCTAGGTCGTCGCAGGAGTCGAGAATGACGGAGTTGACGCCGGTTTTCTCGGTAAAGACAGTTTTGCCCTTCAGGCTCTCGATATACTCGCCAAACTGGGAGCCCCCGGTGTAGTCGATGAGCTTGACGGCGCGGTTTTCGGCCAGATCTACGGCAATGAGCCGGTCGGGAGCATCCACGGCCAGCTGGCAGATATTAGGGTCCAGGTCGTAGGAAGCCAGCACTTTCTGCACCTCAGCCACTACAATGGCCATGGGCAGCACGGCCTTGGGATGGGGCTTGATTAGCACCGGGTTGCCGGTTACGAGGGAGGCAAACATGCCCGGCACCGAGTTCCAGGTCGGGAAGGTAGAGCAGCCGATAACCAGGCCTATACCTTTGGGCACCGCCCGCCAGGTTTTGAGCAAAGCCAGGTTATACTTGCCCATGGGCTTTTCCCAGCGGGTTTCTTCCGGAAAGCGGGTTTGCTCCTCGTAGCCGGCGGCAATAGCTTCGAGGGCGCGGTCGGCGGCGTGGGGGCCGCTGGCCTGAAAGGCCATCATAAACGCCTGCCCGGTGGTGTGCATGGTGGCGTAGGCAATTTCGAAAAACCGGTCCTTGATACCGTCCAGGGCCTCGGTGAGCAGGGCCGCGCGCTGAGCTGGCTTAAGCTTACGCCACGGCTCGAAGCCAGCCTGGGCCCGTTCGACCAGGGTTTGCGGCTCGAAAAACGGGTATTCGATGCCCAACGGCTGCTGCTCGTAGGGTGACTCTTCCTGCCCTACCCATTGCGTGGCCCCGGTTTGGAGCAGCTCACCAAAGCGGCCGTTTCGGTGCTGCTCGAAAGCTGCGCGGCCCAGCCGGTCAGCATCGGGCCCGTAGATTTCGGGGGAAGGATTTTCGGGAAAAGCGGCGAAAAACGTGCGTCCGTGCAGAGCCCGAATGGCGGTATCGATGGTATCCTGGTGTTTTTGGGTGGGCAGCGTCATAAGGACTTGGGAAAGAGAAGGAACGGACGTTGGCGGAGAATTTAGTCGGGTTAGGCAAAAAGTAACGGCCCAAGCTCGGCAAGTACACCTGCTAACGGTTAAATTTACGTACCTAACCGCGAACCGTCGAATCCCTGCGTATGCCCCGACTGCTACATTTTCTCCTGTTTCTGGCTTTGCTAGGTAGTGTACGGACCGGACGGGCCCAGGTAACGGCTACCTTGCCGAACACTTTAGTTTTCAAGCTCAAGCCGGAGTTCAAAGCCCTCGGCACCACCGACCAGATTGCCTTGCCCGCCCTGGAACGGGCCCTGGAACAGGTGGGTGCCACCAAGCTGCGCCAGAAGTTTCCGCGCAGCCTGCCCGCCAGCTCCGAGCTGCCCGGCTCCGTGGATTTGCAGCTGGTGTATCAGGTAAATCTCAAAACCGACGTGCCGGTGGGCAAAGCCTGCCGGACGCTGCTGCAAACCGGCGTGCTGGAGTATGCCGAGCCCCTGAACTTCCGTCCCCCGCTCTATCAGCCCAACGACCCGCTGGCCGACTCAACGAATACCGATGGGCAGTTTTACCTGAAAAACATCCAGGCCTACCGCGCCTGGGACGTGACCCAGGGCGACACGAGCATCGTGATTGGCATCACCGACACGGGCACGCGCTACAGCCACGATGACTTGCGCAATCAGCTCAAAAAAAACTACGCTGACCCTGTCGACGGTATCGACAACGACAACGACGGCTACGTAGACAACTTTCGCGGCTGGGACACGGCCGACAACGACAACGACGCGTCCATCAACATGGCCGTGTTTCAGCCCGTGCACGGCATTCTGGTCAGCGGCTGCGTGGCGGCCCAACCCGACAACGGTGTGGGGCTGGCCGGCGTGGGCTTCAAGTGCAAGTACCTGCCACTCAAGATTTACCCCAACACGACCACCGGCAGCTTTGCCGGCTTCGAGGCCATCGTGTACGCCGCCGACCACGGCTGCCAGGTTATCAATGCCA
The DNA here is from genome assembly GCF_022919135.1 of Hymenobacter cellulosivorans. Classification (NCBI taxonomy): domain Bacteria; kingdom Pseudomonadati; phylum Bacteroidota; class Cytophagia; order Cytophagales; family Hymenobacteraceae; genus Hymenobacter; species Hymenobacter cellulosivorans. The sequence goes on along the minus strand of NZ_CP095049.1, from coordinate 2,972,369 downwards.
GCTGGGGCAGTCCGGGCAGCCGTTCGCAGTTTGAGCAGGACGTCATTACCTACGCCGCCGTCAACCGCAACGCGGTAGTAGTGGCTGCCGCCGGCAATACCAACGCCGAGCTGGACTTTTACCCGGCCAGCTACGACCACGTCATTTCGGTGGCAGCCCTGGCTCCGAACGACGAAAAATCGGGCCCAGCTACGTACAGCAACCGCGTGTCGTTGGCCGCGCCCGGCGAAAATATCCTGACCATTCTGGGCAACAACGACAGCGACTATTTTCCGGTGAGCGGCTCCTCATTTGCCTCCCCGCTGGTGGCCGGTGCGGCGGCCCTGGTGCGCAGCCGCTTCCCACAGTTCACCGCCGACCAAGTGGCGGCCCAATTGCGCCAAACTGCCGACGACGTATACTCGCTGCCCGGCAACTCGGGCCTGCGTGGCAAGCTTGGCACGGGCCGCCTCAACGTGCACCACGCCGTGCGCTTTACCGACCGGCGCGAGGCCCGCATTATCAGCACCCAGATGGCTCCCGCCCGCCAGGCCTACCAGCCCAATGACACGCTGCAAGTGGCCATTACGGTGCAAAACCTGCTGCAGCCCGTCAGCGGCCTGACGGTTGCCCTGACGTCGCTCTCGCCTTATGTCAGGGTACGGCAGGGGTCTTTTACGGCCGGCTCATTGGCTACCCTGGCCCAGGCTACCAACTCAGCCGCGCCTTTCCGCCTGGTCGTGGCGGGCAGCGTACCCATCAACACCCGGGCCCAGCTGCGCTACCGCCTCACGGCCGACAACGGTTATCAGACCGAGGAATTTCTGACCTTGATCCTAAACCCCGACTACGTGGTGCTCGACGCCAACGACCTGCACCTGACGCTTACCAGTCGCGGCAATCTGGGCTACGACGGCCTGGGCTCCGATTTGGGGCAGAGCGTGACTTATAAAGGCAGCGCGCCGCTGCTCTACGAGGGCGGGCTAATGGTGGCTACCTCAGCCACGCGCGTAGCCGACCGGGTCCGCAATGAGCGGAACGTGGCCAACCAGGATTTCTACTCCCTGAGCCAGATTCAGTTGAGCCGCCAGCCGCTGCGGGCCACCCAGGAGGCCGTCGGCTTGTTCCAGGATTCGGTGCCCAGCCTCAAGCGCCCTGGCTCGGTCGGTATCCGTATCCAGCAGCGTGGCTACGCCTGGGCCTCTGCTGCCGACCGCGACTACGCCGTAGTGGAATATCACCTGCAGAATATCACAGCCGACACGCTCAAGCCCCTGTATGCCGGGCTATTTATGGATTGGGATGTGCTGCCCGAGGCAGGTCGCAATGCCGCCGCCTGGGACTCGGTCCGGGCCCTGGGCTACGCCTACGACCGGGAAAATCCCACGGTATATGTTGGGGTCAAGCTGCTGAGCGGCGGTGCGCCGACTTGCTATTCCATTAACAATAACGCTGGGGCCGGCACGCCGGTGCGTCTGGGCGACGGATTCAGCAGCGCCGAAAAGTTTTTGACCCTTAGCAACAAAGCCCGGCAAAGCAGCGTCGGAGCCACTGTAGGCACCGATGTGTCGCAGGTGGTGGGCTCGGCCCTGCCCCGCCTGGCTCCCGGCGACTCAGCGGTGGTAGCGTTTGCCGTACTAGGTGCTGCTACCCTGCCGGCCCTGCAGGCCGCGGCCGATGCCGCCCAGCGCCGCTACGCGCTGGTGCTGCCCACCCGAACAGCCGCTCCAGCAGTATCGTGGCAAGCCTATCCGAATCCGGCCCGTACGCAGCTGCGCGTGGAAGTACCAGCCGGGCTGACGCTGCAAACTGTGCGCCTCTTTACCAGTATAGGGCAACCAGTACGGCAGCAGCGCGTGGCGGGTACCCGCACTGAGCTGGACGTGCGCGGATTGCCGGCCGGCATTTATCTGCTGCAGGTGCAAGGCCCTGGCCAGACTCTGTCGCGGCAGATTGTCATTGAGTAACCAAAGCCGTCCGGTGGCTTAGTGCGGGTGTTTGGTAGCTTTCAGCAATGCACTGTGGCCCTGGAAACTCTTTTTTTCGGGAAGCGGCTTGTTGGCGGCCACGAAAAAAGGCGGTTTCGTCTTTTTTCGTGGTTCCGCTACCGTAGTTGTAAGTCAGCCTAAAAATGGTCTTTGGGACCCTGCCAGGGGCTATTTTCAAGGCTGGAAAGCCGGCGCCGGATGAGACTTGGCCGGGGCAGCTGAAATTTTACAACTATATTACCCCCGTTATATAATCAGTACGACTAGGCGCCGCACGTATACCCTGCGGTAGTATCACATCTTCAGAACGCATTGTTATGGCATCATTTCATGCTGAACTGTATATCGATGGGCAGACGTACCCCGTGTTGTGGTGCGCCCTGGAGTTTCGCCAGCAAGTCCAGGAGCGGGGCCGGGTTTCGGCCCGGGTGCGCCAGGGCCCGCTGCTGCTGCTGCTCGATGTACCCCAGGATGACGACACGCTGGTAAGTTGGGCGGCCACGCCCCACAAGGAACTCAGCGGCCACCTGATTTTCTTTGACACCAGTCAGCTCAGTCCCCACGAATCGGTCCACTTCGAAGCCGCCAAGTGCGTGGGCTATCAGGAAAGCTTCGACGTGCTGCGGGGGGAAGACGGCTCGTACACCTGCAGCCTCACCATCACCGCGCCGCAGTTTGTGCTAGGCACCGGCTCGGCCGGCAGCCCGGCAGCCATCAGCAATATGCTGGCCGCAGTAGTGCCGGCCGTGCCCAGCGCGGTCCTGGCAGCCAAGGCCCTGGAGGTTGCCGAAACCAAGGTGGAACGCTACCAGAAACGTCTGCGCCTGCTGCAGTCGGGCCGCAGCAAGCTCACCGATATGGACCAGCTCATTAGCGCAGCGGGCCCGGCCGCCCCCGTCGCGGCTCCGGCTAGCAAGGGCCCGCTGGGCCGCCTGGGCTCTTTGCTGACCGGCAACTCGAACAGCGCCGTAGCCGAAGCCGGCTCCAGCCCCCTCGTAGCCGACCGCAACATTCTGCAAAAGGCCGTCGACCGACTCACGTTTAACAACGTGGCCGTGGAGCGGGCCCGGCTCAGCCAGCATGCCTACCAGTTTACGACTACCGCCGACCCCAACGGCCGGCTGTTGCCCACCTTCACGGAAGAAGTGCCCGAGGGCTGGGCAGCGCTGCAGGTGTGGGACGACAAAAAAACCGGCTTCGCCGCGGCCCTCTACGACAGCAATTTTGAGCAGCCCAACCGCAAGGTACTGGCCTTTAGGGGCACCAACCCTACCGAGTGGGGCGACATCAAAGCCGACTTAACCCAGGCTCTGGGCATACCGACCAAACAATACGACCAGGCCATTGAAGTCGCCCGGGACCTGAAGGAAAAATACGGGGCGGGTCTCGACATCGTACAGGATGCGGGCCTAGATATGACTGGCCACTCGCTCGGCGGCGGGTTGGCGGCAGCCGCCAGCGTGGTTACCGGCTCGAAGGGCTATACCTTTAACGCGGCTGGTCTGCACTCTCGTTCGGTGAAGCCTTTTGGCATTACCAAAGAGGCCATGAAAACCAAAGGGGGCCTTATCGACAACGTGTATTCCAACCGCGACCCGCTCAACGGCCTGCAAAACCACATGGGCGGCCTGATTCCCAAGTCGCTCGGCACGCCGCACGTGCTGGATAAGGCTGGCTACCATCCGATTGGGGCCGTCGTCAACGCTATTGAGGCCGAAAAGGACGCCGACACGGCCACCATTCAGAAATTCACGCGGCCCTGACCCTTATGCCCGGCTGGAAACTCGCGTATCTGCCCCTGCTGGCCCTGGGCTTTTCCTCCGGGCTGCCCGCGGCTTGTTCCCAACCTTCTCAGCATCCGTCTTCCTCTTCGCCCACGATGCCTACCAAGTCTCCCGAAACCTATTTTAAAGCGCCGGAGCTGCCCGCCGCCCAGGCCATTTACCGCGGCGACGCAGCGGCGCTCCGCCAGATAGTTACCAGTCAGCACCTCAACTTGGCGTACAGCACTCCCGATGGTATGACGCTGCTGCTGTTTGCCCTAGCCAACCAGCAGCAGGCCTGCGTGCGCGAGCTGCTGGCCTTGGGAGCCAACCCCAACCAGGTTTCCCTGCTTAATGGCAAGGAGCCGGTACAGCCCGTGGCCCTGGTGGCGGGCAGTGAAAATCCGACGCTGCTCAAGACGTTGCTCGACGCCCACGGTGACCCCAACAGCAAAATGGACGGCGAGGCCGCCTTGTTTCATGCCATTCAGGGCCGGCGCTTCGAAGCGCTGCACTTGCTGGCCGAGCACGGTGCCGACCTCAACGTGGTCAATAAGATGGGGAACACGCCGATGAAGCTACTGGCCACATTCAACCAGTTTGAACAGGTGGCGTACCTGATTGAGCGCGGCGCCGACTTCCGCAAACCCTCGCATTCGGGCAGCACGGTGGCCTTTATCGTGCAGGATCAACAGGTTGGCGACGAGAACAGCGAAGCCTATAAGTGGCAGCAAAAGGTGCGCCGGATGCTGGAGGAGCGCGGTGTGCAGTTTCCGGTGCCCAACCCGGCCGATGCCAACGCCCGGCAGCGCGCCGCCGTAGATACCTACCGCCAGCAGTGGCTGAAAACCGAAGAAGGTCGCCGCTGGAAAGCCCGAATTACGGCGGCTCCTAATAGCACCGAAAGCTTCCGGGTGCGCCTCGAAGCCCAGGATGCCTTCCGGACGTGGCTCAAAGCCCAACTCCCCGCCGACAGTCCCGCGCTGCAGTATGAGTTGAGCCCAGCCCAGGCGGGCGGTATCGAGGGCTTTTAGATAGAGCCGGGCACGTTATTTACCTGCTTTTATTCCATAGTTGTTACACCCGGAAGCAGCCCATCAGCTTCCAAATTCCTTTCTGCTTATGTCTTTTCACGCTGAATTAAACCTGGAAGGCCGCACCTACAACGTGCGCCGCTTTGGCTGGTCCATTGGGCAGTCTACCGACTCCGTGGGCCGCCCCGAAGCCAAGGTGCACGGGGGCCGGCTGCAAGTGGAGCTCGACTCCCAGCCCGACGACCTGATTCACCACTGGGCTCTCGACGACACGAAGAAGATGAGCGGCTCAATCAGCATCTTTCACTCCGATGTGCGGGCCGTGCGCAAAACCATTGCTTTTGAGGATGCTTTCTGCGTGGGGCTGCGCAAGGAGTTCAGCGCCGCCAAATCGTCGCAGAATATGACCATGAGCCTGTCTTTATCCGCCAACCGCTTGACGATTGGCTCGGTTGAAATCGACAACAAATGGCCCATGTAGGCCTTACTTTCGCCTTTTCAACCTAATTCTGCTATGGCTTCTTTTCAAAGTGCTCTGCTGCTGGACGGCAATGTGTTCCCGATTGAGAACTGCAGCTACGAATTCACCCAGCGCGCCGACGACCGGGGCCGGGCCGCGGCGAAGGTGCGCAGCGGCCTTATCTCGCTCAGCCTCGTGGTACCCGATAGCGAAGCCCTGATTGCCTGGGCCGCTGACCCGGAGAAAAAGCTGAGCGGCGCTATCCTTTTCAATGGCATCGACCAACCCCTGGCCCACGAGGAGCTGACTTTCGAAGAAGGCCTGTGCGTGGCCTACGAGGAAATTTTCGGCTCCGATGACGATGCCCCGGCGGCTTATTACTGCACTCTGCAGATTGCCGCCGCCAAGCTGGCCCTGGGCACCGCCACAAAAGACAGCAACTGGGAGCTGACCCGCTAGGCACTACTCTCAGCCCGCGGCTCTTACCCGTACTGCCCTTGCTTCAGCGGAGCCTGACGGGCAGTAGAGTTATTCAGCCGTAAGTTACAGGCAGCTTTTAGCGCTGCAGAATCTTGGCCGGCACCGGGAAGGGCGGCTCCTGCCAGCCATTGCTGGGAGCGTCAGTAATACTGTCGGGAATGGGTACGGAGAAGTACACGGCGTGCCAATCAGGGCTGGTGCTGTCGTACTTAATCAGGTACCGGGCATTGTCTCGCTGCATCTGCGGGAGTTCGTCTTCGCCGCCGGTATAGCTCTTCCCGGCCACCGAAAAGGAATAGTCGATTTGCCGCCCGCTTTTCACGGCCCAGTGCGCCCCATCAATGTAGCCGATAGTGTATTTGCCTTTGGCATGCACTTCGTCGGCTCGTTGGAAATAGTAGTAAATCAGGGCACCGAAAGCTAACAAGAGAAAAACGGGCAGGTTTTTCCACATAGATTTTACCGTTTCGTTCGGGGAGCGGGTTTGGCCGGCTCTTCCTTTTTGAGGGCGTCCTCAATGATATTGCTCAGCCCCTCTCCCACCGACTTACTGGCCTCAATACCATAATCCATGTATTTGAGCAGCATTACGTTGTGCTGGTAAAGCCACTTTTTGTTGGCATCCTTGGTCCTGACAGCCGCCGAAGCATAAGAGCCGCGCACGGGTGCCAGGCGGGCCGAGAGCTTGCCGGTAGCGTAGTCGGCCCCGACGCCAATTGCGACTTTCTGCAAGTAGTTGATAACCCCGCCGATGGTATGATAGTCAGCCATTTCGCCTTTCAACCCCCGCTCGGCAATACTGACTTTCACCTCGTAGAAAGCGCCCACCGTGTTGTTGCGCAGGGAGCTGAGCATACCGCCGCCGGGCAGCCCGGCCATAAACATAGAGGTCAGATTGACTTCCTCCAGTGCATCGCGCCAATTCAGGTCGTGCGCCATAAGTCCGCCGGCAAACTGGGTGGTGCCATCAACGACCATGCGGCCGGCTACAGCCCGCACACCGGTTCCCAAAATTCCACCGGTCCCGCCGGTCATGAGGGTGGTAGCCGTGAAGAGCGTGGCCCTTTCCGCGTGCTTGCCAAACACGCCGGTTGCGCTGGCGGTACTTTGAATCTGGGTTTTGGCCGAAATGTAGCCCGCAGGCACAAAATTTACATGACGTCCGTTCTGGGGATTAAACACGGAAAACTCCCGGGTTCCCCACCCGTCGATAACTCGGCTGAAGACCCACAGCTCCCGCACTTTCTTCCGCTCCCAGCCTGTAGCTCCACTGGCGTCTGCGGTCATCTCCCAGCCCCGGTTTTTGCGAGGGTCGTATTCGGCGTACGGCACAGCTTTGATTTTGCTGACGATGGTGGCCGTGTTTTGGGCCGTTAGCAGCGCGGCCTGGCGCGTTCTTTGGTTTTGGCGGTTCACAGCTGCCGTTTGGTGTACCGATTGGGGCTGCGGACCGGGCCGGGGGCCAGTTTGGTGCGCCTGCTGCACAGCTCCGGGCCGGGGCCGCCGACTTAAGGGGGTTTGGTGGCCGGTATTGGCCAAGGAAGACACGGTATTGGCACGGGGCCGTTGACCATCCTGAAAACCTGGATTCATAGCAGTATTATTCGTTTAACGCAGTAATAATCTAAGCAAAAAGCTGGCTACAACCCGGGCTACTCGGGAAAAATTATTCCTGTATAGCAGAGCTTTCGACCGCAAGCTAAGCTAATTACGTAACGTCAGTTCATTTATTCGGTTACTTTTACGCCGGTTCCATTGTAATCTTCATATACTCACTAAATGTCATATCCAGTTAATGTAAGCGTTCATGTAGATGGCGGCCTGGCCTTGACCGACTACAATCGACTAACGCTCAGTCAGCATGTGCTGACCCACCACACCTTCGCGCTCGACTTCTCGTTTGAGGCGCTGGGCAAGGCTCTTGGCCTCAAGCCGGACGCACTTTTTGCGCAGGCTCACGAAAGGCTGAGCGGAAAAAACATTGCCATTAGCTGGACTGGCGGCCTGCCCAACGACTCCGGGCGCTCCTTTCAGTTTAAGGGCATCATCACCCATATCAGCATTCAGACCGACGCCGACCTGGTCAATTACTACCATGTCAGCGGCTACAGTCCGTCGTTTTTGCTGGAAGATGGTACCCAGAGCCGAACGTTCGTGAAGAAGTCCATTCAGGACATTTTCAGCGCGGTGCTTGGCGCCTACGACGGCAACGCCCTGAAAAAGCAGCTCAAAGCCCAGCATCAGGATGTGCTGCCCTACACGGTGCAGTACCACGAAACCAATTTCAACTTTCTGAGCCGCTTGGCCGCCCAGCAAGGCGAATGGTTTTACTACGATGGGGAAACGCTGCAGCTCGGCCGTGGCACGGGCAAAACCATTGCCTTTAAGAGCAGCAGTGCCCAGATGTTTACGCTCTCCATGCACCTGCAGCCGGGCAAAACCGAGGGCGCCCACTACAACTACCGCACCCACGAGCCCCTCAAAACCAAAGCCGCTACTCCGGCCGGGGGTCATCCGTTTAGCCAGTTTGCAGTACAGAAATCCGACGACCTCTTCACCCAGCCCCACCGCCTACTGGCCGGTACCCAGGTCAACGACCAGGCCCAGCTCCAGCGCAGCCTCGACAATCTGGCCGCTAAGCGGGCCGGCAACCAGGTAAGCCTGGAAGGCAGCGGAGAGGCTTACGACATTACCCCAGGCTGTGTGCTAAGCGTGCAGGATGCCATGGGCCAGGATTACGGCAAGTTCCGGGTGTTGTCGGTCCGCCACGAAGTAGACGGCGACGGCAACTATCAGAATCACTTCGAGGGCATGCCCGACGCCGCCCAGGCGCCACCGCCTAATCCGCTCTACGCCGCCTCTGATGCCCAGCCCGAGATGGCCGAGGTTATCGACCTGCAGGACCCGCGCAACCTGGGCCGCATCCGGGTGCGCTACTACTGGCCTGTGGCCTCGCCGACGGATGCCGAATCGGCGTGGCTGCGGGTGAGCACGCCCTACTCCGGCGACGGCAAAGGCCAGCTGTTCACGCCCGAACTCGGCTCCCAGGTTTTGGTTGGCTATGAGCACGGTCTGGCCGAGTTTCCGGTGGTACTGGGCAACGTGTTTCACCCCCAGAACAAGCAGAGCGCCAAATACACCAACCCCCAGAACAACCTGAAAGGGCTACAGACGGCCGGCGGCAACAAGTTTGTCATGACCGACACCAAGGGTGAGCAGAAAATCCTGATTTCCAATTCCAACAACAAAGGCACGGCGGTGGAAGTCGGCTTTAAGGGCGACGGCAGCATTACCATCAAAAGCAGTGGCCCGGTAACGGTACTGGGCTCCACTATCACGCTGGAGGCTGGCGACAAGGGCGAAATCATGATGCACGCCAAGAACATCACGATGGAGGCCGAGGAGGAAATCAAGGTTACGTCGGCCACAAAGAGCATTGCTCTCAAAGCTGAGAAGGATATTACCGCCGACGCCACCCTCAAAATGGCCTTTAGCGCTAAGGAGAAAACCGTTTCCACGACGGGCAAAATGGAAATCAGCAGCGGCTCGACCGTCGACATTTCCGGCAGCACCGTTAAGATTAACGGCTAAGGCCGCGCTTTTTTCTTGGTTGTACTTTAGGTCCTTTCTATGACTTTGGCGTTTCCCCCAGCTCCGACTACTCAGGACTACACCGTGACGGTGCAGACGACCAATCTGCTGGGCAATATGCTCTACGAGAATACCCGGCAGACGACGTTTCGGAAGCAGCCCCTGCAAAAAACCGCGAGCGGCTGGCTCTACGAGGTAGCAGTGCTGAATTTCAAGCAGACTGAAAACACAGGCCTGGCCCAACTCGATGCTGATACGGCCCAGCTGCGCCGCCGGCTGTTAGTCGAAACCGACGCTACCGGCGCCCTGACGCGGATTGCCAACAAGGAAGAGTTGCGCGCCGAGTGGGCTAAGTTGGAACCGGAGCTGCGGCGCAAGTACCGCCGCTCCGACCAGATAACCCCGGGCATGATTGCCGGCATCGGGCAGGTGCTGCACGGCGACGGGTACCTGGAAGACGTGCTGCGGCGCGGCTATGAATACGGCACCCTGTTTCCGGCTCTTTATGGGCAAAGTTATGGGGAGGAGCCGGTGCCCGGCCAGCCCCGCATTATTGCTCGGTTTCTGGGCAACCTGGATTTGCCGTTCACTACCCGCATCAAGCGCCGGGCCGAAACCCTGCCCGATGTAGAACTGGCTCTGGTGGTGGAAGGCAAAGTAGACGAGGAAGCTTACCCAGCCGAAGCCGCCCGCCAGGGCCTGCGCACCATGACCGACCAGTACGACCTGGATACCACCCTGAACAGCCAGCACGTGGAAAGCTACGAGTTTGACCACCGCTCGGCCCTGCTTAACGCAGCTCAGTTCACAATATTTGGGGTACAGGGTGTGTTTATGAGCAAGACGGTCTGCACCCTACAGCCCGCCGGGGCGTAGCCGTTAGCCTTAGTTATTTGTATTGTTTTTGGGGAGGGTTAAGTTCGACTACTTATGGCCAAGAAATATGTTCCCGCCGGCGTTTTTCTGACCTGTGACAAGGGCACGCTCCCGGCGACCTTTAATGTCACCTTCAACGCGCGCACCTCCATCTACGGCCAGAACCTGGCCACTGACCTCGACAAGATACCGGTGGTGAACGTGCCGCCCATGGGCGTGTGCTCCATCACGAAGATGCCCTGCCTGGTGGTTCCCATTACCTGGAGCCCGGTCAAGAATGACGTGCAGCTGGGCCCGGCCCACCTGCTGCTGGAAGATTCCAAGCTGCAGTGCGGCCTTGGCGGCAAAGTCGGCATTCACTTCAGTATGGCCGCCGCCCAGGCCGCCTGCGCGCCGCCGCCCGCCCCCGAAAAAAGCCTGGCCGACCAGGCCGATGAGTATCTGCAAACCCTGGGCCCCTTGGGCGACGTGGGCCGCTTCCAGCTCGGGGTGGCCGAAGGCGTCTGGGAAGGGGGCAAAGGCCTGGCCGAAGGCCTGTGGGGCATGGCCAAGGGCGGCTGGAATGCCGTGACCCACCCCGTGGACACGGCCAAGGCCATTGGCGAAGGCGCCACGAATGCCTATAAATGGGCCGGCGACTCGCAGAACTGGGCCAACGCGGCCAGCAGCGCCAAACAAGGCGTGAGCAACGCGGCAGAGTGGGCCAGCAACGGCGAGAACTGGCAGAAGGTGGGCGACAAGCTGCAGAACATGTCGCCCCGGGACTGGGGCAACGTCACGGGCCAGGTAGCTTTCGAAGTGGGCCTGACCGTGGGCACGGCTGGGGCAGGTGCGGCCCTGAACGCGGCGGCCAAGACCAGCCGGGTGGCGCGCATGGCCAGCCGCGCCGCCCGCCTGGCCGATGTGGAGGGCCACGTAATGAGCCTGGCCGGCCGGGCCGCCCGCTCGGCGGCGGGTAAGATGAAGGTCATGGGCAAGGTGCTCACCGGCGCTAAAAAGGCCCGCAAAGCCGAGAAAGCCGCCGCCAAGGCCGGCAAAAAAGCTAAAAAGCTCGACGCCGTAACCGACTGCGCCGGGCCGAAAAAATGTACCCGGGAAGGTCACCCCGTGGACGTAGCGGCTGGCTTGGTGTTTACTGAAGCCGTGGACTTTGAATTGCCCGGCCCCATTCCCTTCGTCTGGGAGCGAATCTGGTATTCGCGCTCTACCCACCGCGGAGCCCTGGGCCACGGCTGGCACCACCGCTACGACCTAGCCCTGGCCGTGGAAGACGACGGCACCCTGGCCCTGCGCATGGCTGACGGCCGCCTGGCCCTGTTTGCTGCCCCCGTCGGGGAGTCTGGCAGCTTTAACCGCACGGAAAAGCTGGAAGCCTTCGGCAAGGCCGATCAAGGCTACCGCATCTGGAACAAGGAGGAGCGGCTCTGGTACGTCTTTGCTGCGCAGGCTATCAACGAGGCGCATCTGCTGCAGGCGGTGGAAGACCAGAATGGCTTTGCCATTCGCTTTGCCTACACCCCCAAGGTTTCCTGGATACCATCACCGACAGCGCCGGTCGTCGGCTCCGGGCGGATGTCGACAGCCTAGGCCGCTTGACGGCCCTCCACGCTCCCCTACCCGAGCCCGGAGCAGCTGGCAGCTTCGTGGTCGTGCGCTACGAGTATTCGGCAGCCGGCGACATGGTCAAAACCACCGACGCCCTAGGCCATGCCATGACCTTTGCCTACGAGCACCACCTGCTAGTGCGCGAAACCAACCGGGTGGGCCTGAGCTTCTACTTCCGCTACGACGGCACCGGCCCCGAGGCCCGCTGCCTGCGCACCTGGGGCGACGGGGGCATCTACGACACGAAGCTGCGCTACGAAAGCGAGGAGTACACGGTCGTGACCAACTCGGTAGGCTACACCAAACACTACACCCACCGCAACGGGCTGGTCGTGGTTATGCTCGATTCGCTGGGAGCCGTGCGCCAGTGGATCTACAACGACGACACGGACCTGACCCTGGAACGCGACGCGCTGGGGCAAGCTACCAGCTACGAGTACGACGCCCGCGGCAATCAGACGCTGGTCACGTATCCGGATGGCGCTCGGGTTGCTACCCAGTACAACGAGCAGGACCTGCCGGAGCAGTTGACCGAGCCGAACGACGCTGTATGGCAGTGGCGCTATGATGCAAAAGGCAATCTGGTAGCCAGTATGGACCCTGCCGGCGCTACCACCCACTATACCTACAATGCCCAGGGCCAGCTGCTAGACCTGACGGACGCGGCCGGGCAAACTACGCATCTGCGCTACGACAGGCAGCAAAATATTAGCCACATCATGACGGCCAGCGGGCAGATTAGCTCGTACCAGTATGACCAGCTGGGCCGGCTTACGCACCTGACCGACGCCCGCGGCAACGTGCGGCGTCAGCACTACAATCTGCTCGGACAATTAGTAGCCGTGCGCGAGGCCGACGGCACCGAGCAAATCTTTACTTATGATGGGGAAAGCAACATGCTGCGCGCCCAAGATGCCAGGCGGACGCTGGAGTTTCGCTATACGGGCCTGAATCGGCTGGCTGCGCGTGTCGAGGCTGGCTTGCAGGTTGCCTTTGCCTACAACACGGAAGGGCAACTGACGAGTGTGCAGAATGAACAGGGCGAGCAGTACCGCTTTGAGTTGGACGCGGCCGGGCAGGTGGTCACTGAAATCGGCTTCGACGGACTGACCCGCCACTACCAGCGCGATGCAGCGGGCCGCGTAACAGAAGTGCTTCGTCCAGCCGGCCGCTTTACCCGTTACAACTACGATGCGGTGGGTCGGGTACTGGCCGTAGTGCACAATAACGAAGCGCCCATCACGTACGCCTACGGGCCCGATGGGGCCCTGCTCGAAGCCCGCACTGCCGGAAGCACCGTGGTGCTGGAGCGCGACGTGTTGGGCCGGGTCCTCAGTGAAACGCAAGGTGCGCATACGGTCTCGTCGGCCTATAACCCACGGGGCCAACGGGTTCGGTTGCATTCCTCCCTGGGGGCTGACCTAACGCTGGAGCGCAATGCCACAGGCGATGTTACCCAGGCGCGGGCCGGTGCCTGGTTCAGCCGCATCGAGCGGGATGAGCAGGGCCTGGAGCTGCAGCGCACGCTCAGCGGCGGAGTGCAGCAGCGCTGGCACCGCGACGGACGGGGCCGCCCCACCAGCCAGCACATTACGGCAGGCGGCAGCACCCAGCGCCGACGGCAGTATCAGTGGCAGGACGTGGATCAACTCACCCAGCTTGAGGATAGCCTGCTCGGGCCCACGAGCTACAGCTACGATGTGCTAGGCAACCTGACCGGGGCCCGCTACGCCGACGGCACGCAGGAGTTGCGCCAGCCCGACGCGGTGGGCAACCTGTTCCGCACCTTGGCGCGCACGGACCGGCGCTACGGCAAGGGCGGGCAGCTGCGTGAAGCCAATGGTACGCGCTACCACTACGACGCCGAAGGCAACCTGATCCGCAAGCAAACGGCGACGGGGCAGACCTGGCACTACGCCTGGGATGGAGCCGGGCAGTTGACCCAAGTCACGCGCCCTGATGGCTATGCCGTGACCTTCACCTACGATGCCCTAGGTCGGCGCCTGAGCAAGCGCTTCCGTGGCAAAGTCACGCGCTGGGTCTGGAACGGCAACAAGCCCCTGCACGAGTGGCAAGAACTCGAAGTCGGGTCCGGGGCAGGGAGTGTACAGGACCTGACCACGTGGCTGTTTGAAGAAGAGAGCTTTGCCCCTATGGCCAAGCTCACGGCCCAAGGCAGCTACAGCATTCTGACCGACCACTTAGGCACGCCCCTGGAACTCTACAACGAGCAGGGCACCAAGACCTGGCAGGCCCAGCTCGACAGCTACGGAGCCGTGCGCCAGGGCCAGGGAAAGCCGCAGGACTGTCCCTTCCGCTACCAGGGCCAGTATGAAGACACCGAAACCGGCCTCTACTACAACCGCTTCCGCTATTTTGACCCCGAAGCAGGACAATATGTTAGTCAAGACCCAATTGGCCTAAAAGGGGGAACAAAACTTTATTCCTACGTTTCCAATCCGGGTTCCTGGGTAGATGTATTTGGGCTGATGCCTTGGGAGCCGGGTACCCCCAAACCCAAAGGCTGGCGCTTACCAAAGAATGGCGTTTGGACTGGAGTACCAGGGCACTCAGATTTCATCCCCAATAATCATGATGTTCTTGGGATACCAGAAGGTAGCAAGATTCCCTTTGTAAAAGGCTCCCCTGATTTTGCTGCGTACTCCGTTGATATCATAGACGTGCCAAATATGACAGGGGTACACGACACAGACATGCCCTTGATACATAAAGCTGTAGCGGATAAATACAATCTTGCAAATCAAACTGCAGGCAAAGAATGGCTTTCCGAACGAGAGTTAACTCCACACCATGCCGCAGGCACTTCAGTTCAGATCGTGCCGACAAAACTGCATGGTGGAGTTCGCCATACGGGTGGCGCCAGCGACCTTAGAAATAAAAGCTGTTAATAATCACTCCACTAATAAAACACAACGATGGCCATTGAAGATGAAATCAAACGCCTAGGGGGGTTAAAACCAATTGAGGATCAATTTTATCCTCTAAACAAACAAGAAGTTGAATTACTTGAGAAGGAAGCAAATGGTGTTTTGCCTCCGGACTACAATCAGTTCTTGACTACTTACGGCGAATGTATATTCCTAAACTCTGTCTCTTTTAAGCCAATGAAGCAGGAGCCCGAATACGTACATGATGAAAAATTAGGAATACCTAATGGATCTTTTTCAGGTTCCAGCTTGACAATGTTTTACGGAAAAAGAACAAAAAAAAGCACTCTTACCATTATTGATACCTTAAAAAGATATCGTGAGCGAATGCCCGAAGGTTTTGTTCCTTTCGCTGACGATGGTCTGGGCAACCAGCTATGTATATCTGTAGGTCCTGATAACTATCAAAAGGTTTATTGGTGGGATCATGAAATGGAGTGGGACGAGGAAGATTACGAGGATGAAACTGGCACACCCATGCCCGTCTCAGCCAAATACCAGAACGTGTATCTTTTAGCAAATAATTTTACTGATTTTTTTGAAAAACTTAATAGCACTCCCCCAGCTTAATACCAACCTTTAATAGCATAAGCAAAATATAGTTGATGCATATCTGACCTTTCATCAAAATAATATTATCACCTTATTATTCGCGTATCGTTGCAAGCCTTTTAATAAGTGTGTGCAGCGATACGCGAATAATGAGGCTATTACTGAATTTGTGCTACCTATCTATTCTATTCCTACACGAGTGGCAAGAGTCGAGGTAGATCCGGAAGCCAGCAGCGCCGGGGAGCTTATCATCTAGCTGTTTGAAGAATAGAGCTTCGCCCCCATGGCCCAGTTCGCGGCTCAAGGCAACTACAGCGTCGTGTGCGACCACCTGGACTCCACTCAAGCTCTACAACGAGCAGGGCACTAAGACGTGGCAGGCCCAGCTCGACAGTTACGGAGCCGTACGAGCAGGGAAAGGTAAACCCCAGGACTGCCCCTTCCGCTACCAAGGCCAGTACGAGGACACCGAAACGGGCCTCTACTACAACCGCTTCCGCTATTTTGACCCAGAAACTGGAACCTACATTAGCCAAGACCCCATCGGAATTAGGGGAGGAATGAGCCTATACGCATATGTAGATGATACCAACAGACAAGTAGATATACTCGGCCTGAGTAGCTATACATTAGGACAGAACCTAATGAAAGGAGGCCATACGCACAGTGGATTGGTCACTACCGCCAATAAGGCAGTTGAATGGCAAGCCCATCATCTTATTCCTGAAGAAATTTGGAATGACCCTGTCAACAGACGTTTTTTCAAGGACATAAAATTGCGAGGAAGGGACAGTGCTTCTAATGGCATCTTCTTGCCAAACTCTCAAGCTCTCGGAGACGGCTATGGATTTGAACGCTTCCATCAAGGAAGCCATACAAATTATAGCCAAAATGTTAGAAGGCAGGTAGAAACTATCCGCACCCAATTTAGAGCTCAACCAGTAACGCCTGCTACTATCGCACAAGCAAGGCTGGATATACAACAGCTACAGACAAACTTACACGCACAACTCAACACAAGAACCGGTGGTACTGGATGCCATAGGCTAACTTAATTAACTGACACTAGATTTTTGTCCAATGACCAAAGTACTAATCTGGTACAGCCAGCCTGCTGAACAGCCTAAAGGTGTTCCAGCCAGGGGAAATGTAACCTACACGGACGACTTCAACCCCAAGAAGCCGATGTACGGAGCCGATGCGCCGTGGCTCGACTACAACCACCAGTTAATGCCATTCCCCCCCCCTAGTAAAGAGTTAAAATTCCCTGACCACTTGTTTGTCGTCGTCAAGAAGCATAAAGAGATATTGTTTGATTTCTTCTCCCTAGATGTAAATCACAAAATTATATCAAAAAACTTGTTGGTTTTTTTACAAGAGTATGGTCTTAATGAAGGCTATGAAATTGCAAAGGCATCTATCATTGATACCAAAGGAAATGTCATCAGCACAAAAGAATATTTCGTCATTAGAATTGCCCGATTCGATGATAAGCTTTTAGACTTTATTAGTGACACTAAAGTTGAGTCAAATACTTTACGCAACCATTATTTATATAAGGACATAAGAATAATAAACAGCACAAAGCAGCAGGCCTTTTTTTCAGAAAAGATAACTTATGGCGAATCCCTCCTATTAAGTGAATATTTAAAAGAAAAAATCATCGATAATTTTTATGCAGCTACTCTGCTTTCACCAGAGGAATATGTAACAGCATTTGACAAGCCATGGTAATATAATCTCACGTACCGAGGCGCGCTACGACAACAGGAGAAGCGAGTCATGTTATCTCTACGGCAGTAGCAATCTACCCGGCAAGCAAAGACCACAAACTAGCACTGGCCCTACATCTGGGACGGAGCTGGGCAGCTGACAAGCGTCACGCGGCCCGATGGCTATGCCGTGACCTTCACTTATGATGCGCTGGGCCGGCGCATCAGCAAACGCTTCCGGGGCCGGGTCACGCGCTGGGTCTGGGATGGCGACCAGCCCCTGCACGAATGGCAGGAGCTCGAAATCGGACCTGGCAGCGGCGCGGTGCAGGACCTGACCACCTGGCTCTTCGAAGATGACTCCTTTGCCCCCATGGCTAAGCTGCAGGCCAGCGGAGCACAAAGCGTCGTGTGTGACCACCTGGGCACGCCCCTGGCCTTGTATGATGCGCAAGGCAGCGTGAGCTGGGAAGCTGAGCTCGACAGCTACGGAGCCGTGCACCGGGGCCGGGGCGCGGCCCAGGCCTGTCCTTTCCGCTACCAAGGCCAGTACGAGGACACCGAAACGGGCCTCTACTACAACCGCTTCCGCTACTTCGACCCCGAAGTCGGCCTCTACATCAGCCAGGACCCCATCGGCCTGGCTGATGTAGAGGCCTTGCACGGCTACGTGGCCGACCCGCTCACCCAGCTCGATGTCTTGGGCCTCAGTGAGGGCAGTGGCGACTTAGGCCGGCGCATGGCTGCTGCTGGCCATACCCACGGCATTATTGCTTTGGATGACCAGGGGAACCCGCTCTTGAAGAAAGGCGCCACATACTTCCCTAAGAGCGACTTCCGCGCCCACCACGTCATTCCTCATCAGGTATGGGTGGATAACCAAAAATTCTTTGACGACATCGGCTTGAACCATGTCCGCCGCAAGGTCAATCCGAAAGATGCAGTGACCAACGGTGTGTTTCTGCCCGGTACGGAAGACGTGGGCAGAAAATACGGCTTTGACCAGTACCATAGCGGTGGACATCCAGCAACCAGTGATGCGATGCGTTTACAGGTAGAAAACGTTCGGGATAGATTTAATGACCCAACGAACCCGCTCACTGCGGCGCAGGCCCGAAAAGAAATTGCAGCCCTGCAGAAGGCCGAGCGTCAACGTCTGAGTAGCCGCCGCGGAGTTGCTTGTACTATAATGCCCTAACGCTTTTCCTACTATATGCTTTACGTTGCTTCCCGCATCCCTGTCCAAAACACCAAATTGGGCCTTCCCATCTACATCGAACGCACGTTCACGGAGGTATTTGACGAGAAGAAACCCATGTACTCGCCCGTGCCCCGTCCGTGGTGGGATTACAACGTGTACCGCGACGGCGTGCCAGTCCCTGCCCACCTGCGCCTGCCTCCCAAGCTGTTGATGGTGGTCAAGACCCTGCGCCGCTTCAACCCTGACTTCTTCTCTGATCGGCCCCGGGAGTGGACCGTTTCGGAGCGTTTCCGAGCATTTTTGCACAAGCGCGGCCTGCTTGAGGGCTACTATGAAGAGAGTGCGTTGACTGTCATCTCCACCAGCCAGAAGGAGCTAACCACGCAGCCATATTATTTGCTGCGCCTGTTTCGTTTCGACAACGACTTGGTCGACTTTGAGAAAACCCCTAAAGTGGTTTCTCCGATTCAGAAGACGCCACTTACTCCGCCCAACGTATACTACCCGGAACTAGTCTTTCAGCAGGGGGCCAAGGTCCCCCCACTTTTCTTTCTGAATGACCGAAGTTATTTCTATTCCTTTTTCTGCGACGAAGAGACAAAGCGGGCTATGGAGCAGGAGCAGTTTCTTGGATTTGTCTTTTACACCCTGGAGGAGTACATCCAAATGAAAATCGACTTGGAGAAGCAGTTCTCCTAAAGACCGTATTGCCTTCTTTTTTGCAAGCGCATGCCAGTGGCTGTGAATAAACAGAGGGCTTATACCACACAACGAGCTATTCTTTTCCTAGAACCCCATCGGCCTGGCCGGTGGGGGCGCATTGCACGGCTACGTAGCCGACCCGCTCACCCAGCTCGACGTCTTCGGCCTCAGTGAGGGCAGCACTACCCTCGGTGACCGGTTAGAGCGAGCAGGCCATACCCACAATATTCCGAACTTCAAGCGCAGCGACTTCCGCGCCCACCACGTCATTCCTCATAAGGTTTGGACTGCCAACCAGGATTTCTTCGATGATATCGGCCTGGGAAAAAGAGGAGCCAGTCGGACCTTTCCCCGCGGCTCTGGTCCGGATTATTTGCAAGGGTTTAATCCGAAGGATGCCGTCGAAAATGGTGTTTTTCTGCCGAAGGATGCTCCTGTAGCCAGTAGGCCTGGGTACGACTTTGACTTCTATCACAAAGGCGGCCACCCCGATGCTATTACGGATATGGGAGCTTCTGTCACCGATATTCGAGATAGGTTTAGGGCAAACGCAATTACCAAAACGCAAGCGCGCAAAGAAATCAGTGCTTTGCAGAAAGCTGAACGCAAGCGCCTGAGCAGCCGTAGTGGCACAGGCTGCATCCAAATCCCTTAATTTTTCTAGCCATGCTTTATGTTGCCTACCGGCCGCGCGAATCGCAGGACAAAATAGGTTTGCCCACGTCTATCCATCGCACCTTCACGGAAGAATTTAACGAGAAGAAGCCGATGGAAGGGATTTACTCGGGTAATTGGCACCGCTATAACCGCTTGCAGAATGGGGTATCGGTGCCTGAAGAATTACGCCTACCAGCTAAATTATTCATGGTATGCAAAGGCTTAAAACGCTTTATACCCGATGTCTACTTTGACGATTTAAGAGAATGGATTGTCTCAACACAATTCCTGTCTTTTCTTAAAGAGCATAGACTACTTGAAGGTCACTATGAAGAAAGTGAGTTGACGGTGCTTTCTACCACCAAGAAGCCAATTACCGACAAGTCCTATCATCTGCTTCGCTTCTTTCGATTCGATAACGAATTGGTCGATTTTGAGCATACGCCGAAAGTGATATCTCCTAAGAAACCACTGACCAAGCATACACCGCCGATGGTCTATTACTCAGAACTCCTTTTCCATCAAGATGCCCAAGTCCCCCCGATGTTCATACTGGATGACTGTAGCTATTGGCGTTCTTTTTTCTGCTCTGAGGAGATAAAGGCAGCAATAGAGCAGGAAGCATTTCTGGGTTTTAATCTGTACACCATTACTGATTTTGTACAAGAGCGTTTAGAACGAGAGCAAAGATTTGTTGGACCAGGCTAATCCCCAGCCTCCCCAATCCGCAAGCAAACGGCGACGGGGCAGACCTGGCACTACGCCTGGGATGGAGCCGGGCAGTTGACCCAAGTCACGCGCCCTGATGGCTATGCCGTGACCTTCACCTACGATGCCCTAGGTCGGCGCCTGAGCAAGCGCTTCCGTGGCAAAGTCACGCGCTGGGTCTGGAACGGCAACAAGCCCCTGCACGAGTGGCAAGAACTCGAAGTCGGGTCCGGGGCAGGGAGTGTACAGGACCTGACCACGTGGCTGTTTGAAGAAGAGAGCTTTGCCCCTATGGCCAAGCTCACGGCCCAAGGCAGCTACAGCATTCTGACCGACCACTTAGGCACGCCCCTGGAACTCTACAACGAGCAGGGCACCAAGACCTGGCAGGCCCAGCTCGACAGCTACGGAGCCGTGCGCCAGGGCCAGGGAAAGCCGCAGGACTGTCCCTTCCGCTACCAGGGCCAGTATGAAGACACCGAAACCGGCCTCTACTACAACCGCTTCCGCTACTTCGACCCCGAAGTCGGCCTCTACATCAGCCAGGCCCCCATCGGCCTGGCTGATGTAGAGGCCTTGCACAGCTACGTGGCCGACCCGCTCACCCAGCTCGATGTCTTGGGCCTGAGCGAAGGTAGTAGCACGCTGGGCAATCGGATGATCAAGGCTGGTCGTACGCATGGCATTATCGCACGGGATGCGCAGGGCAACCCGCTGTTAAATGCCAAGGGTAACACCTCCTTTTCCCAAAGTGACTTCCGCGCCCACCACGTCATTCCCCATTAGGTCTGGACCGATAACCAGGACTTTTTCGATGACATTGGCCTAGGCAAGAAAGCACCCCATGCCCGTATCAATCGTGACGGCACACGTGTGCACAATTCCAAAGGATACAATCCAAAAGACTCTCCGGCCAACGGCGTATACTTGCCCAAAGATGAAGCGACGGGTATAGACCACAAATTCGATCAGTATCACAGTGGTAGTCATCCACAAATCATCGATGATATGAGGGTCAGTGTTGGACAAACCCGCACTAGATTTGAAAACGGCGTCATCACAAAAACTCAGGCAAGAAAAGAAATCAGCGCTTTGCAAAAGGCCGAGCGCAAACGTTTAAGCCGCCGCAGCGGTGGTAGTTGCACCATTATGCCTTGATAAAAAGAATGTTTTTTGTAATCGATAAAATTGCACAAGCCGATGATCAGGCAGGCTTACCATTGGTCATTTCACGCACTCTTACCGAAGAGTTCAACGAGAAGAAACCTACAGAAGCACTGAACTCGCGTCCCTGGTCCCGCTACAACCCACAACGTGACGGTGTGCCGGCACCTGACCAATTTCAGCTGCCACCTCAATTGCTAATGGTCTGCAAAGGACTACGCCGCTTCCGAGCCGACCTTTTCTCTGACATTTTGCGACAGTGGGTAGTATCTGCCCGCCTTCGGGACTTCATGCAAGGTCATGGTTGGTTAGCAGGGCACTACGAAGAAAGCAGCCTGAACATAGTATCCACCGGTAACAAGCCTCTCACTGATCAGCCATATTACCTACTGCGCTTGTTTCAAGACGACAATAGTCTAGTAGACGTGGCCCATTCACCGCACATACTTTCGCCGGTAAAGCCATTAACTAAGCACACGCCACCCAACGCGTATTATCAGGACCTAATATTTCGTCCTGAAATAGCTGTGCCACCATTGTTCTATTTGCAAGAGCCCGCTTACTGGCAAGTGCTCGTTTGTACGGAGCAGACAAAATCTCTGCTAGAGCAAGAACAGTTTGTGGGACTTACCTTTTACAGTTTAGAAGAGCATGCTCAACGAAGCATAGAGCGCGAAAGAAAGTTTACTCGATAGGCATATGCTTTTTGTCACCCATTCCATTTGGGATTCTTCAAAAAGAACGAGGCCTCTTTTCCTAAACAGAACGCACTCTCAGGGAAGAACTGAATGAGAGAAAGCCGATGCAAGGCATACACTCCCGTAACTAAAAGATATGTAATACCTTAGGCGATGTTACTCAGGCGCAAGCAGGTGCCTGAGTAACATCGAGCGGAATGAGCAGGGCCTGGAGCTGCAGCGCACGCTCAGCGGCGGGGTGCAGCAGCACTGGAACCGTGACGGACGGGGCCGCCCCACCAGCCAGCACATTCTGGCGGGCGGCAGCACCCAGCGCCGACGGCGGGCAGGAGCTGTGTCAACACGAGGCGGTAGGCAATCTGTTCCGCACCCTGGAGCGTACGGACCGCCAGTATAGTAAGGGCGGGCAGCTGCGCGAGGCCGACGGTACCCGGTATCAGTACGATGCCGAAGGCAATCTGGTGCGCAAGAGCCTGGCCAATGGCCAGCAGTGGCATTACGCCTGGGACGGAGCTGGGCAGCTGATAAGCGTCACGCGGCCCGATGGCTATGCCGTGCGACCACCTAGGCACCCCGCTGGAGCTCTACAACCAGCACAAGGACAGGGCCGACTTACACAAGCTCCTGCACCGGACCCTCATTGATGAAGGCGTGCCTTATCATGGCTCGCCGTTTGGCGGTACAACGGATGACTTTTTCGACAAGGCCAAAAAAGCCTATGTTGGCTTCCCCGAAAAAGGATTCCTAAAATTGCCAGGAACGAAAGATGCCTTATTTGACGATTTTACTCCAGGAGCTACATAAAGCGGGTAAAATCTCCTGGCCCGAGTAACCTCAACACATATAGATCATGGACGAAAGAAATGTCAGAGTAACAGGATACGGTTTTTTTTGCTTGTCTATAGAGACGTTTAATAAGTTTATAAACGAAAAGAAGATCAAATCAAAAAAGATCAATAAGTGTTTTGACAAAAACAGACCACTTATAGAGACCTCATTAAAAGAAGGCGCTTGGATTCCAATTTCAACGATTAACTCAACCCGGTATGTGGTAGATGTGGGAAGTGAATCAGAAAAAATCTTTGATACGGGTTGGCAGAAGGTTTTAACCTTAGACAATTGCAATTTACACGTAGGTACTGATGCAGCCGTCTGGGTTGGCTCGCTTGATGGATTAGACGATTGGGATCCAGGCGAGTATGACAAGAAAGACAGTATATCTTACCAAACACTAGACGGGATAACACTGTTTCGAGGTTTCAAATTCGAGGTAAAGTCAGGAATGTATACAGTAAAAGTGATAGGGTTTAAACGAAAGGAAGCGCTGGCGCATCCCGCTGCTAATTTCGGTTTTGCATTCGAACTTACGGAGACAGAAAGCTTTGACTCGTTTACTAATCCGTTGGTAGAAGATGTAAATATTGCGAAGATGTAACGGCAGGACAAATCAGCTAAACTGGCCTGTTCGTCGATAATGGAAGCTTAGGCCCTAAGAGGCGTTGTGCCGGACCCGAGATTAGTCTAGGATAGGAAAATGTTCTAGCTGGGCCACAGACAGCAGGCTTGGCTTCGCTTAAAAAAGTTGGGAAATCCCAGCACAGGATAGGTCTGCCCATCTACCTAAACTGCACCTACACCGAGAAGCTTGATGAGATAAAGACTACGGAGGGCGTCGATGAAAGAAGCTATTGCTACTCTTTTATCTGCATTAAACAGGCAACGGGAATGAAGTATTAGAAAGCAATTCAGAAGCCCTAGCTATGGATAGTAGCCAGGAATTTCTCTCTTACATATTTATCACAACGCCTGAGCAGGCGTCTCCGGGGCCGGTTATTCCAAATGGGTTTTATCAGAATACTTCTTGTGGTGATTCTGGGTGTTAACGCTTAAAAATACTTTTGTGTCAATTTTCGACCAGCTTAAAAAGCATCCGATAACTCAACCGGATAGCGCCTACCTAGCAGCGCACCGGTTCCCTGATGGCAACGGTTTTCCGCCCTCCTATATTGACTTTGCTACCCACTTGGGCTGGGGAAAGCTCTGCGGCCTGTTTTTGATCTATGTTCCTCTGGGCCAACATCCTGATTCGTGGACCGTGCGTAGCCCTTGGATTAAACAGGCAATGGATGACTTTTATGAAGAGATGGAGCACGATCCTTTCCTACTTGAGCCCGATGGATATGAAGGCATTGAGTACTCACTGATTCCCTTCGCCATGAGTGAGAATGGCGAATACCTAGTTTGGAACTTAGCGCATCGACAACCCAATAATGAACTTCCTATCTATATACTTGCAGCACGAATGGGAGGAATCCGCTACGGAGCACCAGACCTGTATCACTTCGTGGAAGGGTGCAAGAATAGCGAGGCGATTAAAACAATGTTAGGGCCTAGCTATACAAAGCTTCCTTTGACATTTGAGCCGTTGCTGCTAGCGCTTTGAAGCTGGTGGCAAACACCATTTTCACCCTAACTTGGAGGATGGTCAAGCAGTGAAAAAGACGCGGAAGATAACCAGCCTTTCCCAGTCAGGTAAATGCTGCGCTCAAAGCCACTATCAAACAGCGTATTGAATACGGCAGGGAATCAGGAGAGCCCTAGCATAGCAGCCAGAATAAACCCGTGTAGATGAGAGCGATGAGCAAACCTGATCTAACTACCCCAGACCAAGCATTTCTGCAACGGCTAAAAGACCTTCCCCTATTCCAACACCTGGGGGAATACTCTATTCCTGAGACAACGTTTACGCAGCGGCGGCTACCCTCTAGTCAAGAAGTAAACAAGCACCTACACTCCATTACCTGGGAAAATTTCACCCTGGAAGCCCGTAATAGGCTGACAATGTACTTATCTAAAAAACATCCGAAAGAAGATAGGCTCTGGAATGCCATAACTGAAGCGTACAAACCAGAACTTTCGTATTTCAAACCTACGATTGAGAAATACATGCGCGAATACCATCTGGACGATGCTTTTGCACACGATTTCGATTGGAACATACTGGGTATGTGTATGGAGAATCATTACCAGAAAATAGCTCCTCGTCTGCCCAGCTTTTTCCTGGACTTTTTGCCGCTGTATGAAGCCGGACATATTCCCTGTGGCTGGGAAGGCCCCGTGCAGGAAGAGTACACTGGTAAGCCAATCGATAAATCAGCCGGCATCCTGCTGGTGTATTAATACGTGGTATTCTTTTCTACAAGCCCCGTACTGGGGCGGAGCTTGGGCTTTCGGGGTCGGGGTCACGCGCCGGATCTGGGATGGTCACACGTCTGTGCACGAGTGGCAGAAACTTGAAGGCAGAGCCTAGGGCCAGCAGGGCGCAGAGCCTAATCTGCGACCTGGTCACTCCGCCAGCATTCTACGACCAACAAGGCAGCGTAACCTGGCACGTATGATTGGTTTATTCTGACTTATTCTAAGAAGGATCCTTAAAATTCCCCAATACAAAGCAGACGCTGTACCGCAACAATCCTGGGTAAAGCATTAGAGAAAATCCAGGAGCTACGTAAAGCGGGAAAATACCTTGGCTCAAACAAACCAATTTCCAGCTGTGAACGAAAGAACTATTGATGTCAGTGGCTATGGCCTGTTTTGTTTATCTATAGAGGCCTTCACTTTCTTCCTTCGAAAACATAAAATCCGCACTAAGAAATTAAATAATTTTCTTGACAAGAACCGCCATCTTCTTGAAGAAGCCATGCGCGAAGGCTATCTACTGCCTATTGCCACAATTAATTCAATTGGGTACATAATAGATTTAGGTGAAACAGACGAAATAGAAGTATTTAGTAGCGGTTGGCAGGAAGTATTAGCTCTAGACAATTGCAATATGATGGTAGGATCTGACGCAGCCGTCTGGGTGGGTAGCCTTGACAGTTTGGATGCCTGGAATTCGAAGGAATACGAAGGAAGAGCGAATAGATCTTACCAAACTCTGGATGGCGAAACACTGTATAGTGCCCAAAAATTTAATGTTTATCCGGCAAAGTATAAAGTAAGAATTGTAGGATTTAAACGAAAGAGGGCCCTTCCCTACCCGGTTGCTAATTTTGGTTTTGCTTTCTCTCTTACAGAAACTGAAAGCTTCGACACGTTTACCAATCCTCTGGTAGAAGATGTAAACATTGCAAAGATGTAATAGCATCTCAAAAACGCACTTCTGAATCGAGGCCTACCGTTAACTTCGGATATGGTCTCATCGACCTATCGGGGCTTTAGCTATTATTGGGTATGGCAGTGAAATTCACGAACTACGCTAGGCACATCGAACGGAGTTATGCATCCGGCGGGTAGCTGTAGTACGCCAACGGTAGGCGCTACTCCTATGGTGTTGGTCAACGAGTCCGAGTTGACTCTACACCGGGCACTTCGTGAGCACCTTGCCTAGCATCATGCGCCCTGATATCTATGCCCTGGCCGTCACTTTCACCCGCCATACGTGAGGGGCTGGCATATCCAGCAACGCCTGCATCTGGGAACCGAATTGCCGGCTGGCTGCGAAACCACGCCAAGCCGATGCCCGATAGCCGCATTCCAACCTGAAGTACTAAGGGCAAACGTATAGTATCAAGTCAGCGCCCCCCGGTCCCAGCAACGTCTCTGTTCAGCTAGCAGTATATAGAGCCCAGCACGTATATTAATATGCTGCGTACCTTACAGGCAGCCGGGAGTATATGACCTGGCTACAGCACTGTTATTTGTATTGTTTTTGGGGAGGGTTAAGTTCGACTACTTATGGCCAAGAAATATGTTCCCGCCGGCGTTTTTCTGACCTGTGACAAGGGCACGCTCCCGGCGACCTTTAATGTCACCTTCAACGCGCGCACCTCCATCTACGGCCAGAACCTGGCCACTGACCTCGACAAGATACCGGTGGTGAACGTGCCGCCCATGGGCGTGTGCTCCATCACGAAGATGCCCTGCCTGGTGGTTCCCATTACCTGGAGCCCGGTCAAGAATGACGTGCAGCTGGGCCCGGCCCACTTGCTGCTGGAAGACTCCACGCTGCAGTGCGGCCTCGGCGGCAAGGTCGGCATTCACTTCAGTATGGCCGCCGCCCAGGCCGCCTGCGCCCCGCCCCCGGCCCCGGACAAAAGCCTGGCCGACCAGGCCGATGAGTATCTGCAAACCCTGGGCCCCTTGGGCGACGTGGGCCGCTTCCAGCTCGGGGTGGCCGAAGGCGTCTGGGAAGGGGGCAAAGGCCTGGCCGAAGGCCTGTGGGGCATGGCCAAGGGCGGCTGGAATGCCGTGACCCACCCCGTGGACACGGCCAAGGCCATTGGCGAAGGCGCCACGAATGCCTATAAATGGGCCGGCGACTCGCAGAACTGGGCCAACGCGGCCAGCAGCGCCAAACAAGGCGTGAGCAACGCGGCAGAGTGGGCCAGCAACGGCGAGAACTGGCAGAAGGTGGGCGACAAGCTGCAGAACATGTCGCCCCGGGACTGGGGCAACGTCACGGGCCAGGTAGCTTTCGAAGTGGGCCTGACCGTGGGCACGGCTGGGGCAGGTGCGGCCCTGAACGCGGCGGCCAAGACCAGCCGGGTGGCGCGCATGGCCAGCCGCGCCGCCCGCCTGGCCGACGTGGAGGGCCACGTAATGAGCCTGGCCGGCCGGGCCGCCCGCTCGGCGGCGGGTAAGATGAAGGTCATGGGCAAGGTGCTCACCGGCGCTAAAAAGGCTCGCAAAGCGGAAAAAGCCGCCGCCAAGGCCGGCAAAAAAGCTAAAAAGCTCGACGCCGTGCCGGGCTGCACCAAGAGCAAGCGCACCTGCGTGAAAGACCCGGTGGACGTGGCTACTGGTGTGATGCTCTTCGATCTTGTCGATTTGGAGCTGCCCGGCCCGATACCCTTCGTCTGGGAGCGGACTTGGTATTCCAACTCCGAGTATCAGGGCCCGCTGGGCCACGGCTGGCACCACCGCTACGATCTGGCCCTGGCCGTGGAAGACGACGGAACTCTAGCCCTGCGCTTGGCTGACGGCCGGCTGGCCTTGTTTGAGCCGCTCACCGCCGCCAACCAGTACCGCGCCTTCAACCGCCGGGAGCGGCTCGACGCTCGGCTCGTTGATGGGCAGTACCGGATATTGGACCTGCAGGAACAGGTTTTCTACTGCTTCCGGATTCCGACAACTTCAGATGCCACTATTCAGGAACCCGAACCCTACAAGCTTTCCAGCATTGAGAATGCCAACGGGTTTGCCATTGGCTTTGCCTACGACGAGCAGCACCGCCTGCAAACCATCTACGACAGCGCCGGCCGCGAAGTGCGTCTGCTACTCGATGCCAACGGCCGCATAGCCACTCTGGAAGCGCCTAGCCCCGAAGGCGCTGGCCACTTTGCAGTAGTACATTACCATTACGACGCGCTGGGCAACCTTATTAAAGAAACCGACGCGCTGGGTCATATTAGGCGCTATGGTTACCGTGGCCACCTGATGGTGCAGAAAACGCTCCGTTCGGGCCTGTCGTTCTACTTTGAGTACGCTGGTCAGGGCTCTGCCGCCCAGTGCATTCGGACCTGGGGCGACGGTAACATTCTAAACGGCCAGTTCACATACGAGCCCGGTCAAACCACCGTTAGCAGCTCAATACCGGGCGACGTCAGCGTGTATCAGCACGAAGGAGGGCTGGTACTGGCCCACCTCGACCCGCTGGGGGCTGTGCACCAGTGGAGCTACAACCAGTACGATGAGCTTACACTGGAGAGGGACCCGCTGGGCCGCGCTACTAGCTACGACTACGATGCCCGGGGCAATCTTATCGCCACAGCTTTTCCCGGCGGAGCCAAAATCCAGACCGAGTTTGCCAACGACCTACCGGTAGCGGCAGCCGACGACCTGGGCAATACCTGGCAGTGGTCCTACGACGAAGCCGGCAACCAGATTCAGCGTCTCGACTCCGACGGCCTGACTATAGAATCCAGCTACCGCAATGGGCTTCTCCACTCAGTGGGGGCTGCCCAAAGCCCGCCCACACTTTTCTTCTATGATGAGCAGCACAACCTGCGGGAAGTGCAGCAGCCCGATGGGCAACTGCGCCGCTGGCAGCACGACGCGCTGGGCCAACTCACGGCCCTGACCGACGCCCGTGGCAACACGCAGCGCCGCTCCTACGATTTGCTCGGACGCCTGACTCGCGTGGATGAGCCCGATGGCAACGTGCGCTGGCTTACCTACGATGCAGAAGGCAACGTGCTGCGCGCCCGCGACGACCACCAGGACGTCACCCTGGAATATACCGGCCTCGACTGGCTGGCCGCCCGCACCCAAGCTGGCCGCAAAATACGTTACGAGTACGACCTTGAGGGCCGGCTGACCCGCCTAATCAACGAACACGGCCGCCCCTACCAGTTCGCCTTCAATGCCGCCGGGCAGATTGTGGCCGAAACGGGCTTTGATGGTTTGCAGCGCCGCTTTGAGCGCGACGCCGCCGGCCAGGTTGTTACCCAATGGGTTGGCAAAAGAGAAACGCACTACGCGTATGATGCCGCGGGCCGCATTACGGCCGTCACATTCCCGGATGGCACGCAGGAAGAATTTGCGTTCCGCTCTGATGGCAGCCTGTTGGAAGCCCGCAACGAGGCCTTAACCGTAACCTGGGAGCGAGATGCCCGCGGCCGGGTACTGCACGAAATTCAGGGTGCGCACCGCGTCAGCAGCACTTATGACCAAGTCGGGCAGCGTATCGGACTGCACTCTTCCCTAGGTGCGGCCGTAAACCTGGAGCGCGACGACTATGGCGACGTGGCCCGTATGCACGCCAGCGGCTGGAATGCCCGCTTCGAGCGCGACGCCCAAGGACTGGAAATGGCCCGGACGCTCAGTGGCGGCGTCCAAACTCATTGGCACCGCGACCAGCTGGGCCGCCCTATCAATCAGCAGCTTATCGCTGGGCGTCAACAGCGCCGCCGCACTTACCGCTGGCAGGGTCCCGATCAGCTAACCGAGCTCATCGATTCGGCGACGGGCACGACCCGTTTTGCCCATGATGCGCGCGGTACCCTGAGCGCCACCCTCTACCCAGACGGCACGGAGGAGTTGCGCTTACCCGACGCGGTGGGCAATCTGTTCCAAACCACTGCCCACAACGACCGAACTTACGGCAAGGCGGGCGAATTGCTGCAGGCCAACGGGATGCAGTACCACTACGATGCGCTGGGGAATCTAATTGAGAAGCAAACTGCCAAGGGCCAGCGCTGGCACTACCACTGGAACGCTGCCGGGCACTTGGCGCAAGTAACGCGCCCGGACGGAGCCACCGTCAGCTTCACGTATGACGCGCTGGGCCGGCGCATCAGCAAACATTTCAAAGGCAAAGTCACGCGCTGGGTCTGGGACGGCAACAAGCCCTTGCATGAATGGCAGGAGCTGGAGCTGGACGGCAACAATACGGCGGATGTCATCACCTGGCTCTTTGAGGAGGACAGCTTCGCCCCTCTAGCCAAGCTGGCCGGCCAGAAGCGCTACAGCATCCTGACCGACCACTTGGGCACTCCGCTGGAAATGGTTGATGAGCGGGGGCACTCCAGCTGGAATGCTCAGCTGGGCAGCTACGGGCAGCTACGGCTGCTCGAAGGAACACGTGCGGCCTGCCCCTTCCGCTACCAGGGTCAGTATGAGGACACGGAAACCGGCCTCTACTATAACCGCTTCCGCTACTACGACCCTGAAGCCGGCTCCTACATTAGTCAGGATCCAATTGGGCTACTGGGTGGTATAGCTCCCTACGCTTACGTTGCTGATCCTCATAAGCAGGTTGATATTTTCGGCCTGAGTGGATGTAAAGGCATTCGTAAAAGCAACCCCTGGAATGAGTTTCAGAAACGAGCCAAAGGTGTTGACGGCAAGAGCAAGCAGTTTAAGAATAGCAGGGATGCCGCCAGAGCCTACCGTCATTTCCAGAATGGCGAGTATGAGCAAATGGCCGAGCTCTTAGATTTATCTTCCCCTCATGGCAAAGCCGTATTCTGGTCCGGAGATTGGCCTGAAGCACAACGGTATGCCGACAAGATAAAAGGGACTACAATGGAGGCCACCCCTGGCGGCAACATCTTCAATAACTGGAAGCACTTGGACGACAAGTTTGAATATGGCCAGTGGGGAACCGGAGGTCCGAAGGATGCCCAACCTTTGTGGGAGGCATTATCCAGAAGATACGCTAATCAATCTAGTGGTCCTGTAACGGTCGTGCGCAACAAAGTTGGTATGATGTGGAAGAATGTGGAGTACGAAGAATTAAACAAGCGTGCCTCGTTACCACACATCACATACATTGAGACTGTTCCATTACCCAAACCATGAGTAGCTCCGCTTTTCAACAGTTTTTAGCGCAACTGCAGGCTAAGGATTACGCTAAAGCCCAAGGCTTTGACTTGGGTTGGTATGACCACATGAGCCCCCAAGAGCTTCAACAAGCAGAACACTTACTGCTGGCCCAAGCTCGTACGGGCGACATGAGCCCTCTCCCGTCTTTGGCAAAGCTGGCTACTCCAGCTGCTGTTGCCTTTTTAGAGCAGACTCTACAGGAAAAGAAATATTACCCAGAATCCGGCCTAGATTATGATCTAGCTAAATACCTCTGGGACATTACCCACGACGAGAGGTATCTAGAAACATTTGAAAAATTCTCTCTGAAAAATAAAACGGCAAAGACAAGGTTTATAAAATATCTAGCGGACCTGCCAGACAGTGCTAAAAGGATAAACCAGCTACTGGAATTCATTAAAGATGATTATCAAGACTCTGCTGTACGCGCTACCATCGAAATTTTAAAGCTACTTGGGCTTATAAAGCCAGATGAATCAAATAGCGAGCAGTATAGAGGGTTATTCAATATGATTAGGGGTGAAAGACAAGATGAACGAAATAAGGGCCAAAAGGAGCTAATGGCACTTATCGAGCGGTTTCACAAGAATATAATGTAATAGGATGGTTTAGGTCATCTTATTACTTTTCGAGGAGGGCGCTTAGCCACTCTGCTGGAAGTGGTAGATGAGCGGAATACTCCAGGTGGAGTAATTACAACAGGCTACAAAGTGAGCCGCCGCGACTACTCGAACAGCTTATGAGACGCCACGCAAAAGGTGGCGCAGAACATCAACGAGGAGTATCCATTACATCCGCAACTCTGATTACTGATCAAGCCAGTGTAAGAGTTACACGTAAAAAAAGCCCCCGCGACATCTGTCACGGGGGCTTTTTGCGGAGTTAACGCGAAGCGCTTAAACCCACTTGTTATCCAACATAGCGCCGTTGGCGTTGATCTTGTTGGCCGAAATGGTCAGGCTCAAAGTCATGGAGGTGTTGGTGTCAGCACCACGAGCATCGAAATGCTCAGCGTAGCTTACGCAGTAGGCTTCTTCGAAGGAAATCTCCTTCAGTGTTGAATCCTGGTCGATACGCTTGAAGATGATCTTACCGCTCTCACGCTTGAACGGATCCAGCATCCAGCTGGTCAGCGAAGCGCTGTCGGTCGAAACAATGGTTACCTTGATGGTACCACCTTGCACTTTAGACGAAGGACGACCTTTGTCATCGATTGCCTGATCGAAGGAGTAGCTGCAGCTTACTACTTCACAGTCACCGCTGCCAGCGGCGTTGAAAAATGCACTAAATGATGCCATGATAAAATGATTAGGGGGTGAAAAATGAAGAATTAATAAAGGGCACTACAACTTTACTGATCTGCAACAGCCACTTCCACTACACAACACCTGTGGCTCTATTGCTGCTTGTACTCGGCATTCCAGTCGCGGCCCGGCGCATCCGGGTCATCGCCTTTGGTGCCATCCAGGGAAACCAGGAAGGTTTTGGCCGGGAAGTACGGCACCATGTGAATGTCGAGCAGGATGCGGTCCTTCTGATTGGGGTCCCGCTCAAATTTTTTGATGGAGAATTTTTCGATGAGCTTACCCGGGCCGGTAATACCATCCAGGAACCGCACGATCTGGCTCTGGATGTCCATGCGCACGTTGTGGTCCCAGTTTTCGAAAGCCCGCCGGTTCAGGAAGTCGATCAGCACTTTAGTCACGTGGTCGAACACGCGCACCACTGAGTAAGTCTGCAGGCCGATGTTGTCGCCGTTGAACAGGGTTTTAGCCGAGAAGGCCATTACCCGACCGTACTCGTTCACCATCGGTACGAGGCCGATTTTCTCCATGTTGGCAATCTCGCTCTTGCGGAGCGGGAAGCGCACGCCGTCTACCTCGTTGAGCGTGCCGTGTTTGCGCCCGGCCGTTACCTGCGAAGCCAGCGTACTGTAGATCCGGCCTGCCAAGGCGGAGGATGGAGGCACAAACAAGTCCTCTTCCTCCCCTACTTCCTCCAACTTGCCACGACCCACGAGCCAGTTGCAGGCCATGATGACGTTGGACTTATGGGATTCGGCACCGGTCAGGTTGGCCTCGTCGAAGAGCTCAATAACGTCGTCAGGCGAATCGTAGTGCTCGAAGTCGGTGACCATCATCACCTTGTTCTTGTGCGCTATTTTGGCCCATTTGTCGATAACCTTATTGGAACCCAAATAACCTGGAATCACCAGCAGCGAGTAATTATCGCGCAGATCGAGGCGGTCATAGTTCTGCTCCAGCTCGTCGGATACGGCGTCGATGAAGGTAGTATTATCCAGATCCTGGAGCTGTTCCTTATCGGCGTTGAGGATGGAAATGTTCTTGATTTCGTTTTGGTCAGTGTTGCGGTAAAACAACGTAACCGAACGATAAGCCTGTTCCAGGTCGTGCGTAGCTTCGATGGCCTTTTTGAGGTTATCGGTGAGCTGGTTTTTAGCTGACTCTACCTTTTCCTCACTTTTCTGCACGGCATCCGCTACCGAATCTGACTCGCTGAGCACGGAGTGCCACAGAGCCAGCCGCTTTTTAAGCTGCTGCCGGTCGGCCTTCTTGCTGTCTTCGGTCAGGAAGATCTTTTTACGGGCCTTCTTTTCCGGATTCAGGTTGGATGCCCCGTCGATGGTGGTTTCGAGCAGGTCGAAGCCGCCGAACTTAGCCAGGGCCTGAGCATTTTGTTCAAGGCGCGGAGCCAGTTCCCGTTCCCGGGCGGCTCCTGCCGTGGAGGCAATATCTTGGTTTTCGGTGGCCATATGGGTGGTTCCCTACTGAGTATAAAGCGTGAAGAAATCAGCCGTGAACTAGTCCAGCTCGTTCATCATGGCCTCGATGGCCGCCAGAAACGCCGCTTTGGTTTCGGGGTTTTCCAGGGCCGACTTCAAAATTTTGTTTGACTTGAGCTGACGCAGCAATTTTTGCAGGTTGTCGGCCTCGGTATCGAGGCTTTGCAGGAAATTACTTTGGTTGATGATACCCTGCTTGCCAAAGTCGCCCAACGTTTCAAATTGGAGTTTCTCCGGGATAACTGAGCCATCTTCCTTCTCGAACTCCACGGCCACTTCGGGCTTGAAGTGCGCGA
The DNA here is from genome assembly GCF_022919135.1 of Hymenobacter cellulosivorans. Taxonomy (NCBI): domain Bacteria; kingdom Pseudomonadati; phylum Bacteroidota; class Cytophagia; order Cytophagales; family Hymenobacteraceae; genus Hymenobacter; species Hymenobacter cellulosivorans. Next base: position 2,937,825 of record NZ_CP095049.1, on the reverse strand, counting down.
AAACGGCTTCAGGCGTCCGCAGACCTTCTACAATTTTGGCCCGCAAAGGCGGGTCGGCCGTCAGCTTTTGTACCAGCAAAGTCCGATTCAGGGGAATATCTGAGATGGACTCCTGTGCGTTATCAAGCTTACGCTCTTGCCCGCCGATTCCGTAGTTGAACATAGAAACAGATTTGTGACTAAATGATGAAATATCAATCCGTTAGACGATTTCTATACGGCCTACCTGGTCCGAAAGGTACATTAATTCAGGAAATCCGATACTTTAACGCCACTAATTTTTCTGTAGTCGCTTCAGTACTGCCGAGTCATCGTCTAGGGTGTTGCACTTTTTCCCGGATATTTACGATTCCCAATATTGATTAGTTCGGAATTGTTGAGTTCCGGTAGTTTTCTCCCAGTGTACGAGCTGGTTAGAAGACAAATCCTACCTAGTCGGCGGCTCGGAAGGGGTCCATTGCGTATGCGGGTTACGGCCCAGGTTCCTTCCTTGGCTTACCTACCTTTCAGCCATTCATCTACCCTATATTTTTTCTGTGTCCTACTCCGACGAACTAAAACGAACCCTGCATATCGCGCAGGCCGTGGCCCACGAATACCGCCACGAGTATTACGCCGCCCCCCACGTGCTGACGGCTCTGCTGCACAATGAAATCGGGCTGGCTTCCTGGCTGGCCATCGAGCTGGACAAGGACATCCACTACCTGCGCGAATGGGCCGAGGTGCGCTTGGAAGGCTTGCCCAAGTCGACGCGGCCGCCGGAAATGCCCGGTCAGGATGCTCAGCTCAAGCCCGTCCTGGAAGTAGCCGACCTGGTAGCGCTGCAGCTAGCCAAAGACCAAACCGACCCGCTAAGCCTACTGGCAGCTCTGCTACGGCCGGGTCTGGCTTTCACTGAGGAGCAACTCAAATCCTTGCCCCTGACGCAGCGGGAGGTGATGAGCGCCGCTGAGCCCGAAGCCTTACAGCCGTTGGCCGTAGGAGCCGACGGGCAGACCAGTGCCCCCCTCTCCGACCGCGCCGCGCCGGGCGCCAAGGCAGGCGCTCTGGCTACCTATTGCGTAAATAAGACCGAGGAAGCTGCCGCCGGCAAGCTCGACCCCATTGTAGGGCGCGACCGGGAAACCCGGCAGATGGCCGAAATTCTGGGTCGCCGCACCAAGCCCAACGTGCTGCTCGTCGGGGAGCCGGGCGTGGGCAAATCGGCGCTGGTCGAGGGTTTTGCTCAGCAGATCGTGCAGCAGAAAGTGCCAACCCACTTGCAGCAAGTAGTGCTGTTTGAGCTGGATTTGGGCACGTTGGTGGCCGGTGCCTCGTACAAGGGCGAGGTAGAGGACCGGATTAAGAGCGTGCTGACTGAAATCAAGCAGTACACCCGCGCCATTCTGTTTATCGACGAGATTCACGTGCTGCTCGACCCCAAAGGCTCGGCCGGGGCGGGGATTGCCCAGCTCCTGAAGCCGGAGCTGGCCCGCGGGGAAATCACCGTCATTGGGGCCACGACCAACGACGAGTACCGTCAGTACATTGAGGCCGACGAAGCCTTCAACCGCCGCTTCGACGTGCTGCGGGTGGAAGAGCCCAGCGTGGTAGTGGCCGAGCGGATGCTGGAAAGCGTGTTGCCCCACTACGCCGCCCACCACGGCCTGACCATCGGCGAAGGCACCGTGAGTGAGGCCGTGCGCCTGGCCAAGCGCTACATCAAGGACCGGCAGCTCCCCGACTCGGCCATTGACCTCGTGGACCGGACTATGGCCGCCATCCGCATGCTCGACAGCCACGCCGAGGCCGAGTTGCAGCAGCTGCAGCAAGAGTTTGAAGCCTTGGCTGCCCGAGGTTCGGAGCTGGAAGAAGCCGAGTACATGAAGGAGCTGCGGTGGTTTCTGTACCAGGTCCAGAACCAGGTGAGCCACTTGTGGCTAAACCAGCTCGACCAGGAGCAGCAGCCCGATACGCTCGAAACCTCGGAGCCGCTGGAGGCCTACATCCGGGACTTGCTGGCGGCAGTAATCACCTTATCGGCTACTAAGAAGGACAGCGTGGAACGCGCCGACGTGGCGGCCGTGGTAGCAGGCAAAACCGGCATTCCGCTGGGCAAGCTGCAAAGCAACGAGCGGGACAAACTGCTCAACATGGACCAAACCCTGCAACAGCGGGTAGTAGGGCAAAACCATGCGGTAAAAGCGTTGTGCGAGGCCATTCTGGAGTCGCGCTCCGGCCTGATTAAGGCCGGACAGCCGATTGGCTCGTTTTTCCTGCTGGGCCCTACCGGCACAGGCAAAACGGAACTGGCCAAGTCCCTGGCCGACTTCCTCTTCAACGACGAGTCTTTCCTAATTCGCTTCGATATGTCGGAGTTTAAGGAAGAGCACTCGGCTGCCCTGCTCTATGGGGCGCCTCCCGGCTACGTAGGCTACGAAGAAGGCGGTATGCTGGTAAATAAGATTCGGGAGAAGCCCTACTCAGTGGTACTGTTTGACGAAATCGAAAAGGCCCACAGCTCGGTATTCGACATCTTTTTGCAGATTCTGGACGAAGGCCGGCTGCACGACCGATTGGGCCGGGAAGGCGACTTTTCCAACGCCGTTATCTTGTTCACCTCCAACATCGGCAGTGAGCAGATTATCAAGTCGTTTGGGGAAGGTAAGATTCCGGCCACCAATACGCTGATGGAAACCATGAGTCGGCATTTCCGGCCCGAGTTTCTGGCCCGCCTCACTGAGATTGTGCCCTTCGCCCCGATTTCGGAGGAAAACGTGGTGCAAATCTTCGACATTCACCTGCGGCCCTTGCAGGAGCAATTGCGCCGGCAGGGCATTACATTGGAGCTTTCCGACGAGGCCCGCACTCACCTGGCGCTGTCGGGCTTCACGCCACGCTACGGAGCTCGGCCCATCAAGGGCGTAATCCGCCAGCAGCTGCGCCGGCCCATTTCGCGGATGATTATTTCCGGCGAGGTTGGCAAAGGCTCGGTCATTGCGCTCAGCAAAGCGCCCGAAGCCGAAGAGCTGACCTGGGAAACCACGGCCGCCACTCCAGTGGAGCAAGTGTAGCGTCACGTGTTTAAAGCAAAACCAGAAGGGCCAGCGTACTGCTGGCCCTTCTGGTTTTAATAAGGAGCCTCCCCTACTGGGTTTTTACCAGAACCTCGTAGGGCAGGTTCATCGCCGATTGGCTGGCCAGGGTAATCTGCAGGTCTTCGGCCGTTTGCTGCCATTCGGGACCCGACAGGCGACTAGCGGCAGCCGGCGTGAGCGTCACGCGGATGCAGCGCACGAAGCCGGCGCCAGGCGTGGTGCCATTGCGGAAGCCTTTCTCCACCTGTACCTGTGCTAATTGACTGCCCAGCTCGGCCCAGCAGGCCGCTTTGATGTCTTCCAGGGTCACGATACGGTTACGGCTCAGCAGGTTTTTGCGCAGAGCATGGACCCGCTCCTCGGGCCGGGGCCGCTCCTGCCCGCCTACGGTGGTGGTCAGCAGCTGCACCTCATCCAGGTACTGCCCATCATAAACCTGCAGGCGGCTGCCGGGTGCCAGGCGGTTGGCCGCTGCCCCGTCGCTCGACCAATATTCTAAATATACGCTGTCGTTTATATCCTGGGGACGCAACAGCACGTAAGGGGCAGTGTTTTGAGCAGCAGCGTCGCGGCCGAGCCGTTCTTCCAGACGGGCCAGGTTCTGATTCAGCTCCCGCAAAGTAGAGGAAATAAAATCGGTGCCGGTGGCGGTGAAGGCCCGGCTTTCGTCGCGCAGCAGTTCCAGCAGCTGCATCAGGGCCTGCTTGCCGGTCCGGGCATCGAAGCGGCCCACGCCATGCGTACGAAGCGTATACGTGTCGGTCTGAGCATCTTGCAGACCCGTCAGGGACGTGGAGCGGTACACCACATTGTTGAGGCTGTACACCTCGCGCATGGCCAGAAACGGCTCCTCCGAATCGAGCGGAAAGATATTGAGGGCCTGCTGCAGCCGAAACAGGCGCTTATGCAGGCGGCGGTTCAGCACCGGAAAGCAGTTGGTGGCGCAGAGCAGGTTGGTCAGGGCCTCAGGCGGCAGGGCGTGTGAAAAGCGCACTTCTAGCCACACCAGGGGCTGGGTGAGCTGAGCTAGGGCAGCGGCCGGCAGCTGCGCAGCCAAAGCCGCCGGATATGGTCGTGGTACGTAAGCCTTCAAATCGGCTGCCGCTCCCCCGCCTACCCGCACGAAATGCGGGGCATATACAGCCCGCACGTGCTGCTCCACGCGCTGCAGAAAATCGTATTCCTGGTGCAGGAAGGTTTCGGCAGGCCCATCCTCGCGCAAACCGGGCTCCACAGTCAGCACGGTTTCATCGAGGCGCCACGAATCGCCGGGCAAAAAGGAGGTAAATGTGGGCCGCTGGGGCTCGTTAGCCCAGTCCAGGTAAAAGCTCAGGTGGGCCAGCGACGTTACTTCCGGGGCCAGCTCTAGGCCAATCCACAGGCGGCGATGCTCGGTGGGTATCGCCGTGGGAGCCTGGGCCACTACCCGCTTCTGCAAGCTCGATTCCAGCTGCCAGAGCGTTGTATCGGTAGCCAGGTAGCGGACCCGGCCGTGAGTCAGGCTCGTGGTCTGGAGCGGGGAAAAAAACACTGGGCGCGTAGTCACCTGACGGCCGGCCGCCGGGCGCTGGTACACAAACTGCGCATCGGCCGGCAGGATGGCCTGGGTTTCGCGGGGCAGAGCCTGGGCTACGGCGTGAGCTGGGCGCGGGGCATCCACCACGTCGGGGTTGAGCAGGCTGGCCAGCCGATCTACGAGGCGGTGCTGGGTGCCGTGAATTTCCTGGCCAATCTTTTCCAGCTCCACAGCGCAGGCTTCCATGAGCATCTGCACCAGCGGGTCAAAGCCTTCCATTTCGGCCTCACTATAACCCCAAAGCTCGGCGGCTTTGTGCGTGAGCCGGGTTTTGATGGCGGCTTTGGTAAAATCGTCGGAGGAAGGCGTCATGCGGGCACTGGAATGAATAACAAACAATTAGCTAACGGATAGCGGCGCCACAAACAGGCTGGCGCGGAAGGCAAACGGCTCGTTGGTGCGGTGCAGGACGGCTTTTATCGTCACCTCCAGCCGCTTCCGAATCCGCTGGCTTACGCCTTTCATCTCGAAGTCGTCGACGCCAACTTGCACCTTGACCTGCTCCAGCCGGGGCTCGTGGCTGCGTACGGTTTCTTCCACGGAGCGCTGCACGGCATCTTTCCAGCGCATGTTGGTCATGGCCTCAAAGTCCTGCTCCCATACCAGGCAGCCGAAAGTTGGATCGAAGCGCGACTCGCCGAAATACGTGGTCAGCATCAGGTACAGATGCTGGGCAATGGACTCCTCCTCTGAGCAGCGCGGCAAGGCGCGGCGCTGCAGCAGGGTTTCAAAGTCGAGGGGAAGCCGGTAGTACTCGTTGCTCATGGCGGGCCGGAAATGGCCGTCCGCCCCACGGCCAGGGCGGCGGCAGCTTAGTTAAATATGCCTTTTTTCAGCTCCTGGTCAATTACTTCCACCATTTTCTCCACGGTTTCCTTCATATCGTTGGAGCTGGGGTTCTGCAGAATGGTCAGGTAAGACTTGCGGGCCTGCTCCAGCATTTCGCGGCGGCGCTTCCCTCCCACAGCGGCGGCCCGCAGGCGCAGGCAGTCGGCATTGGCAAACGTGACCTTGTCTTCGAGCAGGCTGACCTGTTGCTGGGCATCGAGCAGGTTGCGCTGCAGCTCGGCAGCCCGCAGGCCCCCTCCGCCGCCGCCACCACTGCTACCGCCGCCACCGCCACCGCCGCCACCAGAGGGCATGGGAGCCGGCCGGTTGGCCGCCGCTGCCTGGTAAGTAGCCAGCAACTGCTTGGTTTGGGCCAGCTCGGCGGCCAGCTGCTCCTTACCCGACACGTCGATGCCCCGCTTATCAAGGGACTGGCGCAAAAAGTCGATGGTGCTGCGGTTGTTGCGGAACAGGTCGAAGTCGCGCAGCACGTTCTGGGCAATGCGCTTGTTGGCCACCGTTTGCATCTTGGCTGAGTCGCGCCGGAGCTCGTTCAACGAAAGGGCAATAGAGTTCAGGTAGTCCTGGGCGCGCTTGTTGAGCTCTCCCACGACCAGGTCGTTGCTTTCGGAACGCAGCTGCCGGTCGGTGAAGTCAATGCGCTGCAGGTGCTTGGTGAGCGTATCCATCTGGGTCAGCAGGCGGCGCTGCTCATCCTTGGTTTGGTTTAACTCCTGCTTCAGGCGGGCATTTTCAGCGGCTACGGTACCATCCGAAAACAGGAAATAGGCAGCGCCAACGGGAATAATCAAGGCCAGCAGATACAGCAGGGTGAATTTCCACAGGCGGGTGGTGCGTTCAGCTTGGTTGAGGGGTTTCATGAAAGAACGAGGAAGGTCGGGAAAGGAACGGGGCTAGAACGGGTTCCAGCGGGTAGCAGGCTTTTCGGGTGCCGTGGAAGCTGCCACCGGGTTTTCGTTGATGAAGGTTTTCCAGCCTTCCTTGTTTTTGCCAATGTACTCGAGCTGGCTGAGCTGGCGGAAAATGGTGGCCACCAGCTGCCACAGCGCGTAGTGCTCCTGCAGGCTAGCGTGTACGCTGAGCGGGTCGTAGGTGGCGGTAGTGGCTTCCTGCAGCGAATTGAGCAACGTCGCCGGCAGAATCTCAGACCACTGCTCAAAGTACTTGAGCAGTTCTTCGCGCTCGGCTTCGGTAAGACAGTACAGGCTGGTTTTGAACTGCTTGGCCAGCCGCATCAGGGTACCTAGCAGTTCCACGGGGGGCTGCTGGGCCGCGGTGAAGTGCAGTCCCGTCAGCTCCTGGGCCAGAGCCGTTACAAGCCGCTCGGCCACCAGGTGCACCAGCTCACTGAGGTTGTTCTTTTTGTCGGGCCGCATCCGCACCTTGTGAATCACGCGGAAGGCCTCCGTCTCGATTTCCTGCAGCAGGTGCTCGGTTTGGTGCAGCCACTTAAGCAGGGCCGGATGGCTGAGCACGGCCATGCTGGGTGGAATAAACTGAGCCACGGGCCGCAACGCGCCTTCCTGGTACACCAGCTCGCCTACCACCAGGTGAAAGGAGCTGACCTGGGTAGAATTAAGTTGCAAAGCCGGCACCACGCTCAACTGGTACTCGGGTGTGGTATACGGGTGGCGGGGTGGAATTTCCTCGGGAGCTGGCGCGCCCATCGGAATCCGCACATACGGATTCACCGAAACGACCACGTGGAAGCGGAGCTGCTCGGTGGCCGTCAGGTTAAACTCGCTCAGCAGCTGAGCCAGGCTCGCGCGGTACGTCAGCGGCTCAGTACCCGTCAGCTCGATGCGCGCCCCGCCGGCCGTAACGGCCCGGCAGTTTGTGAGCCGAGCCGTAATGGCCTGCTGATGGTCGACGCTGAGCAGCAGCTCAAAGGAGGACAGGCCTTGCGGATCGGCCGGCAACAGGCCGTAGCGGTGGGCACTCAGGCTCAGCGCCGTAGCATCGCGCAGGTGCTCGGTAGTGAATTGCTCAAGCTCAGTGAAATGCCGACGGGAAATTTTCATTCCGTCGACCCAGTTTACCGGGTAATGCTTGATTTCGGGTAGCATAAGTAAGCCGCGAGAAAAGAAAGGAGAATACAGAAATAGCTATTGCCAGATACTAGGCCGGTGCAAATTAGGCAAGCGCCAGCATATTACACGGCGCCACGCCCTTGCACTGGCCGCTTAGCTCTGCACCGCGATGCGCTTGGCGACAATAATATTACCCTGTTTAATGAAATTATCCCGGAATGTGTAATCCGGATCAAAGTAGCGGCGCGGCTTCCACCAAGGTTGCTTGGCGTAGAAAATCCAGCCGTAGGAGCGCCCGTCCTGATCCAGATACTGAATGGCTTGTTCAGGCTTGATGAGGTTATAGTCGGTCAGAAAGATGTGAAACAGGTCGCTGAAGCGCATTTCGTAGGGAGCCTTCGACGAGAAATCGTGAAACAGGGACTCCCCGTAGCGCCGCGACATCCAGAAGTGAATCACCATGAAGTTGCTCAGGTCCATGCGCGAGAGGTCGGGCCCCGTGTTGCTGGGATTGTAGTACCAGAGCTTGTACTGCTTTACCGGGACCTCGCGCCAGGCATCGTAGGAGGCCAGAAAAAAATAGGGCACCGCCACCGGAATCGAGGCTGTGACGAAGGCTAAAGACGAGGTGGCGGGCGCAAACCAGGGCACCCAGCTCGTGAGGGCCAGCCCCAGGCCGGCGGCCAGCCAGGTAAGCACCGTCAGCAGCGGGCCGTGCCAGGAGGTTTTAGGGTCGTACCAGGGCAGCCACCGCGGCATGGCCTTTACATGGGCAATGCCCAGCAGCAAGGCTGCTAGCTGCACTAGGAAAAAAGTAAGTTTGTAGGACCAGGGACTGTAGGCGGCCCCGAGGCCGACCACCGCAAAGATGGCCACAACCGTAAGCAGGTACAGAAACGTACTGATGATGGTCGGGTTGCGCTGCACGCTGGAGCGGGCATTCGACAAGGCCGTGTTGACGCTGCTACGCGCCTGGGCCTGGGGATTGGGAGTAAGCATATATCTGCAATATTTGCCAAACTACGGACTCGCGCCGGCCCAAGTTCGACAAGAAGTAATAGGTTGGGCACTCGTTCGGAGAAGGTAGCTAGCCGGCGCAAACCGCTCTGTTTATACCAACCCGAGCTATAATCGGGTGTAAGTTGTCAGAAAAAATATACTATGCCAAAATCCAGTCCTGAACTGCCTTATCCCGGGGTGCGGCCCGCAGCAGCAGCCACCAAGCCGGTATCGACTCTGCATCAGCTCTTTGCCCAGCTTCGGCGCCGTCCTATCGACCTGCGGCTGGAAGTAGTGCTAGCCGATTTGTTGGCCCACGGCTACGAGTTCGATGATTTTATTATTCGTCCGGTCAGCCTGTTTGCCCGCCGCTACCGCCGCGACCTGGGTACGACTACCGAAGAGCAGACCGACCGCTGGAGTTCGCCCAAAACTACGGTCGACGTGCACCGGGAAGGGCTGTACGACGCCCTGCCCCAGGAGCTGTTTCATCACCCCACCGACCCCACGCCCCGCCCTGGCGTGCAGCCTATGGTGGAAGAAATTCAGATCCAGCGCCGCAAGGAAAAGGCAGCCCGCCGCTTCTTTTTGCCGCTAGAGCAAGAATTTTACCGGTTTCGGGTGCTGCTGGAGCAGGAAGAGCGGCGCTACATGACCAACTTGTCGGCGCAGTGGTACAACGAGGTGCTGGCCCGCTTCTGGAATCTAGAAGGCCAGTTGCCAGCCCGGCAGGTCACGACGCTGCTTTACCTGCTGCCTTTGGCTCACCGCATCACCGGCGACCTGGAACTGACCCGGCGCTGTTTCGAGAGCGTGCTGGAAACACCCGTTGTGCTGCGCACCGTGGCCCCGCTGAGCTTTGCGACACCAGCCACGCTCACCTCAAGTCCTGGGGCGGGGGGCGGCGGACTAAATCTGGGCAATCTGGAGTTGGGCCGACAGTTTGTGCTGGGTGGAATGTATCAGGAAACCCTGCCCGCGCTGGAAATCAGCCTGCCCGAACTAACGACAGCCGCCCTGGAGAGCTTTCTATCGGACAGCTGGCAGTCCCGGGCCCTGAAGATGCTCTGCGCGTACTTTATTGCCTTCGAAACCGATGTGGTGCTGCGCTACGAGGTGGCTCAGGAAGCGCCGGCCTTTGTACTGACCGATGCCGACGGTGAGGCCCCGGTGCTGGGCTACACCACAGCTGGCCTTTAAGATCCATATCCCTGAAAAGACGAAAGCGGCCCGGTAGTTTACCGGGCCGCTTTCATTACCACACATTAGAAGCAGGTTTTATAAGGCCAAGGCCAGCCATTCCTCGTCGGTCAGGCCGTAATCGGCGGGGTTGGCGCGCAAGAGCTGGTGCCGGTCGAGCAGCTCGGCTACCGGCCGGGGCACGACCAAGTAGTTGCGGGCAATGTTTTCCAGGGCTTGGCGGCCGCGCCGAATCCAGAAGGTGCCGCGGCTAGGGTGCACTTGCACCGTAGGGTCTACGACCAGAGCGGCTTGCATCCATTCATCGGCGGGTGCAACAGCCGTATGATGACTGCCGCCCAACTCCTGGCGCAAAAACTGAACAAAGCGGTTTTGCAGGGCCGCCGGCAGCGAAGAGAACAAGCAAGGTGCGGTGGTATTCATAACGGAGCAGACAATACAAAAGGCAGGATACTACCCGATACGTAGGCGGACGCTTTGGGATACGGAAAAATAACGACTATCTACATAGAAAGTCAATAATATTCATTGGATTAGCGAAGATAACCTTCAGCCAAACAGTCCTTAGCACGGTCCAGAGCAACGCAGCCATTGCCAAAAAAGCTGGCTGCATTCCATAACTAACACTCGTTAGCACAAACAGAGCCATATAACTAATATCATTAGCACTTCTATAGAAAAGGCAGACAGAATAGTTCCAGACAATCAAAATTTTCTTTTTAAACTTTTATCTTTAATATCGTTTTAATCCTAGCCCAGTGACACTATTTGGATAAATTTCCTTCTTTTTTTCTACCTAATATTTTTAGCTTAAAAATAATATTCGTATTTTTGGATATGCGCAGAACGAAGAAGACCAGCCTTCCTTTTCCTCTCCCCGTGCAGCAGTATGCCCGCTGCATTGATGCCAGTTGCCGGCCCACCGACCATATCGGGGACTGGCCAGAAACCGGCACCGTGTACCCAGTGCAGTACCGTCCGAATGCCCGTACGGGCAAGCTGCAAGTACACGTCCTGGGTTTTTACGCCGAGCGGCCGTACGGGGCTTTCAACAGTCAGCGGTTTGAGCCCGTAGCTCAGCTGTGGCTCAACTAATTCTTAGCTTATTCTTGCTGAATCAGCCACCCAATTGGGTGGCTTTTTTATTGCCCTACTCCTAGCCTTCGGATGTTGAAGACGTTACCAGGGTTTGGCGTGGCTGATCTGTGACGCGGTCTGCTATTTTTGCGGGCCCCTTTTTCCGTTTCCCATGAGCCAGCCTTCCGACCAGCTTTATACCATCCCGGCACCGTACCGCCGTATGGAAAACATGCACATCCTGTTCTGGCTGCTTAAGGACATCGGCTGGTGTATGATCTGGAAGCCCCTGGGCCTTACCATGATTTTCCCGACTCTCTTAATTGCCGTGCTGATCACCTGGCGCACCCGCGACATTAAGGCCGAACTGGCCCACAACCTGGCCATCGTTTTCTGGATTTCGGCCAACTCCTACTGGATGATCAGCGAGTTTTTCGGCTTCGATACCGTGCGCGTTTGGGGCAGCCTGACCGGCAAGCACATGGCCCTTGCCCCCTTCCTGACCGGCCTGCTGATTCTGCTGTATTACTACCTTGTGCAAAAGCCCCGGGAAACCCGTGCTGCCGTTACGACGGCAAGCTAACCTGGCAGGAAACGTATAAACTCAACGGGCCCGGTTGGCTACTCATTCGCAAGAAATGAATTAGCCAATCAGGCCTGTTGGGTGTAGTAGGCAGCCTAGCTTATCTGCATGGTGCGCCGCAGCTGCCAGAAAGCCAGTAGCAGGCCCGCAGCCAGCAGCACCCACACTTCCTCGTCGATGGGCACGTTGGTGGTCGTGTCGGCGGGACTTTCATCGAGGTCGAGGGCGGCGTTGGCGTTTATTACCTGCTCTTGCTTGCGGGCCAGGGCCGCTTTCTGGGCGGCATTTTCTAGCGCCAGGTAGGCCGTAAAGCTGGTCATGATGCCAGTGCGGAAACTGGCGCGCAGAAACGGGACACGCTGCTCGTTAGTAGCTTCGGGGTGAAACGCCTGCCACTGCTGGTAGCCGTGCAACAGCAGGCCGGTTTGCCACCGGCTACCGGCCGCCCCGGGCGCCGGAACGCTCACCCGGGCCCGGTTCAGCACAATGTCGGCCGCAGCATTGTCGGGTAGGTAGGCCTGGGGCCGGGCGGCGGTAGGCCAGGCGCGCACCAACCGGGGTCCCGCCGGCATGGTCTCAGCAGCCCGTACCACATGCATATTCTGCCGCAGGGAATGGGGCTCCAGGCTGCCATCAGCGGCCAGTACGAAAAACTGGTCACTCTCCGGATAAGCACTGCTCAGCTCGGCCAGGCCCGGACCCAGGATGGCCTTGTTGAGGTTGTCGGTCACCACCACGATTATTGGATAGGTGTTGCTGGGGTGCTGCTGGGTGTCAAACAACAGTTGGCGCAGGGCTCCGTCCAGGTAAAACCCACCTTGGCTTTCGTGTTGGGCTACGGCATTCTGCCACTGCGCTGATTCCCGAACAGGTGTAGCATAGGCATCAACTAGTGTGAAGCGTGCCGGCCCGGTCCCACCTTGTTGCGCCCGTAGGCTCGCAACCCGGCGGGCGTAGGCAGCTTTCTGGTTGCCAGCCGCAGCCGATACGTCCAGCAGAAAATGATAGTAGGGCGTGCGGCGCACCAGGGGAAGGCGCTGCTTGGCGGCCGCACTTATATACGCTACCGTCTTGTCGGGCGTCAGCACGGTGGCCGTCAGGGGCCGGGCCGTGGAGTCGCCGAGCGTAATGCGGCGGCCATCCACGGTCAGCACGACGGGCTCCTTATGCAGTAGCTGCAGGCCCGTCGTGCGGGCCGCCTGGCGCACCACCGGGTACACGCGCAGGTTGAGACGGCCCTGGTCGTCGTAGGCCAGCAGGCCGGGGTCCTTTACCTGGGTTTCGTTTACAATCTGGGCATACACCCAGGCCGCGGCTTTTTTCTCGGACAGGATGCCCGGCTCCCGTCGCCCGTTCATGTCGAGGTAATAGCCACTCACGAAGCACCCCACCGGCAGCGTGAGCGTGGTAGCGTATTCCCCGGCCGTTTCGGTAGAGTCAGTATTATTGACTTGCAGATCGAGCCAGCTCACCCAGGCCTGCTGTGCGGCGTCGTAGTGGGTACGGGCGGTAAGGCCACTCAGGACCGGGCGAGTAGTACGGGCCGTAAAACCAGGATTTCTAAATTCTTCCGCAGCTTCGGGCTCGGTACCCAAAAAAAGCTGCTCCAGAGAAGCAATTTTATCATCCGACAGCGTCAGATTATCCAGCACCAGCCAATTGAAAAGCGTGGAAAGGTAAGGCACTTGCCGGCCCATGGAAAAGCCGAAGGGCCGCTCTTTATGGTCTTTGATGATGTTCAGCGTGTTGGCCAGCGCCGCGGCATCGAGGTCGTAACGGCGGCTGTAATCGGGCGTGTAGCGGTACGCCAGGGCTTGGTGTAGCATCCAGCGGTTGTGCAGGTAGCTGCCCGTAATAATGAGCGGCAAGGTCAGGGCCCCGGCAACCAGACAGGCGCGGAGCCAGCTTCGGGAGAAAAAGCGTTGCAGGTAGTCCAGGTCCGTGCTCAGCTCCCGCACGTGCACCACCAGCAGAACCAGGGGCGTAAGCATCAGAAACCCCAGCCCAATGAGCAGGATAGCCAGAATGGACAGCGGCAGGTACGGCAGGAAAACGACGAAAAAATAGAATGTATAGCTCAGCAGCACGCTCCGCCCCAAAAATACCGCCAGCCGGGTCCAGCGCCCGGACTGGTCGGGCATGCAGAGCAGCACGCCGTTGAGCACGGCCAGAATGTAAAACCAGGGGCTGTTGAAATTGCCAAAAACGCCTTCCTCGTGGCTGCGGGAACTGCTCAGCCCACCCCAGAAAAGGCCGTTGTTGACCAGCAAGCCCATGAGCGGCAGCAGCAGGCTCACCAGCAATTTCCAGACGAAGTGAAACTCGGCATCCTCGGCCCGCCGCAGCCCCATGATGTACACCCCGCGGACCAGGAAAAACAGGAAGCCCACGACGCCTGAAACCAGGATAAGCGGAAAAACCGTCTCCCAAAGCCAGGCAGAGGACTGGCCTTGCAAAGCCGAAAAAGGCACCAGCAGCAAAATATACCAGGCCAACGGCCCCACGAAGGCCAATAGAAAATTGATGGCCACCGTCGGTGGCGGGTCAGTGGGCGTCAGGCGCACGACCAACGCAAACACCGCGTACGCCAGCGTGGGCATCAGGAAAGTGCCCACGTAGAGCAGCAGGTCGGTGGGCACCATCCAGCGCGGCACGTCCCTGGGCAAAATCTGGGTATCCAGGTTCAGATAGAACATGATAAAGGCCGAATGGGCGGCCAGGGCCAGCACACAGTAGGCCACTCCCACCGGCTGGCTGCGCTGTATCTGCACCAGCGCGTAGCCCAGCGTACTTAGACCCAGCCCTGCCAGCACCAGCCCAAACCATCCCCACAGGGCCACACTCGGGGCCGGCAGTAAGGAGTGTACCACCGTAAATTCGGCGTAGCATAAGGCGGCCAGCAACACTAGCGGCAAAGTATTGAGCAGCAGGAGCCACTTCGGATTCAGCAGGTTGCGCATATAGAGTAAGCGGATACGGTCGTTGTAAAACTCGACGGCTCAAACGTACACCAAAGAACTTTGAAATACAAAGTATATATTCCAAGCCCGGTGCTTAAAGCCGCTTGGACTATCGTTGAAGAAGTTGCCGGCTGCCCGCAGGGTGGTAGGCGTTGCACGAAAAGCCTAGCGGGGGCTTCCCTAGCAGCTTTACTGGGCCAACAAGTGCTCCACCGCCCGCACGGCCTGGGCAAAACGCTGCTCCCAGCTCCCGCCTAGCTCCCACACGGGCACTTGATGGGCACGCAGCGTTTGTCGGTGCGACTGGTCAAGGCGGTGCTGGGCGGGAGCTGGCAGACGGGTGCCATCCTGTACAAACGGCACGTCGGCGGCCAGATACAGGTACAGGTCGGCATGCTGGGTAGCGTAGACGGCAGGAGGCACGGGCAGCTCCCGGCCCCAGGACAGGCGGGCGTACGACTGGGTGATATGCACGTCAGTATCGATGACGACTAAAGCATTTGGTCCTCGCTCGGCCTGGGCAATGCGGCGGGTGTGCTCGGCAATAACCTGCTGTAAATCGTCCGGGGTGAAGTAATTGGAGTCGGCAATAAGGTCACGGGCGGCTTCCAAAACCAGGGAGGCCCCGAAGTGAGCGGCCAGTTGGATAGCCAGCGTGGTTTTGCCCGTCGACTCAGCCCCCAGGACCACTACTTTGCGGCAATAATATGGCCTGACGCTAACAGGCAGAAAATCCCAGTACTGCTGCCGGTCGGCCCGAATTAGGGAAGCCGATATGGGCACCTGCTGCCGGTCCACGTCGAAGGCCACGTGCCGAATGCCCATGCGGGTAGCCACCAGTTCGCCATAGGGCTCCGAGGTAACCACCACCGTGCATTCGGGCAACAGCTGCCGAAACAGGTCGGCCCACACGGTAGCTACGGGCAGTGACGTTTCGGACGTATTGGGCAGCTCACTTTCCCGATACTCTAGCAGCTGCACCGTCACGCGGGGCTCGGCAGCCAAGGTTTCCTGAATCCAACGCTGCCGAAGCGGGCCGGGTACGGTTTCCAGGTCACTGGCGCAGACCAGCACCGTCAGCTGGTCGCAGTGCCGGAGCGCGAAGCGGATGAGTTGCTCGTGCCCGCGGTGGAAAGGCAGGAACTTACCGAAAACAAAGGCCTTGGTCATGCGCGTGCTGCGAAAAAGCCGGGCTAGAATCGATACTGCAAGCTGAGGTAGTAATTGCGGGGTGCCTGCACGAAGTACTTGCGGGTGCCGTCGGCCTCCACACTGCCGTTGTTGTAGTAGCGGGTGTTGGTCAGGTTGTTGGCAAAGGCCGTGAGCTGGAAATGACGCACGCTGTACTCCACCCGGGCGTTGAGCAGGGCGTACTCCCCTATCGTGGCCAAGTTGGCAAAATCAATAAATGAGCGGCTCTGGTAGCGGCCCGTCAGGGTAAAGGCCCAGGGACCGGTTTGGTAGGTGGCTTCCTGGTTCAGAATCAGGGCCGGCGTCAGGATAGGCCGAAACTCCTCGGTCTGCTCCCGGATGCGGCTGTAGTTGAAGGCCGAGTTGTTGAGCAACGACCAATGCCGGGTTGCCTGCCAGCGTGCCGTAGCTTCCAGCCCGGTCCGCACGCTGCTTTGCACGTTGTTGGTCAGGGCCAGGCCGTTGGGGCCGAACTTACCATTGAGCACGATTTCGTTCTTGAAATCCATGTAGTAGGCATTCACGCCGAGCGCCAGCTGGTGGCGCTGGTAGCGCAGCCCTAGCTCCTGATCCAGCACGTATTCGGCCCTGGGACTGGTAATCAAAGGCTGGCCGTCGGCATCGGTCAGTAGGTCGTCATTGCCGCCAAACAGGTCGTTGCGAGTGGGCTCCCGGCCGGTGCGGCCCAGGCTGTAGTAGAGCGTGGCGTGGTCGGTAGCGGCAAAGCTTACCCCCGCTTTCGGGTTGAAGAATTGCCAATCGAGCGTACCCAGCGGCACTGAGCCCTGATAATCGAAGGCCACGGTGCGGCCCTGTATATCGGCAAACAAGGTGAAGCGCTGCACTTCGTACTCCAGCTTGGTGAAGACGCTGGCCTCCCGCTTGCGGCCGGTATTCTGGTAGAGCTGCCCCAAAGCCAGCTCACTGCCCGTGTGCTGCCGGTGGTAGGTGTTAGCGTGCAGGCCGCTGGTCCAGGTCAGGCGGCCCAACTGCCGGGCGTAGGAAGTGTAGGCGCCCCAGAAGCCCGATTGAAACGCGTAGTTATACAGCTCGGTGGTGGACGGAAGGCCCAGAAAGCTATTGAGGTCGAAGTCGTAGTTGCCCTTCAGGAACGAGGCATAGACGCTGGTGTTCACCACAGTGCCGGCTGTAGGCTGCCAGGTGTTCTGCAGCTGCACCAGAGCCTGATCGAACCGGTCGTTTTCCGGACCGTTGACGTTGGCCCGGCGGTTGACGGCCAATACTGAGTCGGGCACGCCCAGCCAAGCCAGCTGATTCTGCTGGTGCCCGGCCAGCACGTTGAGTTTCCAGGTGGTTTTGTCGTAAAACAAGCCAGCACTCAGAAAGGCCGAGCGGGACGTATTGGCCGAGCGTTCCTTGTAGCCGTCGGAATGCAGTTGGGAGGCCCGCACATACAGCGCCTTATGGCCACGCAGGCCGCTGGCGTATTCGGCAAAGGCCCGGTAGCTGTTAAACGAGCCGTAGCCCAGCCCCACCGTGGCCGAAGCCGAATCCTGGCGCAAAGAGGGCGAAAACAGCTGAATACTGCCCCCAAAGCTGGCTGTTCCGTTCTGGGTAGTGCCCACGCCCCGCTGCACTTGCACCTTGCTAATGGAATTGAGCAGGTCGGGGTAGTTCGAGAAATACGCGCCCTGATCTTCTGGCTCGTTGAGCGGCACCCCATTCAGCGTAGTATTGATGCGGGTTTGGTCGATGCCGCGCAGGCGAAAGTAGGCGTAGCCCTGGGTGCTGCCGGCGTCGGAGTAGGCGGTAATGCCAGGTGTTTCGGCCAGCAGAAAGGAAGGCTCCTGCCCCACGCCTTTGCGGGCCAGCGCGGGCCCGCTCAAATCCAGAAACGTGACGGGCGTGCGGCGCTCCGCCTGGTAGGTTACCTGCACTTCGGGCAGCGTACGCAGCGTATCCGGGGCAGCAGGTGGAGCTTGAGCTTGGCTGGGTTGTAGAGTTACGACGCTAACCGCCGCCACTAACCATACTGGTGGTTTCATACCGCTGTAATAATTCCGAAGACGTAGTTGGCTGCCTTGCCAATCTCAACCGTCCGTCAAATGTAGCGTTATGCCCGGGGAAGGAAACTAAAAAGTCGTTTTCCGCCTAGGAAAACGACTTTTTAGAAGAGCGTTATATTGGTACAACTTACCTGACCTCTACTTCTACCGTAACCTGCTCTTCGGCTGCTAGCTTGGGCACCAATGCGTGGTAAGTCAGATTGGGAGCTTCAGTGGTTATGCTCCGGCCAAAGGCGACGTGCAAGCTCGGGCGGTTGGTGGCGCAGTCGCGCTGGTAGGTGTAGGTAATGCCCGAAGTGCCGCTGGACAGGCCCTTTTTACCGATAATCAAGTCGTAGGCGCTGAAATCAATCAGCGGGTGGCAGTCGCCGGTTACCAGCCGGTCGAAGTCCGCCTGATTGCGGATGACGGTGTAGGTCTGATTGAGGTTGATGTCCAGTTGGCGCTTGGTGTCCCGGCAGCCATACTCGCTTTCCAGACTCTTAACGGCTACCGGCGTGCTGGTACATGGCTCAACGCCGCACTTAGTAGCACAGCCATTCAGCACCGTTGCTGCCAGGAGTAATCCAGTTGAGTAAACAAGTGGTTTCATACAGAACATATAGGTGGTTGAAGATGCTTCCTCTCCCCTCTTGGATTCTGCTTGGCCGGGAAAGGTTGCATCAAGAGCTGCGGGCACAAAAAAGGCCGCCTCAGTAGCTGAGGCGGCCTTTTAGTAGGCACTTAAGCCAGGAGGACTACTTCTGCGACAACTGCGCCTCACCCGACTCTTTCAAACGGATCAGGTTCAGGGCCGAACCGGCTTTAAACCACTCAATCTGCCCCTGGTTGTAGGTATGGTTCAGATAGATCAGGTCGGTGTCGCCGTCGGCGTGGTGCAGGCGAGCCTGCAACTGAACGCCGGGCGCAAACGAAGTCAGGCCCAGGATGTCAATGGTGTCGCCTTCCTCAATCAGGTCGTAATCGGCCTTGTTGGCGAAGGTCAGACCCAGCATACCCTGCTTCTTGAGGTTGGTTTCGTGGATACGAGCAAAGCTCTTCACGATAACCGCCCGTACGCCCAGGTGGCGGGGCTCCATGGCGGCGTGCTCGCGCGAGGAACCTTCGCCGTAGTTTTCGTCACCCACGACTACCGTGCCGATACCCATCGACTTGTAGTTACGGGCTACCTGCGGAACCGTGTTGTACGAATCACCCTGCGACACGAAGTCCCGAACCTTGTTGGCTTCACCGTTGAAGGCGTTGGTAGCGCCGATGAGCATGTTGTTCGAGATATTGTCGAGGTGGCCACGATACTTCAGCCAGGGGCCGGCCATCGAAATGTGGTCGGTGGTACACTTGCCCTGAGCCTTGATCAGCAGACGCAGGCCCATCAGGTCGGTGCCTTCCCAAGGCTTGAAGGCCTCAAGCAGCTCCAGACGGTCGGAAGCGGGGTCAACCAGTACCTGCACGCCCGAGCCATCGGCAGCGGGAGCCTGGTAGCCGGCATCCTCTACGGCATAACCCTGAGGTGGCATTTCCACGCCGCGGGGCTCGTCGAGCTTCACTTGGTGGCCGTCTTTGCTGGTCAGCGTGTCAACGAGCGGGTTGAAGGTCAAATCACCGGCAATGGCGAAGGCCGTTACGATTTCGGGCGAGGCCACGAAAGCGTGGGTGTTCGGGTTGCCGTCGTTGCGCTTGGCGAAGTTGCGGTTGAACGAGGTGATAATCGAGTTCTTGCGCTTGGGGTCATCGGTGTGGCGGGCCCACTGCCCGATGCACGGACCGCAGGCATTGGCCAGCACCACGCCGCCCATCTGGGCGAAGGTGTCGAGCAGACCGTCGCGCTCCACGGTGTAGCGCACCAGCTCCGAGCCGGGCGTTACGGTGAACTCAGCATTTACGGTCAGGCCTTTGGTTACGGCTTGCTCGGCAATGGAAGCGGCACGGGTGATGTCCTCGTACGACGAGTTGGTGCACGAGCCGATCAGACCTACTTCCAGCTTCTCGGGCCAGCCATGCTCGCGCACGGCGGCAGCGAACTGCGAAATTGGCCAGGCGGCGTCCGGCGTGAACGGACCGTTCACGTGGGGCTCCAGCTCGGAGAGGTTGATTTCGATCAGCTGATCGTAGTAAGCCTCGGGGTTAGCGTACACCTCGTCGTCGGCGCGCAGGTGCTGCCGCACGCCGTTGGCCAGCTCGGCTACCTCGGCGCGCTCGGTGCCGCGCAGGTATTCGGCCATCTTCTCATCGTAGCTGAATACCGAAGTCGTAGCCCCGATTTCCGCACCCATGTTGCAGATAGTGGCTTTACCGGTAGCCGACATATTCTCGGCACCTTCGCCGAAGTATTCAACAATAGCACCGGTGCCGCCTTTTACGGTCAGGATACCAGCTACTTTCAGAATTACGTCTTTGGGAGCCGTCCAGCCGTTGAGCTTGCCAGTCAGCTTCACGCCAATCACCTTGGGAAATTTCAGCTCCCAGGCCATGCCGGCCATTACGTCGACAGCATCAGCGCCACCGACACCGATGGCTACCATGCCCAAACCGCCGGCGTTAGGCGTGTGGGAGTCGGTGCCGATCATCATACCGCCGGGGAAGGCGTAGTTTTCGAGCACCACCTGGTGAATGATACCGGCGCCGGGCTTCCAGAAGCCAATGCCGTATTTATTGGAAACCGAAGCCAGGAAGTCATACACTTCGCGGTTTTCGTCGTTGGCCACGGCCAAGTCCTCGTTGGCACCGTCGCGGGCCTGGATGAGGTGGTCGCAGTGCACAGTGCTAGGCACGGCCGCCTGGGCCTTGCCGGCCTGCATGAATTGCAGCAGCGCCATCTGAGCGGTGGCATCCTGCATTGCGACACGGTCGGGGGCAAAATCGACGTAGGAAACGCCCCGCTCGAACGACTGAGTTACGTTACCGCCATACAAGTGCGAGTACAGGATTTTCTCGGTCAGCGTGAGCGGGCGGCCAACAGCGGTGCGAGCAGCTTCAATCCGCTGGCCCATACCGGCATACACGGCCTGAATCATTTCTAAGTCAAACGCCATAGTCAGAAGGGAAAAAGTGAAATAGGTAAGGCTCCGAGGAGCAGGTACGCAAATATAGGCGGCAGTCGTTGCGCTACCCAAAATTTATCTTAGCCGCCTATCTTTAAAACCAAGTTGGCCCGGTGCTAGTTTTGGGCCGAATACCTTTTTCTCTAAGCTATGTCCTTTCCTATTTCTTTCCGCACTGCTGCCGCCGGTTTTGGCCTCGCGCTAGCCTTGGGTGCCTGCCAGTCCAATTCGAAGCCGGATGCTGCGCGGCAAGGGGTGCCTGAACCTGATGCCAGCGGCTTACCTGCCGGGCTCACGCCCGGTACCTGGCGCGGGGTGCTCACCGCCCAGGGCCAGGAAATTCCGTTTCTGTTCGATGTAAGTACCGTCGACAACGGCCAAAAGCCCACTGTGACGCTGCGCAACGGCGAGGAGCGCCTTAAGCTCGACGAAATCACCACGGCCGGCGACTCCACTACTATCCGGCTGGGCGTGTTTGATGCGGCCCTGGTCGTGCGGGCCGATGGCGAGGGTAAGCTGAAAGGCTCGTGGGTAAAGTACGACGGTAAGGAACCTTACCGGGTACCGTTTGCGGCTACCAGGGGAGACCAGGAGTTATTCGTGGGCACGGCCAAAAACACGTCGGTGTTCGGCGACATGAAGAAAGGTGCCACGTTCCGGACCGAATTCAAAGGTGACGACGGGGAAACCTACCCCGCCGTGGGCGTTATCACTCAGGACAGCATAAATACCACCAAGCTCACCGGCACCTTCCTGACTACCACCGGCGACTACCGCTACCTGGCCGGCAACGTGGTAACGAAAGCCGACGGCGAGCATGTCATGCTTTCGACTTTTGACGGCAGCCACGGCTTCCTCTTTGACGGCAAGCTGGCCAAGCCCGGCAACATCAACTCCATCAGCGGCGACTTCTACTCGGGCAAATCAGGCCACGAAACCTGGATGGCCGTGCTGGATGGCAACGCCAAACTGCCCGACGCAAACACCCTGACCGGCATGAAACCCGGGCAGAAGAAGCTCGCCTTCAAGTTTCCCAGCATCTACGAAGGCGGCAGCATCTCCCCCACCGACCCCAAGTACAAGGGCAAGGTAGTGGTGCTACAGGTACTAGGCTCGTGGTGCCCCAACTGCATGGACGAAACCAACTTCCTGGCTCCCTGGTACGAGAAGAACAAGAGCCGGGGCGTGGAAATCATCGGCCTGGGCTACGAGCGGACGCCCGACCAGAAGCTGGCTTCGCAGAAGCTGCTCAAGATGAAGCAGCGCATGAACGTGGGCTACGACCTGGCCGTGGCTGGCGTGGCTAATAAGGATTCGGCCAGCAAGTCTTTACCACAGCTGGCGGGCGTACTGGCTTTCCCCACCACCATTTTCCTGGATAAGAAAGGGGAAGTGCGCAAGGTGCACACCGGCTTCTCGGGCCCCGGCACCGGCAAGTATTACCAAGAGGAAATTGCCGACTTCAACAAGACCGTGGACATGCTGCTGAAAGAGTAGAGTGATTAATGGGCGAATGTTCGTCTTGGCCTTGCGAGCAGCGCGAAGCCATTCGTCCTCCAAACTGTAGTGAGCCCTTTAATGTGAAAAGCCCTAACGCCTGCACTGGCGTTAGGGCTTTTCACATTAAAGGAGATTGGGCACTTCGCAGAGGATGGATGGCCCTGATTCATTCGCCATGACGCGAGGAAAGGAGCTGGGGAGGTCCTTAGTACTCATTTTACACTGGTGAAGACTCTTTAGGGCGTCTCCGGGGTCTTCTAACCAGCCGGAAGCCCCCTAGGCCTTCCATAAGACCACGGAGCTTACAGGCGCCGCGCAGGGTACTGGGAACGCCCCATGCCAGCTGGTGGGGTAAAACCACAGCCGTACGGGTATGCTACTTGCTGCTACCGAAGCTTCAGCCGCACCTCAAAATCACCTTTAGGGCGCAGCGTAATCAGGGGCTGCGTCGGAACGGTGGGCTGCTTGGCAACCAACTCTACGTCAAAGTGCCGCAGCAGCTCCAGGGTTACGAGCTGCATTTCCGTCAGGGCGAACTGCATGCCGATGCACAGGCGCGGGCCGCCGCCGAAAGGCAGGTAAGCGCCGGGCACCAGCGGCGTTTGGCCCGGGGCAAACCGCAAGGGCTGAAACTCGGTGGGCTGCTGCCAGTGCCGGGGCGCGTGGTGCAGCCCGTAGATATAAAGCGAAAACAGTGTGCCTTTCGGGATGCGCAGGCCCTGGTATTCGTCGTCGGCCAGGGCCACGCGGTCCACCATCCAGGCGGGCGGGTAAAGGCGCATGGCTTCCTGCACGGCATACAGGGCCCGGCCCAGGCGGGGCAATTCCTCGAAGGTGAAAACAGCCGACTCCTGCCCGGCACTACGCGAAGCCAGCACAGTGGCCGTCTCAGCCTGAATGGCCGCTGCCTCTTGCGGATGCTGACCCAGTAAATAAAGCAGCCAGGTAAGGGCGTTGGCGCTGGTTTCGTGGCCGGCAATCAGCAGAATCAGGGCCTCGTCGAGGAGCTGCTCGTCGGTCATGGGCAGGCCGGTGTCCTCGTAGCGCACGTCGAGCAGCATTTGCAGCAGGTCGTCGGGCGGGGTAATGGCCTCGGGCATCTCGTTTTCCCGGCGGCGGGCGGCAATGTAGCGGCCCAGCAACGTGCGCAGCTCCTGGGTGAGCTGGTCGTGGTAGCGGAACTGCCCGCGCAACCGGAACCACGGATTCAGGTAGGGCTGGCGGATGGTGCGCACGTAAAACGCCTGGATTTCGGTGATGAGGCGGGCAACTTGGTCCAGCTCGGCGCCGGAAAAGTTGGTGCTGAACACCGAGCTGGCAATAATGCGGAAAGTCAGCTTGGTCATCAGCTCGTGAGTCGACACGGTCACCACTCCCCCATTGGCCGCGGCCTGCTGGCGCAACGGAGCTAGGGTTTCGGCAATAATTTCCTGCATCAACTGCGTGAGGCCGGCCACGCGCTGCCGGTGAAAGCCCGGCTGAATCAGGCGGCGCTGCCGCAGCCAGTCGGAGCCTTCGTTGGTGAGCAAGCCGTGGCCGATGTAGCGGGAGAAGCCCTGGGTAAACTTGGACTTGCTGTAGTTGCGGTGGTTTTTCTGCAGAATGTGGTTGATCAGGCCCGGGTCCTGGGTCAGGATGGAGGGCTGCACCCCGCCGATGTAGAGCCGCACGGTGTCGCCGAAGCGGCGCAGGGTCTGGTCCAGGACGGGCAGCGGGTCTTTGGCCAGGGCGAAGGACCGGAGGATGGATTGCCAGCGCGGCACCTGCGGCAGGTGGGAGGCAGTAGCGGAGAAAGCAGTGAGTTCAGCCATAAGTTACCAGCAAACACAAGACAGCGGCCAAAAGTAACCGCGCGGGGGCCACGCGCCACGCGACCGGGTCTATCTTTTTTGGAGGCAGCCTCGTAAGCTACGGCAGGGCTTCGGCCCCCTCCTACCCTATTCCTACTCCAACCAAACCAAACCCTTCACTTATGTGGATTCAGCAAAAAGCCAATACCCTTGCACCCGTCGATGAACTGCAAGGCCGCACTGTCGGACTCAAATTCGAGTGCAACCACTGCCAGACCGAAGTATTCACCGACCTGATCGGCGTGCCTGCTCCCGACCATTTGGCCAATTCCACGGAAGACGACGGCCAGTTTGAGAAAGAGGAAATCAAGTGCCCAGGCTGCGAGATGACCCACGAAATCACCGTAAAAAGCACCTTCGACGGCGTGCTATTCGACGTATCGGAAGTAAAGCCCGAAAGCGTAGCCTACCAGGTCAAAAGCTAATTATGAATGTGCTGCTGGGCTAATGCTGAACGCGTATCATTGCGAGCTTACCAAGCACCCCGTCGGCATTAACTAATAAGCCCTTTCTCGTTGTTACGGGAAAGGGCTTATTGATTTAGAAAGCTCAGCACATTCCTGAGGACGGATGACTTCGCTCGCAAAGACAGAAAAGTGCTAGCACAGCAGCGCATTCCTCACATTAACAACCCTACTTCTCCCGCTCAATCGTATAGTTGATGAGCTGTTCTAGCGAAGTGCGGGAAGGTGATTCCGGGAAGCTGTGCAGGATGCTCAGGGCCTCGTCGCGGTAGCGCTTCATGACGGTAATGGCGTAATCGAGGCCCCCGGATTTTTTCACGAAGTCGATGACGGCCTGCACCCGGTCGCGGCGGCCTTCATTGTTCTTTACGTTGAAGATGACGCGGCGCTTGGTCAACCAATCAGCCTGCTGTAGGGCGTAAATCAGCGGCAGGGTCATCTTTTTCTCCTTAATATCAATACCTACCGGCTTGCCGATTTCATCGGTACCGAAGTCGAACAGGTCGTCCTTGATCTGGAAGGCCATGCCTACTTTCTCGCCAAAAAGTCGGGCCCGCTCTATCGTTTCCTTATCCGAGCCGGCCGAGGCGGCACCCACGGCGCAGCAGGAGGCAATGAGAGAGGCCGTTTTCTGACGGATAATGTCGAAGTAAATGTCCTCGGTGATGTCGAGGCGGCGGGCTTTTTCGATTTGCAGCAGTTCGCCTTCGCTCAGCTCGCGCACGGCATTGTTCACAATTTTGAGCAGAGCAAAATCGTCGTTTTCCAGGGCCAGGGCCATGCCTCTAGACAATAGATAGTCGCCGACGAGCACGGCAATCTTGTTTTTCCACAGGGCATTGATAGAAAAAAAGCCCCGGCGGTAGTTGCTTTCATCCACCACGTCGTCGTGCACCAACGTGGCCGTGTGCAGGAGCTCAATCAGGGCCGCGCCCCGGAAAGTGGCTTCGGGCAGCGGGTCGCCGCCGCTGATTTTGGCCGTGAAGAACACGAACATCGGCCGGATCTGCTTGCCCTTGCGCTTGACAATGTAGCCCATAATTTTGTCGAGCAGCAGCACATTGGTTTGCATGGAAGCGCGGAATTTGCGTTCAAATTCCTCCATTTCGGCCGCAATGGGGGCCTGTATGACATCCAGGGTACTTTTCATGCAAGGGCTTGAGCAACTCAAAGCGGCCAAGAACCCGCCGTGGCAGCTCAAAGCGCTGCAATGATACGGGGCCGCACGGCGGTTTCCTAACCAATAGCCGTGCGGAAGAGTTTTTGCCCACTACTTTGCCGGAAGCTGGCCCGTAGCGCAAACTTGGGCGCCGACTGCTACCTTGCCGCCAAACCGCCTTGCCATGCCGACTTCCGCTCCTATCCACGTCGAGTTTCTGCTTTCCTCGCTCCACCACGCGCGCCCGTTTGCCGCCGATGCCCGCTTCCAGCCCACTGGGCAGCCCAAGCCGGTAGTGGTGTTCGTGCACGGCTTTAAAGGCTTCAAGGACTGGGGCCACTTCAACGTGCTAGCCGACTACTTTGCCGCCCATAACTTTGTGTTCGTGAAGCTCAACCTGTCGCACAACGGCGTGGTGCCCGGCGGCACCGGCGACCTGGAAGATATGGAAGCATTTGGCCGCAACAACTTCAGCCTGGAACTCAACGACCTGGGCACCTTGCTCGACTACCTGCACGAGCCCGCTACCTCGGTGCTGCCCGCCGCCGAAGTGGATCTGAGCCGCATCTACCTGGTAGGCCACAGTCGCGGGGGCGGCATCGTGCTGCTCAAGGCGGCGGAAGATGCCCGGGTGAAGGCCGTGGCCGGCTGGGCACCTATCAGCAGCGTGAACCCGCGCTGGCCCGAACCGGTAATGCAGCAGTGGCAGCAGGACGGGGTGCAGTACATCGAAAATGCGCGTACCAAGCAGCGGATGCCGCTGTATTACCAGCTCGTGGAAGACTACCATGCCAACCAGCAGCGCCTCGACATTGCCGGCAACGTGCGTGACAAGCTCCACCAGCCCCTGCTGATTGTGCACGGCGACCAAGACGAAACCTTGCCCGTACAGATGGCCCACGACCTGAAAAGCTACAAGCCCGACGCCGAGCTAGTCATTGTGCCGGGCGCGGGTCACATGTTCGGCGGCAAGCACCCCTGGGACGAGGATAAGCTACCGGAGCTGGCACAGGGCATTGCGGATAAGACCATCGAGTTCTTCCGCGCCCACTGATGAGTATGGCCTACCTGCTGCTGGGCAGCAACTTAGGAGACCGGAAGGCTATCCTTGCCACTGCCGTTGCTGAACTCGGACGCCAGGCCGGACCAGTTACGGCGCAGTCGGGGCTTTACGAAACGGCGGCCTGGGGCCTGGAAGAGCAGCCGGCCTTTCTGAATCAGGCCGTGCAGCTGAAAACTGAGCTTGCCCCGCTTGATTTGTTGGCCGCCTGTCAACAGGTTGAACAACAGGCCGGCCGGGAGCGGCTCGTGCGCTGGGGAGCCCGCACCCTGGACGTAGACATCCTGCTCTACGACAACCTGATTGTAAATTTGCCCCAACTACAAGTGCCCCACCCTCGCCTGCCGGAGCGCCGCTTCGCGTTGGTGCCGCTGGCCGAAATTGCGGCGCAGGTAGTGCATCCTGGACTAGCAAACACCATTGCGGACTTGTTGACTTCCTGTCCCGACACACTCGCAGTACAGCTGTTCAAAGGATAACTTTAATTAAGATTTAGCTGATAAATACCCGCCAAACCTCTTTCAAAGGATCCGGCCGCACTGATTTCTCACTATTTAACTTCCTGCTTTGCAAAAGATACAACTTTGGAATTTGACCAGCCGCTCTGTTTCAGATCTGATGTTGTGGCGAACAGAAGGCCATGTCTTTCGCGTCATGAAACATGATAAGCTGACTGATGTGCTGACCAATTATGACTACGTTCTTCTGCACCAGAAATACCGAGCTGTTCTAACCGAATTGGACGACCAGCTAGCTATATATCCGGCCACCATTGTGGATACAGTAAGAAACACTTTATCAAGCGAGTATATAGAAGTTGCTATAAAGAACAGTATCTCTTTTGAAACAATCAGCACTGTTCCAGCTGATGGACTCCGGATATATGTATTTGAAAAAAACCATGTATTCGTCTCTGCCGGTTTAAAGCAAAAAATCCGGCAAGTAGAAAACGCTAAGCTCGCCTTCAGCTTAGGATTCTCGCACTTTGCTTAGTCTACAAAGACTTGTGTTACGAGCACTGTCAGGGCTGGTAGAACTACCTGTACATACTAAAAGCGGCCTCTCTAAAGGAGGCCGCTTTTAGTATGTACAGGTAGTTCTCCTGGAAACAGCTACACCGCAGCCGAGCTGCCTGCTGCTTCCGGCGCAATTTTCTTTACCAGTCCTAGCAGCACCTTGCCCGGGCCGCACTCCACAAATTCCGTAGCGCCGTCAGCAACCATGCGCTGCACGCTTTGGGTCCACCGGACCGGAGCGGTGAGCTGGCGTACCAGGTTCTGGCGAATTTCGTCCGGGTCGCGGTGCGGGGCGGCGTCCACGTTCTGGTATACGGCGCAGGTGCCGGCCGAGAACTGCGTCCGCTCGATAGCCTGGGCTAGGGCCGCCTCAGCCGACTGCATCAGCGGGGAGTGGAACGCGCCACCGACGGGCAGCGGCAAGGCCCGCTTGGCGCCGGCGGCTTTCAGCTGCTCACAAGCCAGCTCAATGCCGCGCTGAGAGCCGGAAACGACCAGCTGGCCGGGGCAGTTAAAATTAGCGGCCACTACCACATTGCCGGCCTCGGTGATTTCCTGGCAGATGCGTACGGTTGTGTCATCATCGAGGCCGAGGATGGCGGCCATGGTGCCGGGCTGTTCCTGGCAAGCGGCCTGCATGGCCTGGGCGCGCTGAGCTACCAGCTGCAAGGCATCTTCAAACTTGAGCACTTTGGCCGCTACCAGGGCCGAAAACTCGCCTAGGGAATGACCGGCCACCATGTCAGGGCGCAAGTCGGGCAGCACCGTAGCTAGGGCCACCGAATGCAGGAAAATGGCGGGCTGGGTTACGTTGGTCTGGCGTAGGTCTTCCTCTGAGCCGGTAAACATAACGTCCGTCAGGCGGAAGCCCAGAATTTCGTTGGCCTGGTCCATCAGCTGCCGGGCGGCAGGCTGCTGCTCGTACAGGTCGCGGCCCATGCCGGTAAACTGGCTGCCCTGACCGGGAAAAATAACTGCTTTCATACAAGAAAAGTGAAGGCGGTAATAAAGTGGGAAGGAAAGTTCTGCGTGATTGGGACGGCAAGATACAGGAATAAAAAAACCCGCTTCCAAGCTTGGAAGCGGGTTTTTTTGCCGGAGCAAATTACGCTAGTGCGTTATTTCGACCCAGCCTTTATACGTAATCTTGGTCGAGTTGGCATCTGCAAACTCCACTTCGGCCAGGTAGTAGTACACGCCGTCGGGTACCTGTACGCCTTTGCCCCGCTCGCCGGACGTAGCATTGCCGGTCCAGTTGATGTTGGGGTCATTTTCTCCCTCGAATACTTTCACGCCCCAGCGGTTGAAGGCCTGGAAGCGGACTTTACGCAAGGGCGAAGCTACCCGGGGACGGAACGTGTCATTGATACCGTCACCATTGGGCGTGAAGATGTTGGGCAGTTCGAAGACGACACAGTTGTCGACGCACTTCTCTTCACTCAACTCGCTACGCCGATTTCCCAGACTACCCACAGCCTGCACCTGATAACAAGCTGCCTGCTCTTTCAACCCTCGGTGCGAGTAGGTCATTTCCGGGCCACGGGTCGAGTCGACCAGCACGTAGTTGGTTTCCCCGGAAGCCCGGTAGAAGATCCGGTAATAGGCAATGTTTGTGCTGCAGCCCTGTGGACTGTTGGAATCCAGCGTCCAGCTTAGCTCATTGGTATACGTTTCGCCAGCAGCTGGGAAGTAGCCTGGGCGGTTCAACACCCGCTTTTTCAGCTCCTCACAGTCACTCTTGATAGTCACTACGGGGCGGCAGGGTGTGGGCACCAGCAGCACTGGTAGTTCCTGACTCAGGTTTTTCAACCGGGGAGGCACCTGGGGGTCATTATAGGTACCGATGGTGCGTACGTAATAATAGTACTGTGCACCCGGTACCAGGGCCAGCTTGGCGC
Source organism: Hymenobacter cellulosivorans (assembly GCF_022919135.1). Lineage (NCBI taxonomy): Bacteria > Pseudomonadati > Bacteroidota > Cytophagia > Cytophagales > Hymenobacteraceae > Hymenobacter > Hymenobacter cellulosivorans. Next base: position 2,908,268 of record NZ_CP095049.1, on the reverse strand, counting down.
CGGTATCCGTGTAGGTGGTTGTCTGCTGTACCGAATCGAGCAGGACGAAGGCAGAACTGCCCGGGCTGCGCCGGTAGATGGCAGTATAAAAGCCCGGTTCCGTGTTTTTCCACGGCACATTAAAGGTCCAGGTCAGCGTTACTTGCCGGCCTTCGGCATTAGCCGAACCTGCCAGGCGCACAGTAGAAGCCGGGCCAGAGGTTTCTACTAAGGGAGGAGCAGTGGCACCCGAGGGGTCTTTCCGGAAGAATTCCAGGTGATACGTGAAGGTGCTGTCCAGCGTATTGCGGCCCCTATCTACAAACTCCGTATCCGAAAGGTCGCTCGTGGTTTTCACCAGTTTGGACTGAGCTCTGGAAGCATTCTGCCCCTGCCCGCGGTACAGTCGGTATCCTGGATCCACGAAGCCTCCGGTACCCGTGGGCTGGGTCCAACGAACTGTTACTACCCCGCTAGTGCGGTCAGTTTTGTCAATAGTAACGTTGGTCAGCACAGCAGCCCGCCCCTCAAGCGTTACACAGGCTTCCAGGGACGCCAAGCTAGCCCCACCAGCGGGCAGTGGGAACTCGGCGTAAATCCGGTAGCTGTAGGTGCGGCCGCGCTGCAGCTTTGAAATGGTACCGTTGTCGAGGTAAGACTGCAACGTCACATCTTTAAGCTCAGCAATCTGCTCGTATCCCGAACCGGGCGGAATACCAGTCTGACAGGTATCAGTCGGGGTAGTCGTGCAGCCTTCCTTACGGAAGATCAACAAGCGCGTAGCATTCTGACACGCGTACCGGTCCCAGGTCAGTAGCACATTGTTCTGATTTTGCCTAGCCCGCACGTTGTCCGGTCGAGGCCCAACAACCTTGATCCGCAAAACCTTCTCATCAATTAGGGCCGTTTCGCCGGGTTTGGGCTGGTCAGTAGCCTTAAAAACAACCTGATACGGTTGAGCCGCCACGTCAGCACACTCCGGCGTCCAGCGGAAAATACCCTGCGCTACCGGGTTAGGACCCTGGTTTGTTTGCACGAAGGTGGCCGGGGCCACTCGGCGACCAATCAGGCCGCTAAAGGCCTCAATCAATACCTTGTCGTTATCGGGGTCGGTGGCCGTAATTCTTTTGCGTACCTGCACCCCAGCTACCACGCAGATATCCGCCGGAATATTTACCGTAGGCCGCTTGTTGTTGGTAGCCCGCACCTGAATCTGCATGTCGCGGATAACGCTGCCAATTTCACGGATACCAAACTCGGTGCGGCGCCATTCCCGCACAATCAGCGCCACGTTGAAGTCTCCCAAGCGGCTGGGCGAGTTCCAGACCATCTGCCCATTGCGGACGTCAATCCGGAAGATGGCGCCCGGCCCGGTGGGCTCATTCAGATAAGGCACGCGGGTACCGGGAGGCGACACCAGGTTGGGAAACACAAACCCGGTGGTCGGCCGCGGATTCGGCGTATTGTTATTGTCAAGAGCCGTCTGAATCAGGCTGGATTGCTGACTTACCAGAAGCTCATACGAGAGTGAGTCACCGTCGGCATCCGAGGCGGCAGGATTGTGCAAAAAGACCTGCTCGAAGCTCGCTTTATCAATGGCGGGAGCATTGAGCACCGGTGAGCGATTGATGCCAATACCGGGGTCTATGGTAATGCGCGTGGCGATGTAGAACGTCTGGTTTTCCGACTCGGTCATGTTCTGCACCCCGGTTTTCCGGTTTTCCCCGATGTAGCTTACCGTGTAGCTGCGATCCGCATTGTAGGTGTGCTCGAAGTAGTACACGTTGCGGTAGGTATCCTCGGTAACCTGAGTTTTGCTGAAGCGCGGCACCCCGCGCAGGCCGCTGCTGGTACCATCCCCATAAAAGATAGTAACAAAGGGCTCGTCGACATTGGTATCTCTAAAGTCGGTGTAAGTCACCATCTTGAAGAAGATGCGGCGCGGATTGTTGCGCTTATCTCCAAACGGATAAGTGGTGTCGCTTTTCGCCTGAATATCACCAGCCCGAATGTGGGATGCCTGGGCCGTAGAGTGCAGCCCAAACAGGCTTAGCACGCTGGCCACCAGCACTAATACCCACTTACCGGCACTCCGCGGTAAAGAAAGGTTCATAGAATGAAACGATTAGTAAGCTGAGATAAAAAAGAAGGTCGAGAAAAGCCTGGTAGAATCCTAACAAAAAAGAGGTTACCCGGGTTGCTCCTATGATGAAACTCTCTAACGGCTTTAGTCCAAGATTGATTCACCACCCCAGTTAACGCTAATTCGGATTGTTTAGTACATGGTCGGCATGTACCTTTGACCGATACAACCGACCGTTTCAAAACCACCAGTAGCTCCTATGAGTTGGATCAGTAAAACGTTTTCCAGTAGCATTGGCCGCAAGATTATCATGGCCATCACCGGCCTGTTTCTGTGCTCTTTTTTGGTTGTTCACCTCATCGGCAACTTGCAGTTGTTCAAAGATGATGGTGGGCAGGCCTTCAATGTTTACTCGCACTTCATGGGTACCAATCCGCTGATTCGCACCGTCGAATGGGTGTTGGTCCTCGGCTTCGGCTTTCACATCTACGAGTCCATCGTGCTGACGCAGCGCAACAAGACGGCCCGAGGCAGCAACTACGCCAGCAACCACGCTGAGCAGAATAGCCCCTGGCAGTCGCGCAACATGGGTTTGCTGGGCACCATCATCCTGATTTTCTTGTTGGTGCACTTATATAACTTCTTCTACCGGGCACGCTTCGGCGAGCTGGACCCGGACATCAACAACAACGACGACCTTTACACGCTGGTAGCTACTTCCTTCAAGCAGCTCTGGTATGTAATTCTGTACGTTGCAGCCCAGATTGCCCTGGGTTACCACCTGATTCACGGCTTCCGCAGTGCTTTCCAGACCCTGGGTCTGAATCACCGCAAGTATACGCCGGCCATCAAGTTCGTGGGCTATGCCTTCTCGGTCCTCGTTTCGGCCGGTTTTGCGGTTATGCCCTTGTACTTCTACTTTTTCAAATAAATCCTAACCTCGACCATTCCGATGATTCTGGATTCCAAAATTCCCGAGGGCCAATAGCCGAGAAGTGGGAAAAGCATAAGTTCAACGTCAAGCTCGTTAACCCCGCCAACAAGCGGAAGTACGACATCATCGTAGTAGGCACCGGCCTGGCTGGGGCTTCTGCCGCAGCTTCGCTGGCTGAGCTGGGCTACAACGTGAAGGCCTTCACCTTCCATGACTCGCCCCGCCGCGCCCACTCTATTGCCGCGCAGGGTGGTATCAATGCCGCCAAAAACTACCAGAACGACGGGGACTCCATCTACCGTTTGTTCTACGACACCGTGAAAGGGGGCGACTACCGCGCCCGGGAAGCCAACGTGTACCGGTTGGCTCAGGTGTCGGTTAACATTATCGACCAGTGCGTGGCGCAGGGCGTGCCTTTCGCCCGCGAATACGGTGGCTTGCTGGCCAACCGCTCTTTCGGTGGTGCCCAGGTAAGCCGCACGTTCTACGCCCGCGGCCAGACCGGACAGCAGCTCTTGCTGGGTGCTTACTCGGCCCTGAGCCGGCAGGTAGCCTACGGTAAGGTCAAGCTATATACCCGGTCCGAAATGCTGGATGTGGTGGTGGTCGACGGCAAGGCTCGCGGCATCATCACGCGCAACCTGATTTCGGGCGAGATTCAGCAGCACTCGGCGCACGCGGTGGTGTTGGCTACGGGTGGCTACGGCAACGTATTCTACCTGAGCACCAATGCGAAGTACTCCAATGCTACGGCTGCGTGGCGGGCCCACAAGAAGGGCGCCTACTTTGCCAACCCCTGCTTCACGCAGATTCACCCCACCTGTATCCCGGTATCGGGCGACTACCAGTCGAAGCTGACGCTCATGTCGGAGTCGCTGCGTAACGACGGCCGGGTGTGGGTTCCCAAAGAGAAAGCCACGGCGGAACGCCTGCGGAAAGGTGAAATCCGCGTAGGTGATATCCGGGAGGAAGACCGGGACTACTTCCTGGAGCGGAAATATCCCGCTTTCGGTAACCTGGTACCCCGAGATGTAGCTTCGCGCAACGCCAAAATGATGTGCGACGAAGGCCGGGGTGTAGGTAGCAGCGGCTTGGCCGTATACCTCGACTTCGCCGACGCCATCAAGCGCAACGGTGCCGACTGGGTAAGCCAGAAGTACGGCAACCTCTTCGATATGTACGCCAAGATTACCGGCGAAAACCCCTACGAGGAGCCCATGCGCATTTACCCAGCCGTACACTACACGATGGGCGGCCTCTGGGTAGACTACAACCTGCAGACCACGGTGCCTGGCCTCTACGCTACCGGCGAATGCAACTTCTCCGACCACGGCGCCAACCGCCTCGGGGCCTCCGCCCTGATGCAGGGTTTGGCCGACGGGTACTTTGTGATTCCCTACACCATTGGCGACTACTTGGCTAACACGCCGCCGACGCCGGTTACGACCGAGCATCCGGCCTTTGCGGAAGCCGAAGCCGAAGTGCGGGCCCGGATTCAGAAATTCCTGAGCATCAACGGCACCCGCACCCCCGACGACTTCCATAAGCAATTGGGGCACATCATGTGGGAATATTGCGGCATGGCCCGCAATGCCCAAGGTCTGCAGCACGCCAAACAGGAGATTCAGAAACTGCGCAAGGAGTTCTGGAGTGACCTGAAATTGGTAGGCACCAATGAGGAGCTAAACCAGTCCCTGGAAAAAGCCGGCCGCGTAGCCGACTTCCTGGAGCTGGGCGAGTTGATGGTTGATGACGCGCTGAACCGCAACGAAAGCTGCGGCGGCCACTTCCGCGAGGAATACCAGACGCCGGAAGGTGAGGCCCTGCGTAACGACGACGAGTACGCCTACGTGGCCGCTTGGCAGTACACGGGCGACAACCAGCCGGAAATCCTGAACAAGGAAGACCTGCAGTTCGAGAACGTGAAGCTGACCCAGCGCAGCTATAAGTAAAACTGAATTATGGATTAGAAATCAGGAAGTGGAATGGGACCAGCCTCCCATAGCTCCCCTTTCCGCTTCCTGACTTCAATTCATAATTTTCAATTCATAATTCATAATTCAGAAATAAAATGGCTGGAAGTAACCCGAATGCCAAACCAATGAATCTCACGCTGAAGGTGTGGCGGCAGAAAAACCGCAACGCCCAAGGCCAAATTGTAGATTACCAGGTAAAGGACATTTCCCCCGAGATGTCGTTCCTGGAGATGCTGGACGTACTCAATGAGGATCTGCTGCGTCGCGGCGATGATCCGGTAGCCTTTGACCACGACTGCCGCGAAGGTATCTGCGGCTCGTGTAACCTGTTCATCAATGGCCGGGCCCACGGTCCGGAAGCCGGCACGACTACCTGCCAGCTGCACATGCGCAAGTTCTCGGACGGCGATACCATCACTATCGAGCCCTGGCGCGCTAACGCCTTCCCCGTCAACAAAGACCTCAGCGTAGACCGCTCGGCCTTCGACCGGATTATTCAGGCGGGTGGTTATATCAGCGTAAATACCGGTGGCGTACCCGACGGCAACGAAATTCCGGTGCCCAAGGACATTGCTGACCGAGCCTTCGAAGCAGCTACCTGCATTGGGTGCGGTGCCTGCGTTGCGGCCTGCAAGAATGCTTCGGCTATGCTGTTCGTTTCGGCCAAAGTATCCCAGCTGGCTTTGCTGCCTCAGGGTCAGGTAGAGCGCAAAACCCGCGTGGAAAACATGGTGGCCCAGATGGACAAGGAAGGCTTTGGCGCCTGCTCCAACATTGGCTCCTGTGCCGCCGAATGCCCCGTGGGCATCTCGCTGGAAAACATTGCCATCCTGAACCGCGAGTTTCTGTCGGCCAAAGCAACGTCGAACAATCTGGCGTAAACTGCGGCAATCCTATTCTGAAAGCGCGAAACGAATCCTCGTTTCGCGCTTTTCTTTTTGCCCCCAAGCCAATTTATTGGTTCCACGAAGTAACATTCTGGGGTGGTTCTGGCTTACTGCACTAGTTTAGCGGTTCAGCTACCGTTTTGCTCCGCCTTTCTACTCGCCTGCTTTCGCATGATTACTATTATTGCCGGTACCAATCGGCCGGCCTCCCGCGCCCGTCGCGTCGCCAACATCTACGCGGCCCTGCTTGAGGATATGGGCGCTGAATACCAGATCCTGGATTTGGCCGACCTGCCCGGCGACTTCATTACCTCGGCTCTGTACGAGAATACCGGCAAGCACGAGCAGTTCAACAAGCTGGTGCGACAGGCGGAGTCGGCCGATAAGCTGGTCTTTATTGTGCCTGAATACAACTGCTCAATTCCCGGCGTGCTCAAATCTTTCATCGACGGATTGCCCTATCCGGGCGGCATCCGGGGTAAGCGGGCGGCGCTGGTGGGCCTGAGTGCCGGTACCCAGGGCGGCCTGCTGGCCTTAAGCCACCTGACCGATATCCTGATGTATCTGGGCACGCTGGTACTGCCGGCCCGGGTTCGTCTGCCCAGCCTCGACAAGTATTTGCTCAGCAACGGTGAGCTCGACAATTCGCTGTATCTGCAGCTCCTGAAAGAACAGGCCGAGCAATTGGTGGCTTCCTAAATACATTTGCGCTGGCTGGCCGAACTGTTTTTCGAGCTGCCCGTGTATATTTGGTATTCTTAGTGGTACCAACTCCTCCCTGTGGCACGTACGCTGGCTTATCTTCTTACCACCCTGATTTTGCTCCAGACTTTCAGTCGGGAGCTGGTGGTAATGGATTATCAGCTGCACAAGGAGCGAATTACCGAGCTGTTCTGCGTCAATAAGGACAAGCCCAAGCTCCAGTGTAACGGCAAGTGCCACCTGGCCAAAAAGCTGCGCAAAGCCGAATCGGCCGAAAGCAAGGCGCCCGCCGGCGGCTTTGCGAAAGTGAAGTACGACGCCTTGCTACCCGTGCGGGCTCTTTTATCTGCCCCGGCTGCTGTACCGGCGGCACCTGCCCTATTTGGGCGCAGTTCCAGCGCGCCGTACTGCTTTACGCCCGCGCACAGCATTTTTCATCCTCCGTCATTCCGGGCTTAATTCCAACGTAGCCGGCTGCTTCGCTAGTAGCCGGGCTTGGCTGCCATTGCTCCCATCCGGGAATGCTTCGTGCTGCCTATTTGGTTTTACTCCTGTTTTTTCGAAGATGAAATTTCCCCAGCTTTTCCTGGCCCTTTCCCTCCTGGCCTTTTCCTTCAGCGGCTGCAAAAAAGACGCCGACGCCGAACCCCAGGTAGGCAAACTTGCCCTTGAGATGGACCACGTAGTGGGCTCCAGCACCTTGGTAATGAACGCCACTACGCCGAATTATACCACTCCCAGCGGCGACCATTTCTCGGTGAGCACGCTGCGCTACTACATTTCCAATATCCGGTTGCGCAAGGAAGACGGCAGCGAATACGCTCAGCCCGAGAGCTACTACTTGGTGGATGCCGCCCGCACCGAGTCGAAAGTGCTGACCCTGGAAAACGTCCCAGCCGGTGACTACACGGGTATTACCTTCACCATCGGCGTCGACGCGGCCCGCAACACGGCCGGAGCCCAGCAGGGAGCCCTGGCCCCGAGCGACATGTTCTGGAGCTGGAACACGGGCTACATTTTTCTGAAGCTGGAAGGCCGGTCGCCGGAAGCTGGCTCGGGAGCCTTTACATACCATGTTGGGGGCTTTGAGGGCGTGAACAACGCCATTCGAACCGTTTCACCAGCCTTCCCTACCGGCTCTAAGCTCCTCATTCGGGCCGACCACGCGCCCGAAATGCATCTGAAAGTGGATGTGATGAAGATTCTGACCGGCCCCACCGAGGTCCGGTTTGCCACCTTCAGCACGGCCCACATGCCGGGAGCTGCCGCGGTCAAAATAGCGGATAACTACGCGGCCGGTATGTTCCGCGTGGATCATATTCACGCCAACTAAGGCGACAGATGACGACGCAACGCACTCCCAGGGTGCTGCTGGCCGTGGGGCTAGCAGCACTGCTGGTAGCGGGCTGTCAGTCCGAGGTGGAGGTGGCCCCCGAAACGATACCCGGCAGCGTATTACCCGCCAATTTTCCGGCTCCGGTGTACGGTTTAGACCAAAACCCACCAACTAAAGCCGGTTTTGAGCTGGGTCGGACCCTGTTTTACGACCCCCGCCTTTCCCGCGACGGTACCATCTCCTGCGGTAGCTGCCACCAGCAGTTTGTGGCCTTTGCCCACGCCGGCCACACCCTGAGCCACGGCATCGACGGGCTGCTGGGTACGCGCAATGCTCCGGCCCTGCAGAATCTGCGCTGGCAGCGCACGTTTCTCTGGGACGGCGGCTCCAATCACCTCGAAACCATGCCTGTGGCGCCCCTGACCGATGCGCACGAGATGGACGAGACGATGGAAAACGTGGTTCGTAAGCTCAACGCGGATGCTTCGTACCCACAGCGCTTCGCCGTTGTATTTGGCTCCAAACCCATTGACTCCTACCAGCTGCTGCGGGCACTGGCGCAATTTACGGCGTCCCTGACGTCGGCCAACTCGCGCTACGACCACTACGTGCGCCACGAGAGTGGCGGCACGCTGACGCCGGTTGAGCTTCGGGGCCTAGCCGTACTGACCCAGAAATGCACGCCCTGCCACAGCACGGACTTGTTTACTGACAATTCCTACCGTAACAACGGGCTGGACCGGACATTTGCGGCCGACTCGGGCCGGGCACGCATCACCCAGCTGGCCACCGACCGGGGCAAGTTCAAAGTGCCTTCCCTGCGCAACGTGTTTCGCACGGCACCCTACATGCACGACGGGCGCTTTCAGACGCTGGAACAGGTACTGGACCATTATGACCATGGCGTGCAGCCTTCGCCCACGCTCGATTCGCAGCTGCAAACCGACGGCACCATTGGGATTCCTCTGAGTGCCCAGGAAAAAACCGACCTGCTGGCTTTTCTGCAGACGCTGACCGACGAGCAATTCCTGACGGACAAGCGTCTGTCGGAAAAACCGTAGCGAGTCGGCCGTTTGTTACCGCGCTCGGCCGACCAACAACCTCATCGTCAAATCATCATGAGACAATTATATCTGACTCTGGCTCTCTTGAGCCTACTGAGTCCGGCAGCCCGCGCCTGCGACATCTGCGGCTGCTTTATGGGTATTACGCCCTACGATAATCAAAGCGGCATTTCGCTGATGCACCGCTACCGAATCTTCAATGGCTACCAGCAACTGGGGCAGCCGCACCAGTTTTTTCCGGCGGGCGTCCAGCCTTTTGTGCCCAGTCACCCCAACCAGGATACGGGCTACGAGCATAACCACCAGGGCGACGCCACCGACTATGAAGCGTACCGGGTAGTGGAGCTACGGGGCAAGTACTTTCTGGCCAAGCGTCTGGAGCTGAACGCCTTTGTTCCCTACGTCATGAATACGTCCCAAAGCAACGGGCGGCAGCTCAACACTGCGGGCCTGGGCGACGTCACCGTATTTGCCGGCTACCACCTGATTCGGGCCATTGAGACGATGGGCGTGCAAAGCCGACTCATCGTGGGTGGCGGGGCCAAGCTGCCTACCGGCGACTACCAGCGCACCAACCCGCGGGGGCAGCGCTACTCCATGCTCAACCAACCCGGCACCGGCACCACCGACGGCTTCCTGTACCTAAACTACATCGGCAGCTTTCACAACGTAGGCCTGAGCCTAAATTCCAGCTACCGCCGCTCGACCCGCAATCAGTTTGAGAATAGTCTGGCACCCAGCACCGCCAGCTTCGCCAACCTGTTTTACCGTGTGGCCCTGGGCTCAAACTGGCAAATCTATCCTTCGGCTCAGCTCTACTACGAGAAAACCAAGGGCGAAATGCTGGACGGGCAACTCACCTACGAACACGCCATGAACGACGCGCTGCTGGGGCCCGGCCTCGACATTTACTACAAGAACTTTTCGCTGAACACCAGCGCCCAGTTCCCCATTTATACCGTCACCACCGACCATCCGGCCGGCGCCGGTCGGATGGTAATAGCGGTAGGTTACAGCTTCAAGCAAACCAAATATTTGCTGAAAGGCCGGACGCCAGGCGCTTAACGCAGGTCGCGCAACCGCCGGCCCTGATGCCGCGCCCATAAGCCATGCTTGCTCTGGCCTACCTGCTGGGCACCGTAAATACCGCGGTGGCCGGAGAACAGGTAGCTCACCACGCAGGCTAGCGCAATGTACAGGCCTCCCTGCTGCCCAAACAGCTCCAGGCCCATCAGGATGCAGGCCAGGGGTGTATTGGCCGCCCCGGCAAACACAGCCACGAAGCCCATGCCCGCCAACAAGGGCATGGGCAACGGCAACAGCGGCGCCAACGCATTGCCTAGGGCTGCGCCAATAAAAAACAGCGGCGTGACTTCGCCCCCCTTAAAGCCAGCCCCCAGCGTCAGGGCTGTCAGCAGGATTTTCAGGGCAAAGGCGTAACTCGGCAGCGGCTCAGCAAATGCCCGCACGATGACCGGCACGCCCAAACCGATATAATCCGTGGCGCCCAGCCCCCACACCAGCAGCACTACCACGACGCCGCCCAGCACAGGGCGCAAAGGTGCAAAAGGCAGCCAGTGCTTGAAAAAGGCGCTGATGCGGTGCGTAGTACCAGCAAACAAGCGGGCCGTTAGTCCGAAAGCCAAGCCAGCGGCGGCGGCACTGCCCAGGCTCAGCAACGAAAAGCCAGGGGGAGCCAGCAGCACCGGATAAGCTGTATGCCCTACTCCCCAAGCCCGCGTAACCCAGTCGGCGCAGGCGGCCGCCAAAAAGCTGGGCAGGATGGCATCATAGCGCAGGCGGCCCAGCAGAAACACTTCCAGTCCAAAAACGGCTCCGGCCAGCGGCGTACCAAACACGGAAGCAAACCCGGCGCTGATGCCCGCAATCAGCAGCAAAGTCCGGTCACGGCGGTGCAGGCGGAACCAGCGCGTGAGTTGGTCAGCCAAGGCGCCGCCCATCTGCACGGCGGTGCCTTCCCGCCCGGCCGAGCCGCCAAACAAGTGCGTCAGCAGCGTACCGACCAGCACCAGCGGGACCATGCGCAGGGGCAAAACGGCCCGGGGCGCATGAATCTCCTCCAGCAGCAGGTTGTTGCCGGCTTCCACCGACCGGCCCCAATAGTGATACAGCAGCCCGACCAGCAGCCCACCCAGCGGCAGCCCGGCCAGGATCCAGGGGTGCTCCTCCCGCCAAGCCGTTACCCAATCCAGTGCCACTAGGAAACCCGCTGAGGCCGTGCCTGCCAGAGCTCCAACGATGGCACTGATTAGCAGCCAACGCCCGCTAAACCACAGAAGCGCGCGGTACTCAGCCCACAGGCGGGACAACATCCGAAAAAGCATGTGGCAAACGTCGAGGTGAGGAAAACGAAGCCAAGGTACGCAAAGCCCCAGGGCACGGGTAGTGGTACGCCTGCCGAGTGGGAATTTACCGGCCCGAAACCATTCCCGGAAGCGCTGGGTTACGCTAGAAATCAATATCTTGGACTTTTCCCTAACGCTACTCTACCTCGGGTGTTAACTTCTACTCGCTTACGCTCCTGGCTGCTGGCTACGGGCGTTTTTCTGGTTGTGGTAACGGCTTGCAAGCCCGAAACCGAAACGGAGGTCGAAGGGGAAAGCCCCGTCGTGACGACGCCTTATCAGTTGGTATTGCCCAAAGGGTTTCCGCAGGACGTCAAGATTCCGGCCAGTAACCCGCTCACCGAAGAAGGCGTGGCCCTGGGCCGCATGCTGTTTTACGAGCCCAAACTCTCGCGCAACAACACCATGTCGTGCGGGAGCTGCCACCAGCAGAGCAAGGCTTTTACCGATGGCCTGGGCTTGGCTCGGGGCGTCGATGGCGCGGCCAATACCCGCGGTGCAATGTCGCTGGCCAATATTCTCTGGGAGCCCACCCTGAACTGGGATGGGGCCGCGGTTAGCTTGGAAGCCCAGGCTCAAAAGCCCATCGAAAACCCCGTAGAGCTGCACCAAAGCTTGGCCGCGGGCGTTAGCAAGCTGCAACAAACAGACCTTTATCCCCCCCTGTTTCGCAAGGCCTTTGGCTCGCGCACCATCACGGAGGAAAACGTGCTGAAGGCTCTGGCTCAGTTTGAGCGGACGCTGATTTCAGCTAATTCCAAGTACGACAAATACCTGCGCGGCGAGGCCCAGCTCAGCAGCCAGGAAATTCAGGGTAAGGTTTTGTTTTCCAATCATCCCGACCCTACTATTCCCGTGGCCGGTGCCGACTGCATGCACTGCCACAACGAGGGCAACCGCCTGTTTTCCTCTACCGATTATACCCTGGGAGCTAATACCACCTTCTTCAACAACGGCCTGGACGCCAGTCCCAAGGATGCCGGGCGCTTTATGGTAACCGGCCTGGAGTCAGACCGGGGCAAGATGCGGGCCCCTACCCTGCGCAACATTGCCCTGACGGCGCCTTATATGCACGACGGCCGTTTTCAGACCCTGGAGCAGGTGCTCGACCATTACAGTGACCATGTGGCTAAAGACAGCCCCAACCTGGACCTGAACCTGCTTACGGCCACCAACAAGCGCAACGGTACCCAGCTTAGCCTGAATGCCACCCAGAAACAGCAGGTCATTGCCTTTCTGCGTACTCTTACCGATTCAACCTTCATTCAGGATAAGCGCTTTTCCGACCCTTTCAAGCCCTAGCTCCTGGCCAGCGGTTACAGCGGCAGTGGTAAGTAGTTGAACCCAGATGGCACCACACTATCTTTGCTCCGCAACTGATTCCCCAAACTTCCTGACAGCCAAGCCGTATTAGCGGCCAGGTACTGTGGTGCAGTATCTTTCTCTGTTGCCGAGAACCGGCAATTCACTCTCCTTACCCTCATGAAAAGCAAATTGCTTATTGCGCTGCTGGCCTTGTGCTCGGCATGCACCGCTTCATCTTCCACGGCCAGTCGTACTCTGTCGCCCGACCGGGAGTCTGCTGACCCAATCAACGCCTCCCGCCCGGACTCCGCTTCCACGGCCGCTGTCAAATAGCTAATTTCCTGAGCTACTAGCTCCTAAGTCAACAAAAAAGCCACTCCGGGACTCGGAGTGGCTTTTTTGTTGGCAGCAAGGCGGCCAGTTTAATCCACGTTGTCGTGCAGAAAACGGTTGTCGCCGAGCAATTCGTTGTCGTCCGACAAGTTAAAGCGCGAGATATTACGCTCGTTTGAAGGCACTACATTCTCCAGCTTCACCTGCCGCCGCAGATAAGCCGGAGTCTCCAGCTGGTCTTTGATGACGTCGTTAGTCAGGCCGTTGCTCAGGCCTTCCAAGCGACGACGGCGCTCTTCAGCCCGGGCATCCAGCGACGGACGAGCCGGCTGCTGCACCGGAGCGGGCTGGTGAATAACTACGGGCTCGGGGGCTGGCGTGGAAGGAGCTGCCACTGGGGGCACATACCCTGTGTAGGGCGACGTTTCCAGGTCGAAGGTCACCTTCGGCGGCTCCGGAGTAGCGGTGGCCACGGGAGCCGGGGCGCTAAACGAAGGCACGATGGGGGCGGTAGAAGCTTCCTGCCGGTCCCGGTCGAAGATGTTGATCTGCGGGTCGGGTACGGGTGCGGAAGCCGGCTCCGGCTTCTCCATGGCGTACACCGTGGTAATGTTGTGGGCCTCCCGGGCAAAGCCGGTGGCAATAACCGTTACACGGATGCTCTGGCCCAGCGTCGAGTCGATGCCGTGGCCGAAGATAACCTCAGCGTCCTGACCAGCTTTTTCCTGGATGTACTCCGTAATTTCGGTCAGCTCGTCCATTTCCAGCTCGGCCTGGTCGCCCGACATAATGCTGAGCAGGATTTTCTGCGCCCCATGGATGTCGGTGTTGTTGAGCAGCGGCGAAGCCAGGGCCTCCTCGGCGGCCCGCTGGGCGCGGTTTTCGCCTTCAGTGATGCTGCTGCCCATTACGGCCGCACCCGAGTCCTTCATCACCGTTTTCACGTCTTCAAAGTCCACGTTGACCTCGCTCGTGACGGTGATAATTTCGGCAATCGACTTGGCGGCCGTACTCAGCACATTATCCGCCTTGGCGAAGGCCGAGCGGATGGGCAGATTGCCGAAGATTTCGCGCAGCTTATCATTGAGAATAACCAGAACCGTGTCGCAGTTGTCGCTGAGTTCCTTGATGCCCTGCTCGGCCTGCTGACGCTTTTTCTTGCCCTCAAACAGGAATGGCGCCGTCACTATTCCGACGGTCAGAATGCCTAGCTCCTTGGCCACTTTGGCAATAACGGGCGCGGCACCCGTGCCCGTACCACCGCCCATACCGGCCGTGATGAACACCATCTTGGTTCCGTTGCTGAGCAGCTCCCGGATTTGCTCCCGGCTCTCGATGGCCGCCTGCTTGCCCCGCTCGGGGTTAGCACCGGCTCCAAGGCCCTCGGTCAGGTCCACGCCGATTTGCAGCTTGTTGGGCACGGTGCTGCTGTGCAGGGCCTGCTTGTCGGTGTTGCAAATCACGAATTCCACGTCCTTAATGCCTTGGCTGAACATGTGGTTCACGGCATTGGAACCGCCCCCACCGACACCAATCACCTTGATGATGGAGTTGGATTGCGCTGGAATATCAAATTTATACATGAGTGGTCTGCTTCAATTAACAGTTACCATTTATCATTTATCACTCAACTACTCTGCATCTACAAGCTTTTCTGCCCGGGGAAGTGTCAACTGATAATTGTTAAATGTTAAATGATTTAGTACTGCTTGTCGTCAAAGTCATCAATCAGCAGGCCTTTCGTACGGCTGATGATGTCCTGGAAGAACTTGCCAGCGCCCGAAGTTTTCTTCGGCGGGGCGGGCTGGGGTGCGGGGGCCGGCTGGGGAGCAACCGGCGCAGCGGCCCGAACCTCGGGCGCTGGGCGGTACTGCTCCTCTTCCTCGTACGAACGGCTCACTCGCTCGTCAATCGAGCGGTAACCGGCTAGTACTAGGCCTACAGTGGTAGCGTACATCGGCGACTTCACCGCCTCAATTTTGCTTTTGCCCAGGTGCTCATTGGGGTAGCCAATGCGGGTATCGAGGCCCGTTACGTACTCGGTGAGCTGCACCAGGTTCTGGAGCTGAGAGCCGCCGCCGGTCAGCACGATGCCAGCCGCGAGCTTGTCGCCGTGGCCAGTGCGCTGAATCTCGGCGTACACCAGCTCGATGATTTCCTCCATCCGGGCCTCGATGATGTGGGCCAGGTTCTTGAGGGAAATTTCCTTAGGAGCCCGGTCGCGCAGGCCGGGGATGCTCACGATTTCGTAGTCGGATGCTTCTTCGGCAATGGCTTTGCCGAATTTCACCTTCAGCTGCTCGGCCTGGTTCTGCATGACGGCGCAGCCCTGCTTGATGTCGCTGGTCACGATGTTGCCACCAAAGGGCAGCACAGCGGCGTGGCGGATGATACCGTCCTTGAAGATAGCCAGGTCGGTGGTGCCGCCTCCAATGTCAATCAGGGCCACACCAGCTTCCTTTTCTTCTTCCGACAGCACCGACATGCTCGAAGCCAGCGGCTCGAGAATCAGGTTATCGATTTCCAGGCCAGCTTTGGTGACGCACTTGTTGATGTTGTTGATGGCCGTGCTCTGGGCCGTGATGATGTGGAAGTTGCCTTCCAGGCGCACGCCCGACATGCCCACGGGGTCCATGATACCTTCCTCGTAGTCCACCTTGTAGTCCTGGGGCATTACGTGGATGATTTCCGAGCCGGGCGGGGTAACCAGGCGGTACATATCGTTGGTAAGACGATTTACATCGTCCACGGTAATCTCCGTTTCGGCGGAATTGCGGGTGATGCTACCGTTATGCTGCAGGCTCTTGATGTGCTGGCCGGCGATGCCCACGTTCACGACGCCAATATTGATTCCGGACTGTTCTTCGGCTTGCCGAATTGCCTTCCGGATTGCATCCACCGTCTTGTCGATGTTCGACACGATACCGCGCACCACTCCTTCCGACACGGCTTTGCCCATGCCCAGGATTTCGAGCTTCCCAAACTCGTTTTTCCGCCCTACCAGAGCGCAAATTTTGGTGGTGCCAATGTCGAGGCCGACTACAATCTTATCGTTTTGCATGAGGAAGGAAGGACGAGTGGGGTGCGGTTGGTGCTATGATTTCAGTTGCAAAAAACGCCGTTTTTGGGCGTTTACGCAAGATTTCGTTACTCACAAATGATTTGATCTTTGAACTCAACGTTGACGCGGTGGTACGTGTCCCAGCCCAAGACCGGAGGAATTTGACGGTAAAATACCATCAGTTTCGCAAATTTTTCCGAAATATTCTCCGGAAAGCCAAATTCTATTCGTTGGTCCCCCACTTGCTGGGTGAAGGAAACTTTGCCATTAGGGCCAATAAATACCTCCGCTACCTGGGCCCGCCAGAACGGATGCTCATCAATATAGCGCAAAAACGCCAGATACTGACGACCGGTGGAATCTTGGAAAAAGCCAGCTTGGAGCGGCCCGCCCCCCAGCCGGGAAATGGGCACCACGCGGGCAGTGAATAACGACGACAACGGCAGTTTCTTGCCCTCGGCATCGAGGTAGCTATCCAGGCGGGTATCGGCGTGTACGAGGCGGGCAATCGGACGGTTTTGGCGCACGTCGGCGTGCAAATTGCCGGCCAGGTCGCGGTATACTTGAGCTTCCTTAACGAAGCTGTGCGCTTTGAGGCGGGCTTCCAGGGCTTTAAGGTCAAGGTCGTCGGGGTGGGCACCCTCGAGCTGCTGGTTGCCATTGCGGGTTAATAAAGCCGTTACTTCCCGCTCACTGATGAAGTAGTTGTTGAACTCGTTGCCAATAGTCACGATGACCTGGCCCACGGGGCGGCTGGCCTGCCGGACTCCGGCAAACACGGCCAGCCCCGAGAGCAGCACGAGGCACCCAGTGGCAAAAATCAGGTTGTTGGCTTTACGCTTCAGCTCCATTCCAGCGAATATCTAAAATATTCCTTAGCCGTGGTACAAGCTGGTCAATATCCCCAGCGCCGACGGTGGCTAACACGTCGAAAGTATCGTCTGATTCGGCCGCAGCCAGGACTTCCGCTTTGGTTTGCAACGACTTGTGCGAAGCCGTTATTTGGGACAAAATCAATTCGGAGGTCACGCCTTCCAGCGGCAGCTCCCGGGCCGGGTAGATGTCGAGCATCACGACTTCATCGGCCAGGCTCAGGCTCTGGGCAAAGCCGGGAGCAAAGTCGCGGGTGCGGGTGAAGAGGTGGGGCTGAAACACGACGCGCAGGCGCTTACCGGGGTACAAAGCCCGTAACGAGCGAAGGAAGGCATCTATTTCACGCGGGTGGTGGGCGTAGTCGTCCACGTACACCTTGTCGCCTTTGGTGACGATAAACTCAAACCGGCGTTTGACGCCCCGATACGCTGCAACCGCACTTTTCAACTGCTCCTCCCCTACGTGTTGTAGTTGAGCAACCAAGCAGGCGGCCAGCATGTTTTCCACATTATGGTAGCCGGGCACGGCCAGCGCCAAATTTTGCACGTCGCCAAGTGGGCTGTGCAGGTCGAAACGGAACTGGTGACCCTGAGCTGTAATCTGGGCGGCGTAGAGCTCGGGACCTTGCTCGGCCGAGAGACCGTAGCGAATAACCCGCACGCCGTTGGCTACCGACTGGGCAATGCTCTGGTCGGCGGTGTGGTTGAGAATAAGCGTGCCGCCGGGCTTGATCTGGGCTACAAACTGCCGGAACGACTCAACCAGCGCCTCCTTATTGCCATAGATGTCGAGGTGGTCGGCATCGGTGCTGGTGACAATGGCAATGTCGGGATGCAAAGTCAGGAAGCTCCGGTCGTACTCGTCGGCCTCGACTACCACTGGAGTCGTTGTCAGTTGTTGGTTGTCTGTTGTTAGCTCACTAGACGGGGGCAGCAGGACGTTGGAGCCCAGGTTCACGGAAATGCCGCCCAAAAAGGCCGCGCAGGGCACGCCGGCGTGGTGCAACAAATGAGCAACCATGCTGCTGGTCGTGGTTTTGCCGTGGGTGCCGGCCACGGCAATGGTGTAGCGGCCGGCCGTGAGTACGCCCAGTACCTGGCTACGCTTACGGATGTCGTAGCCCTGCTCCCGCAGCCAGGCCCATTCCTTGTGGTCTTTGGGAATGGCAGGCGTGAGGACCACCAGCGTCTGGGCGCGGTTTTCGCGCACTTCGGCCGGAATGCTCTCCACGGCATCGTCGTAGTGCACCTGAATGCCTTCGGCGGCCAGGGCCTCGGTCAGGGGCGTGGCGGTTTTGTCGTAGCCGCTTACGCGGTGGCCATTGGCCTGAAACCAACGGGCCAGGGCCGACATGCCAATGCCGCCGATACCCAGAAAATAGACGTTCGGAAATGCGGCTACGGGATTCATGCGCGGTCCATGAGGGCTAAGAGTTCATCCACGATGGTCGTGGTACCGTGGGGATAAGCCAGGCGGCTTACGTTTTGGCTGAGCTGCTGCTGCCGGGCCGGGTCATTGAGCAAAGCCAGAGCCTGGTCGTAAAGCTTCGTGGGAGCTTCAGCGTCCGACACGAGCAGGGCGGCATCTTTATCCACCAGAGCCAGAGCATTCTTGGTTTGGTGGTCTTCGGCCACGTTGGGCGAGGGCACCAGAATGCTGGGCTTGCCGGTCAGGCACAACTCCGACACCGATAAGGCGCCGGCCCGACTGATAACCACGTCGGCGGCGGCGTAGGCCAGATCCATGCGCTGCACAAACTCTAAGGCCTGCAGCTTATCGGCGGCAAATGGGGCTGCTTCGGCGGCAGCTTTAGGGTAGTAGAGCTTGCCGGTTTGCCACAGCAGCTGAATCCCAGCGGCCTGTAGGCGGGTCAGGGCGGCGGCGGTGGCTTCGTTCAGGGTGCGCGCGCCCAGGCTGCCGCCAATGACCAGTAAGGTCTTTTTCTCGGGCGAAAGGCCGAAGAACTCCAGGGCGTCGGCGCGGTTGCCGCTGGCAATTTCGGTGCGCACGGGGTTACCGGTCAGTACGAGCTTATCGGCGGGAAAGAACTTTTCCATGCCGTCATAGGCCACACAAATCCGGTTAACACGGCGGCTGAGCAGCTTATTGACTAGGCCGGCGTAGGAATTCTGCTCCTGAATCAGGGCCGGAATATTGCGCGAGGTGGCCGCCAGCAGCACCGGGGCCGAAGCGTAGCCGCCCACGCCTACCACGGCATCTGGCTTGAACTCCTGGAGCAGCTTGCCCGCCTTGCGCACCGAGCGGAATACTTTCACCGGGAACAGCAGGTTCTGGGGCGTCAGGCGGCGCTGCAGGCCAGCAATATCCAGGCCCACAATCTTATAGCCAGCCTCGGGCACGCGCGTCATTTCCATGCGGCCATTGGCGCCCACAAACAGAATTTCGGCGTCGGGCTGACGGCGACGCAATTCGTTGGCAATGGCCACAGCCGGAAATATATGACCACCCGTACCACCCCCGCTGATTATCACGCGGTACGGCCGGGGCTGGGAAGAGGCGCTATATAAAGTCGTTTTGGGCACTTCTAAGTGGTGAGTTGGTGAGATGGTGAACTGGTGAGCTTGGGGTTCAAGTGGCGCCGATTGAACGACAACGCACTAGTTCACCATCTCACCAACTCACCGCTAGGCGTAAGCCGTTTTCTTCGGGATGCGGACCGTGTCTTCCGGCTCGCCGGTCATGGGCCGAACTTCCCGCTCCCCGCGGCTGACGCTGAGAATAATGCCGATGCTGATACCGGTAAAAATCAGGGAGGTGCCGCCCATGCTCAGCAGGGGCAGCGGCAAGCCGGTAATTGGGCCCAGTCCCACGGCCACGCCCATATTGACCATGGCCTGCAAGACCAGACTAAACGCCAGCCCCGCCGAGAGCAGCCCCCCGAAGGCTCCGTAGCTGTTCATCACCGTTTTGAGCCCTCGATAAAGGAAGGCTAGATACAGGAATAGCACGAAAGCCCCGCCGGCCAACCCGTATTCCTCGATAATAACGGCGTATATAAAGTCGGAATACGGGTGGGGCAAGATGTTGCGCTCCGTACTCTGGCCCGGGCCCTTGCCAGCAATACCGCCGGTGGCAATGGCAATGTAACTGTGCTCCAGCTGGAAGGGCGTCTTTTTGGTCTTGTCGGTAAAATTCGTGATGCGCGACACAAACGTACCCAGGCGCTGTCCGACTACCAGACCGGTACCGCCCAGAACGATGAAAATGCCCACCATGACAGCCATGTGCTTGAGGGGAACCCGCCCAATAAACATCAGCAGCATGCAGGTGG
Source organism: Hymenobacter cellulosivorans (assembly GCF_022919135.1). Classification (NCBI taxonomy): domain Bacteria; kingdom Pseudomonadati; phylum Bacteroidota; class Cytophagia; order Cytophagales; family Hymenobacteraceae; genus Hymenobacter; species Hymenobacter cellulosivorans. The sequence continues at coordinate 2,888,077 of NZ_CP095049.1, read as the reverse complement.
CAAACAGTAGCAGCGCCGTTGAGGCGTTACTCAGAATGATCAGGCCACAGATGGCTCCCACCCACACCATTACCGGCAGCAACGTCGATTTGAAGTCATCGAGGTGCTGCTGGCGGCGGCTAAGCATACTGGCCAGGTGAGAAATCAGGGCCAGTTTGGCCAAGTCGGAGGGCTGAAACGTCTGGTTGATAACCGGAATCGTCATCCAGCGGGAAGCCCCGTTGATGTCGCCGCCCATGAAGAAGGTGAACAACAGCAGGGGCACCGAAATCAGCAGGGCGTAGAGCGACAGGCGCGAGTAGTAGCGGTAGTCGATGCGGTGAGCCAGCCACATGAAGAACAGGCCGATGAAAATCAGGCTGGTGTGCTTGAAAAGGAAATACTCGGTGTTGCCACTCATCTTCTTGTACGCCAGCGTGCCGGTAGCAGAATACACTACGGCAATACTGATGAGCGAAAACAGAATCACAATGGCCCACAGAATAGGGTCACCTTTCAGATTCCGCTGCAGCCAGGTTTTGATCGGGTCCATGATGGTGAAATTGTGAAAAGGTGAACTGGTGAGCTGATGGGCAACGAAGCGGGAGCGGTCATAACGACAAACTCACCATTTCACGATTTCACCATCTCACTGACTGCCGCTGCGAATTGCCGGCCGCGGTCCTCGTAGTTTTTGAACAAGTCGAAGGAGGCGCAGCAGGGCGAGAGCAGCACCACGTCGCCGGGGGCGGCCAGGGCGGCGCCGCGGCGCACGGCGTCGGTCATGCTCCGGGTTTCTTCCAGGTGGGGCACGATGGAGCCGAAGCTGGCCTTGAGCTTTTCGTTGTCGAGGCCCAGGCAGATCAGGGCTTTTACTTTTTCCTGGGCCAAGGGCAGCAGGCTGCTGTAGTCGTTGCCTTTGTCGGTGCCGCCGGCAATCCAGACGATGGGCTGCTGGATTCCGTCGAGGGCAAACCAGGCGGCTTCCACGTTGGTGGCCTTGGAGTCGTTGATGAACCGGGCCCCGTTGATTTCGCCTACAGGCTGCAGGCGGTGGTCGGCGTTGCGGAAGGTAGCCAGGGCGCTTTCAATCTGCTCCTCACTCAGGCCCACCACCCGGGCACAGAGCACGGCGGCCAGGGTATTTTGGCGGTTGTGCTGCCCAATCAGCGGGGAGCCGGCCGTGCTGATCTGTTCCGGCTGCTCATTCAGGCCCGGCGCCAGATTGGTACGAAGCTCGGTTTCTGAAGTATAGTAGCCAGCCAGGTGATAATCGGGGCGGTGGTGCAGACTGAAGGGCAGCAGGTTGGTCTGGCTGAACACCGCGGCGAATTCCTGCTGAATAACCGGGTCGTCGGCGTTGTAAATAAAAAAGCCGCTGCTGTCCATGTTGCGGGTGATGCGCAGCTTGGCGTGGGCGTACTTTTCCAGGGAGTAGTCGTACCGGTCGAGGTGGTCGGGGGTGATGTTGAGCAGCACCGCCACCCAGGCGCGGAAGTCATAAGTGTCGTCGAGCTGGAAGCTGCTGAGCTCCACGACATAGTAGTCGTGCTCGTCGGCAATAACCTGTTCGGCCAGACTGTAGCCCACGTTGCCGGCCAAGCCTACTTTCAGGCCCGCTTCCTTCAGCAAATGGTAGGTGAGCAGCGTGGTCGTGGTTTTGCCATTGGTGCCAGTGATGCAGATGCAGCGGGCCTTGGTGTAGCGCCCGGCCAGCTCTATTTCGGAAATCACCGGAATCTTCTTTTCCCGCAGAGCCTGAATGACGGGCGCCTTTTCCGGAATACCGGGGCTTTTCACCACCTCGTCGGCCGTCAAAATCTCCTCCAGCGTGTGCGTGCTTTCCTCGAAGGGAATACCAGCGGCCGTCAGCTTCTCCTTATAGATAGGCTGAATCGGGCTTTTGTCGGAAACAAACACGGTGTGGCCTTTGGCCTGCGCCAATAGCGCCGCCCCTACTCCACTTTCTGCCGCACCGAGAATGACGATTTTTTTAGACATGGCTTTTGAGAACGTAGACCTTAGAACCTAGAGCTTAGAAATGAGTGGATCAAAAGTCTACGTTCTAAGCTCTGACTTCTGAGTTCTAAAATTTAGCGCAGCTTAAGCGTAACGAGGGTAAAAATGGCCAGCATGATGCCGATGATCCAGAAGCGGGATACAATTTTGGATTCGTGGTAGCCCAGCTTCTGGTAGTGGTGGTGCAGCGGCGACATGCGCAGCAACCGGCGGCCTTCGCCATACTTGCGCTTGGTGTACTTAAACCAGCCCACCTGCAGCATTACCGAGAGGTTTTCAACCAAAAACACGCCGCAGAGCACTGGAATCAGCAGCTCCTTGCGCACAATCAGGGCTAGCACGGCAATAATGCCACCGATGGCCAAAGAGCCGGTGTCGCCCATGAAGACCTGGGCCGGGTAGCTGTTGTACCACAAAAACCCGATGCAAGCCCCCACGAAGGCGGTACAGAAGATTACCAACTCTCCGGAGTTCGGAATGAACATAATATCCAGGTAGTCAGCCAGAATAGAGTTGCCGCTCACGAAAGCGAAAATGGCCAGCGTCACGCCAATGATGGCCGACGTACCGGCTGCCAGCCCGTCGAGGCCGTCGGTGATGTTAGCCCCGTTGGATACTGCCGTGATAATCAGAATCACAATCGGGATGTAGAGGAAGCTGTAGAGGCCGTTGAAAAACGGGCCGGCGTAGGCAAACAGGTTGCCGTAGTTGAGCTCGTTATTCTTGGCAAACGGAATGGTAGTAATCATCAGCTTCACGTCCTGGTACACGGTGCTGGCGTCCACGGCCGAAAGCTGACCATTGGGCAGCAGGTACTGACGCACGGTCACGTCCTTGCTGAAAAACAGCACCCAGCCCACGGTAATACCCAACCCAATCTGGCCCAGCACCTTGAAGCGCCCGCTCAAGCCCTCCTTATTTTTCTGGAACACCTTAATATAGTCGTCCAGAAAACCGATGAGACCCAGCCACACGGTGCTCAGCAGCATAAGCACGATGTAGATATTATCGAGCTTGGCAAACAGCAGCACCGGCACCAGAATGGCCAGCAGAATAATCAGGCCGCCCATGGTGGGAGTGCCCTTCTTCTCCATCTGCCCCTGCAGGCCCAAATCCCGGATACTTTCGCCCACCTGCTTCATCTGCAGCACCCGGATAAGGCGGGCGCCGAAGACCTGGGCAATAATGAGGGATGTAATGACGGCCATAGCCGCCCGAAACGAAATAAACTGGAAAACGCCCGCGCCTGGCAGGTTGTAGTGCTTGTCGAGAAAGGTAAACAGGTAATAAAGCATTGGCGCGGGGTTCAGCGGGTCTCAGTTGGGGTTATTCCAAGCTGCAAAGGTTTGGCTTTTTTGGGGTTGGGCAACTGTTGCGTTTGTGCAGATTTTCTAGTAGTCGGCTGTTAAAAGGCTCTAATGTTGCGAGGCTGAGTTTCACTTTCCCAGCAGCTCAAACATTTCCTGCAAGACCTTCTTGTCGTCGAAGTCATTCTTGACGCCCTTAATTTCCTGGTAGTTTTCGTGGCCTTTGCCGGCTACCAGCACAATGTCGCCGGGCTGGGCCAACGCTACGGCCGTTTTGATGGCCTCGCGCCGGTCGGCAATGGTTAGAACTTTGCCCAAATCGGCGACCTGCACGCCGGCCTGCATCTGCTGCAGGATGTCGTTGGGGTCTTCGAAGCGCGGGTTGTCGGAGGTCAGCACCACGCGGCTGGAGCCCTTGCAGGCCAGGTTGGCCATGATGGGCCGCTTGGCCGCGTCGCGGTTGCCGCCGCAGCCCACCACCGTAATGACCTGCTGGCTGGGCTGGCGAATGTCAGCAATGGTGTCGAGTACGTTTTCCAGGGCGTCGGGCGTGTGGGCGTAGTCCACAATACCAGTAATGCGGGTTTTCTCGGCCAGAATCGGCTCGAAGCGGCCCGGCGCCGAAGTCAGGCCCGATAGCACGGTCAGCACTTCCATCGGCTCCTCGCCCAGCAGCACGGCCGCGCCGTACACGGCCAGGATGTTGTAGGCGTTGAACACCCCGATGAGGCGAAACTGCACGTCGCGGCCGTCGACGTCGAGGTGGAGGCCATGCACAGCATTTTCCACCAGTCGGGCGCGGTAAGTAGCTGGGCCGCGCAGCGAATATGTTTCACGGCGGGCGGCCGTGTTCTGCAGCATCACCATCCCGCGCTTGTCGTCGGCGTTGGTCAGGGCAAAGGCTTTCTTGCCGAGGCTGTCGAAGAAGCCCTTTTTGGCCTTGAGGTAGTTGTCGAAGGTGCCGTGGTAGTCGAGGTGGTCGTGGGTGAGGTTGGTAAACACGCCGCCGGCAAACTGCAAGCCGGTCACCCGGTGCTGGACCACGGCGTGGGAGCTAACCTCCATAAAGCAGTGCGTGCACCCAGCCTTCACCATCTGCGCCAGCAGCTCGTTGAGCCGAATGGCGTCAGGGGTGGTGTGAGTGGCCGGAATAACCTGCTCGTCAATCTGGTTTTGGACCGTGCTCAGCAGGCCTACGTGGTAGCCTAGCTCCCGAAACAGCTTGTGGAGCACCGTAGCGCAGGTGGTTTTCCCATTAGTGCCCGTCACGCCCACTAGCCTGAGCTGGCGCGAAGGATGACCGTAAAACGCCGCCGCCATGTAAGCCATGGCCTCGGCGCTGTCGGCCACTTGCACGTAAGTCGTGGTGGCAACGGTTTCGGCGGGCATTTCCTGGCACACCACTACGGACGCGCCCAGCTCCACAGCTTTGGCAATAAACTGGTGCCCGTCGGTTTGGGCACCGCGCAGGGCGAAGAACACTGCGCCCGGCTTGGACTGGCGGGAGTCCAGGGTGAGGCTTTGCACCGGCGGGTCGTTGGGACCCGCCTGGGCCCGCACCACGAGGTCCGTTAGCAGCGAGGAAAGAGGAACAGCTAGGTTATCGGCAGTATTCAAACGAGGAGGGCGGCAAGAAAACCGCTTTTTCGGGTGAGTAAAAGAGGTAAAACCGGCCTTAGGCTTTGGGCTTGGCCGCTTCGGCGCGTCGGGCAGCTTCCTGGGACAGGCGGTACTGGGCCAGGCGCTTGGCCTTGAGGGCCTTGATACGCTTTGTTTCGTCCTGGTCGACGGCGGTAATCAGCTTGTTTTCGGTGAGCTGGGTAGGCTCGGGTGCCGGCAGGGCCTGGGGAGCCACGGCCGACTTAGAGCCAATCGGCTCCAGGGCCAGGGTCACGACGGTGCCGCGCCGGATGCCACTGCCCGCCGCCACCGACTGCTGCCGTACCCGCCCAGTACCCACCGCCTTGACGCGCAGCCCCCGGTTTTCGAGCAGAAACAGTGCGTCGCGCAGCGTCAGGCCGGTTACGTCGGGCACCCGGCCGGGGCGCACGGCCACCGGCTTCCAGTCCACGGCATTCACGTTCGAGTCAGCCCGGTTGGCCCGCACCCAGTCGTCGCCGGAGGCCTGGGAATGGTTGCTCACGCCCAGCTTCTGGCACACCAGCGTCAGCTCATCCTGCAAGCCGGCCCGCACATACGGCACTTTCGATTTATTAGCAGGAGCCCGGGCCAGCAAGGGGCGCTGGCTGGCCATGTCGCGGGCCATGGCCTTGTCGGCCACCTCCCGGAAAATTGGGGCCGCTACCTGGGCTCCCGACCAGTTGGCTCCTTTCGGCGAATCGACTACCACAATGCAGCTGTACTTGGGGTTGTCGGCGGGGAAATAGCCGCAGAAGCTGGTCGAGTACTGCTTGGTATACTGGCCGTTCTTGAATTTCCAGGCCGTACCGGTTTTGCCGGCAATGCTGTAGTCGGGCGTGCGAATAGCGCTGGCCGTACCTTCCAGCACCACGCCTTCCAGCATCTGGCGCAGCTTGCTCAGGGTTTCATCTGAGCAGATCTTAGGAATCAGCACCTTTGTTTCGAAGCGCTCCAGCACCTTGTCGGCCTGCTTGATTTCGCGCACAATCATGGGCTGCACCTTCACGCCGTTGTTGGCAATGGCGTTGTAGAAAGCCAGCGTCTGCAGGGGCGCCAGCTTGAGCTCGTAGCCAATGCACATGGTGCTGAGCGAAGTCCGGCTCCAGGAACGGTCGTGCGGATCCTTAATATAGGGCCGGGCCTCCCCGGCCATCTGGAAGCCCAGCGGCTGGCCCAGGCCAAACTTTTTCAGGTAGTCCGTGTACTTGCTGGGGTTGGGCGAGAAATGGTCGTTGATGAGCTTGGCTACCCCGATGTTGGAAGATTTCTCAATGACCTGCTTCACCGACAGCTGCCCGTAGGCATGGGTATCGGTCTTGACGGCCCCGGCAATGCGCATGGAGCCCGTGCGGCCGGTATTCACCGTGTCGTCGAGCGAAAGGCTGGGGTTGTCTTCCAGCAGGGCCATCATCGAAGCCAGCTTGAAGGTCGAACCCGGCTCGGTGCGGCCCTGGTCGGCAATGGCGTAGTTGTAATCCTCGCGGTACACGCCGTCGGCCACCTTGCCCAGGTTGGCCACGGCCTTGATTTCGCCGGTCTGCACTTCCATCAGAATCACGCAGCCGTACTGGGCGCTGTTGTCCACCAGCGACTTATACAACGCGTTTTCGGCCACGTCCTGGAGGTTGATGTCCAGGGTAGTTTTCACGTCGTAGCCAGGCTGAGGCTTTACTTCGGTACCGTCGTAGATGGGCTTGTTGCCGCCGGGCAGGCGCTCAAACAAGGCCTCCCCGTCCTTGCCGGCCAGGTGGCGGTTGTAGGTAAACTCCAGGCCCGCGCCGTTTTTGTCTTCGTTCAGGAAGCCGATGGTGCGCTGGGCCAGACCTCCGAAGGGCCGGAAGCGTTTGTCGACCTTCTCGAAAATAACGCCGCCCTTGTTTTTGCCCCCCCGGAAAATGGGCCACTGGGCCAGCATCTTTTTCTCCTGGAAGTTGATCTGCCGGGAGTTGAGTCGCACGTAGCGGAGCTTACCGCTTTTAGCATTCTTCAGCCGGCGGTAATACTCTTTGGGGGTTCGGTCGCCGAAAAAGCGCGACAGCAGCAACGACAGCGAATCAACTCCGCTGTCAAATGTTTTGTCGTCGACCACGCTCGGGTCCCAGGCTACCCGGAAGAAGGGCAGCGAGGTAGCCATGATGCTCTCGTTGTCGGAGTAGATGTTGCCGCGGGTAGCAAATACGGGCTGATACACGATGCGGCGCTCCTGCTCCAGGGCGCGCCACTTGTCACCTTCCTTGAACTGGATGCGCGACACCTTCCAGATGATGGCGCACGAAAACAGGCAGACGCCCAAAAACGCCAGCCGAACCCGGGTTACAATGGATTTTTTAACGCTTCCTTTCATGACTCTGGCGGGAAGGGTTGGTGGTTTTCTTTTTTGTAGTAGTCTTAGCCGCCGGTTTCTTGGCCGTGGCTTTTTTTGCTGCAGACCGCGTTTTGGCCTTCGCCGTGTGGCTACCTGAGCTATGGCTAGTTACGGCGTGCGCCGCAGCCGGCCGGGCTCCAACAGTACCGAGCGAATCGGCCAGCGCCAACGAATCGGCCGCCGACATGGCCGCCAGAGAGTCGGCGGTGATGACGGGCAAGGCATCCAGTTCGGCTTCGTCGAGGCGGCCGGCGGGCACGGTGATGCGGAACGGCGGCGAGGAGCTTTCCACTAAGCCGTAGGCAGCTACTTTGCGGGCCACTTCGCTTTGCTTGCTGGCCTCCATGTAGTCCGACTTCAGGGTTGTGTAATCGGCGCGCAGGTCTTCGGTTTCGAGCTTGAGTTTCTGAATGCTGCGGTTCATGCGGTAGCCCCAGTGGGTGTTGCCGATGTAAATCAGAATCAGAAACATCACGAACAGCACGTGCGGCAGGTACTGCACCGGCAGCCCTTCCCGGAAGATACTGTCGACGCTGGTGAGCCGGTCGAGCAGGGTAAAGACGCTCCAGGTACTGCGGGGCGCGGCCTTCTCACGCTTGGGGGCCTTGGCTCTGGGCTTCGGGGCCGGTTCCGGCTCGGGGGCCGGCACAGGGTCAGGCAGCACCGGCGGGGGCGTCACCTCCCGGGGCACGTTGGCGCGGGGCGGCGTATTAGCGACGGGTTTGAGGGTATTGGTAGCCAAAATCTCGGGAGAGGAAAAGGAGGTTGGCGTATCGGCTTAAAAAGTCAACGGCACGGGGAGGGCGGCGCGGCACGAAAATCCGGCCAAACTCCGCCTCATTCGTCGCGGCGCACCGCAATGCGCAGCTTGGCCGAGCGGGCCCGGCTGTTGAGGGCAATTTCTTCGGCGGTGGCTTCCACGGGTTTGCGCGTGAGCACCTCGAAAGGGGTATTGGTGTGGCCAAACAAGTTTTTTTCGGCTTCCCCGAAGAACTTGCCCTTGGCCATGAAGTTCTTCACCAGCCGGTCTTCCAACGAGTGGTACGACATAACGACGAGGCGGCCGCCGGGGCGCAGCACCTGGGCCGTTTGCTGAAGCATTTCCTGCAGGGCCGCCATTTCGTCGTTCACCTCGATGCGCAGGGCCTGAAATACCTGGGCCAGGTACTTATTTTCCTTGCCCCGGGGCGTGCAGGGCTGGATAGCCTTTTTCAGGGCGGCAATAGTCTGAATGGCCTGCCCGCGCCGGGCTGTGGTGAGCGTTTTGGCCAGGGTCCGGGCATTGGTCACTTCGCCGTACATGCCGAAAATACGGTGCAGTTCGGCCTCGGAATACTCGTTCACAATGTCGGCGGCCGTGCGGTCGGCCTCGGGGTCCATGCGCATGTCCAGGGGCCCGTCGAAGCGGGTGCTGAAGCCGCGCTCCGGCGTATCAAACTGGTGCGACGATACGCCCAGGTCGGCCAGCAGGCCATCTACGGGCAGGGCGTCGCGCTGCTCCAGCTCGGCGTGCAGGTCGCGGAAGTTGGCTCGGATGAAGGTAAACTGGGGCCGGGCCAGTTGCTGGGCTTCGTGCTCGGCGTCGGCGTCCTGGTCGAAGCTGTAGAGATGGCCGGTGGTCAGACGCTCCAGGATGCGGGCCGTGTGCCCGCCGCCGCCGAAGGTCACATCCACGTAGCGGCCATCGGGGCGCAGGTCGAGGGCTTCGAGGCACTCGGTGAGCATCACGGGGCGGTGGTAGGCGGTATCGTTCTCGTAGTCGGGGCTCATGCGGCAAGGGGGCCGCTGGCGGGCGGTGTGTCGGTGGCTAAAAACTTCTGGGCCAGCTTGGAAAAGCTCTGCTGGTCTTTGATCAGGAACTCGTCGTATTTCTCGGGGTCCCAGATTTCGCAACGGTTGCCCAGGCCCACGATAATAGCTTCCTTCTCGATGCCGGAGTAGCGCAGCATGGTGCGGGGCAGCATAAAGCGCCCGATGTTGTCGAGCTCTACCTCGGTCATGCCGCGGAAGAAGTTGCGCTGAAACTGCCGGTACTCCTCGTTAAACTCATCCAGGGCCATCACCTTGTCGTGAATCACGCGCCACGCCTGGCGTGGGTACAAAACCAGACAGGGCTCAAACCCGCGCACCAGCACGAGCTGGTTAGCCGAAGCCTCGGGCAGATTGGCCTTCACCTTGGCGGGCAGCACCAAGCGCCCTTTCGGGTCCAGCTTGCACTCATATTCGCCAGAGAGAAGGTTCATAGATGCCAGGGGTTGCCGACGAGGCGTGGGAACGGGATGATAGCAAAAGTACGCAATGCCTAGGAAAAGGCAACCACGATTTACCATTTTCTACCACTACGTAAAAATGCGTTTTTGAACTAAATAAGCCTGTTTTTATCAATTCAGCGGGCACTACGAGGAAATCCGAGAGGAGTGAGAAAGGTGGTTTTGCCAAAATGGCAGTTAGGCTTTTACAGCTTTACCTCTGGCTTGCATCACTCTTTTACCGTTCCTAAGCCGACCGCCAATAGCGCTGCGGCCCCGCAGATTCTGCCGCCCCTCTGTCCTTTCGTTTGTATCTTTGCCGGCGTGAAACGCCCACTGCGCCACCGGCTCTTCAGCGGCTTTATGGCCCTGCTCGTGCTCCTTACTTCGGTAGGGCTGGCGGTACAGTCGCACACCTGCCGCAGTAGCGGCCTCAGCTCGGCCGCTATTGTATTCAGTGCGCCTGAGCACAAGTGCCCATCTAGGGCGAAGGGCACGGCCCACCAGGAAAACAGAGCGGAATTTAAAAAGTCGTGCTGCGAGTTCGGCACCCACTTTCACAAGCTGGAGGCGGCCCCAGTAAGCCATACCAAGCTACTGCTGCCCACGCCGGTGCTCGGCTGGCTGCCCAGTAGCTATAGCCCCAGCCTCCCCCCTAGCCCGCAGCTGGCTCCCCCGACGCCCTGGCACGCCAGCGACTCGTCGCCACCCCTGCGGGCGGGCCGTGCGTTGCTGAGGTTTGTGTGCACCTGGCAGGTTTAGAATTTCTTCCGGCGCTCCGGGGAGCGAGACCACACCCCGGATTTTTTCCGAGAAGAGTTCTAACTTACTGACTACTATGCCGTCTACTTCAGGGCGACGCTTCACCGCCACGCTTGGCCTTGTGCTGAGTTGCGCGGGGGCCTTCGCCCAATCTGCTGCTATTGCGCCCGTTCAGGGCCAGATTACCGATGCCGTGGCCCAGTCGCCGCTGCCCGGGGCCGTAGTGCGCTGGCTGGAAGCCGCGGGCTCCAGCGCCACCACCGATGCCGCCGGCAAATTCACACTGGTGCGACCCGCTCGGGGCGCAGCCAGCCATTTGATTATCAACTCTATCGGCTACAAAGCCGACACCCTCCTTGTGGAGGCCACAGATCAAAGCTTCGTGCGAGTGGCCCTGCGCCGCTCCGTGGAGCTAGGCGAGGTGACAGTACAGGACCGGGCCCCGGCCTATTCTTCCCTCCCGCCGACCAACACCCAGGTCATTACCAGCCACGACCTGACCAAATCGGCCTGCTGCAACCTGGCCGAAAGCTTCGAAACCAACGCCGCGGTGGAAGTATCGACCACCGACGCCGTGTCGGGAGCCAAGCAGATTCAGCTGCTGGGGCTCGACGGGGCCTATTCCCTGCTTACCGTCGACAACCTGCCGGCGCTACGGGGCCTGGCTACGCCCTACCGCCTGAGCTACCTCTCCGGCACCTGGATTGAGGGCATCGACATCATCAAGGGCATGGGCTCGGTGGTGAATGGCTACGAGAGTATTTCGGGCCAGGTAAACGTCCGCCTGAAGGAGCCCGACAAGGCCGAGCGGCTTTTGTTCAATGCCTACGGCAACGACCTGGGCAAATTTGACCTCAACCTGAACTTGGCTACGCCGCTATCCAAGCAGGTGAGCACGGCCCTGCTGCTACACTCCGACCACCTCGGCCGCCGCGTCGACCGGAACAAGGACGGCTTTCTGGACTTGCCCCTGGCTATGCAGTACAACGTGTTCAATAAGTGGAAGTACAAATCGGGCAACGGCATTGTGAGCGAGTTGGGCCTGGGTGCCCTGCGCGAAACCCGGGAAGGTGGGCAGCTAGGGTTTCGTAAAGATACCCCCGGCAACTATTATGGCACCACACTGACGACGAACCGCTACACCAGCTTTTCCAAAACGTCGTACACCTGGCCCGGCCGCCCGTACCAGAGCCTGGGCTTGCTGCTCAGCGGTACCAACCACACCTTCGATTCCAGCTACGGCGTCCGGACCTACGACGGCACCCAGCGCACGGGGCTGGCTACGCTGCTGTTTCAGAGCGTGCTGGGTACCACAGCCCACACGTACCGGCTGGGGCTGAGTTATTTGCACGACAAATACCAGGAGGCATTTCAGAACGGCTTCTCTTTTCTGGGTACTCCCCCTGTCGAGCCTTACCCGACCGAGCAGCGTAACCGCCTGGAGCAGGTGCCGGGCGCCTTTGCCGAATACACCTACCAGAATGCGCGTAATCTGACCCTGGTGGGCGGCCTGCGCCTCGACCGGCACAACCTCTACGGCTGGATGCTCACGCCGCGCTTGAATGTGAAGTACGACGCCACGGCCAATACCGTGCTGCGCCTGGCCGCGGGTACGGGGTTCCGCACGGCTAATCCTATTGCCGAAAACTCGGGGATGCTGGTTAGCTCCCGCAGTTTTATTATAGCCTCTGATCTGCGGCCAGAAAAGGCTTGGAACGTGGGAGGCAGCTTTACGCAGTACTTCCAGGTAGCTGGCCGGCCCGCCACGTTCGTAACCGACTACTACCACACCACATTCCAGAATCAGGTGGTAGCTGATGCGTATTCGCTGCCCTCGGTGCTGTACATTGCCAACTTGCAGGCGGGCGGACGGTCTTTTTCGCGCAGCTTCCAGACGGAAGTACAGGTTGAGCCCGTTAAAGGCCTGCAGGCCAAGGCGGCTTATAAGTACCTGGATGTGCGCACCACCTACGCCGATAAACTGTTGCCCAAGGCGCTTACGCCCCGCCACCGGCTGTTTGCCAATGTGGGTTATGCCACTGCCTTTGACAAGTGGCGGGCTGATCTGACGGCCCAGTGGTTTGGGCAGCGGCCTTTGGCTCATGCGCCTACCGCTATGGACCTACTGCACGGCCCGATGGTCATGAATCCGGAGCTTCGGTACGCGCCGCGCTATGCCCTGCTCAACACCCAGGTGACCCGGGCCTTTAAGCGGCTGGAAGTGTACGTGGGCGTAGAGAATCTGACCAACTACCGCCAGCCCGATGCCATTGCGGGCGCCAATGCTCCTTTCGGCCCCGACTTCGACGCGGCTATGATTTGGGGCCCTACCTACGGACGACTCACGTACGCCGGCCTGCGCTTTACAATTGAATAACTTCAAGCAATTCTTCCGGCAAGTTCTTTGTTACCGGAACAGTCAAGCTGGACTTTGACCCAACCCTTCTTCCTTTTTTGCTTCGTATGAAAATGCTCCAATCCTTCTGGTTGGCCGCCGCGCTGCTGCTCACCGCCCAGTTCTCCTTTGCGCAAACCGCGCCTACCGCTTCGGCTAAAGCCAAAAGTTCCGCCACGGAGGTCTTCCAAATCAAGACGTCGGCTGTGTGCGACATGTGCAAAGCCCGCCTGGAGAAAACGCTGGCCTACGAGAAAGGCGTGCAGCAAGCTACCCTCGATGTGCCCAGCAAAGTCTTGACCGTTTCGTACCGCCCTGATAAGACCACCCCGGCCACCCTGCGCACTGCCGTGCAGCGCGCCGGCTACGATGCCGACGACCAGGTAGCCGAAACCCGGGCCTACGACCGGCTCCCAGACTGCTGTAAAAAGACCAACAACGTGCACCAGGACGCAGCGCACTAAGCAGCTGTATGACCTGTCCAGGAAAAGCCAGCCTCTCGGGGCTGGCTTTTTTGCTTCCTGACTGCTTCCTCAGGACAGGAAAAGAGCAATTTACAAGCTCAGGCCTGGGCACCGGGGGCTAGCTGCACGTCAAATTCCAGCACCGCGCTAAAGGCCAACGGGCGGGTTAGCCGCCGCCGGTTGGTTCCCGAAATTTCCAGGGTAAAGGCCTCCGCCCGCAAATATTCCAGCAGGTTAGGCTGGCCCAAAGACTCCATCACAATCCGGGTGGGGTGCACGTGCCGCGTGGTGAAGGAGGCAATGGCCACCTTCCGGCCGTTGGCGGTCAGAAAGCAATTGCCGCTTTCCAGGGCGGCCAGCGTGGGGGTGCCGCGCCCAATATTCTGGTTAGCATCCGGGTGCCACTCCAGCCGCACCGAACGGAGCAGCACGGCTATTACGCCGGGCCGCGTCAGGCTGGCCAGGCAGGGTAGGGTGCTGGGCAGCGTGGTTTCGCACAGATAGATGAGGTCCATGCTGGGGTCAATGCGCAGGTTGATGGCCCGCGTATTCAACCCGAAGGCCGACCGGATGGACTTACGCAGACCCTGGTGGTTGGCGATGGTCAGCTCAACGCCCAGAATTACGGGCGGTAGGGCCGCGCTGGGAGTACTGGTGAATCGTTTCATGGCAGAGAGGTGTGTTGGCGGGAGCAGGCATAAGAAGAAAGAGCAATAGCGCCCGTGAATTGAGCAGAACCCGGAAGCCATTTCACTAAAAGGTATCTAAACCAATTACAACGAAGAACTTAAAGTAGAGCAACCCCTTGAAAAAGTAGATGAAAGCTGGCTATTGCTCGACCCATTATTGTTTTGTTCTTATAATAAATTGGATTTATCAATTTATACTTTCTATATTCACCCAACTCCCTGTCTGAAACCCGTGCTATATGAAGATTAGCTGTCTGCTGCTCGACGATGATCCGCTAGTGCTGGATTTGCTGCAAGCCTACGTAGCCATGACCGATGTGCTCGACGTGAAAGCGGCTTTTACCGACCCGCTAGATGCGCACCGTTACCTCATGCACCACGACGTACAGGTGCTGTTTTCGGACGTGACCATGCCCCACCTCAGCGGCCTGGATCTGGTTCGTTCCCTGCAACACCCGCCCCTGGTAGTGCTGATGACTTCCTACCCGCAATACGCCATGGAGGGCTTCAACCTGGACGTAATTGACTTTTTACTCAAGCCGATTTCCCTTGACCGGTTTTTGAAAGCCGTAAACAAGATTGCCGGAATACTACGCACCAGCTTAGTGGAAAACGACGGTAACCAGGATATTCTCTCGGGCTGGGGCTCGTTCTTCATTCGCACCGACGCGCAGTTTGTACGCCTGCACTACCGGGAAGTACTCTACATTGAAGCGCTGAAGGACTTCACCAAAATCAACACGGCCGACGGGCGTACCCACCTCACACTGGTCAACCTCAAAAACATTGAGGAACAGCTACCTCCAGGCCTGTTTGTACGCACCCACCGGTCCTACTTGGTCAATACGGCCCGCATTGAGGCCGTCAGCAACCTGGAGGTACGCGTGGGGGGCCACGCCTTGCCCCTGGGGCAGACCTATCGGGAGCGGGTAACTGAGCGGATTGTCAACCGCTCCCTTATCCGGCGGCAGCAGCCGCAGTAGCCAATGCGGGCGTCGGCTCCGGCGCCGCGGGTGCCGCAACGGGCAGCGTAAACGCAAAAGTGGTTCCCTGCCCTACCCGACTGGTAAAGGTGAGCTGTCCGCCGTTGCGCTCCACAAAGTCCTTGCATAACTGCAGGCCCAGACCAGTGCCTTTTTCCTGGGCCGTACCCAGCGTTGTAAAAGGGGCGTTGCTGCCCAACACCTGGCTAAAGTCGGCGGCCGGAATGCCAATACCGGTATCGTGCACGGCTACGCTCCAGGAGGCACCCTGCAGCGCCGCGGTGAGTGTTACGGAGCCGCCTTCGGGCGTAAACTTGATGGCGTTGCCGAGCAGGTTGCGCAAAATCAGCCGGACCATGTTCACGTCAGCGCGTACCAGCGTGGGTATGGGTAGGTGGTTTTGCAGCAGAATATTTTTACGCTCAGCGTCGCTTAGCAGCAAGGCCAGCGTTTCTTCCGCCAGCACGTCGAGGCGCAGCCGCTCGGGCCGGATCTTGTCGTCCTTTATCTGGGCCGCCGACCAATTCAGCAGGTTATCCAGCAGTTGCAACGTGCTGTTGAGCCCCTGCGTCAGCCGGGCCGAGTGCAGAGCCAGCCGCTCGGGCGGCAACGAACCCATATTCAGCAGCGTCAGCAAGGAATACAAGGAGCTGAGTGGGCTGCGCAGGTCGTGGGATATAATAGAAAACAAGGTATCCTTGGTCCGGTTGAGGCGGCCTAGCTCTTCTTTTTGCCAGCTGATGGCTGCGTTCTTACGCTCCAGCAGCTTATTTATGCGGCTCTGCTGTTGCCGTCCCCGGTAAAGCACGCCCACGATAATGAGCAACAGCAGGGCGCCGGCAGCCAGGGCGTTGCGCAACAGCGTCTGCCGGCGCAGTGTGGCATCCTGAATCTGCCGGTCCTTGATCAGCAACTGAATTTCACGCTCCTTTTTCTCGGTTTCGTAACGCGTTTGCAGCTCGGCAACCTGGGCGGAGCGCTCCTGAGCAAATACACTGTCTTGCAAGCTGGCAACGCGCGTGAGAGCCGCCAACGACTTCTGGTAACGCCCGGTCCGGCGGTAGAGCTCGGCCAGCGCCCGGTATTCTTGGCCCAGCAAGGCCTGGGAGCTACTGTGGCGAGCCATCACCAGTGCCTTGTGCAACGCCTGCTCAGCAGCTTCAAACTGCCCCATCGAGTCATAGGCGGCGGCCATAAGGTGGTAGAGCTGGGCTGGTGCTTCCGCCGCCGCAACAGTTGGTGCCAGCCGGGCTGCCTGCCGGAAGCTTCCCAGCGCGGCTTCGTAATTGCCCACGGCTAAGTATACTTTCCCTATCCCCATCAGGCTTTCACTGTGCCGCAGACTGTCGGTAGCGGCTGCCATTTGCCGGGCTCCGCGCAGGTAGAATAAGGCCCGGCTGTAGGCGCCCTGCTGGCAATACACGCTACCAATAGCGTGTAAGGCTGCAGCTGCGCTAGCCGAATCCCGGTGTTGGAGCCAGCCTTGCAGGGCGCGCGATTGGGAGGCTAAAGCCTTCTCCCACTTTCGCTGCTGGGCGAACAAACTGCCCAACCGGCTCTCGACCTGCGCCACGCCCCGCGACGAGCCCAGGCGTGTAAACGCCCGCAAGGCTACCTGATACACCAAGCGGGCTTGGCTGGTGTCGCCCTGACTACATAGAGTATTGCCCAAACAAAGGCCATCCGCCGCCGCGCCAGCCTGATCATGAGCCTGCTGATCGAGATGCAACGCCCGCCGGAAATGGTAGGCAGCTTGGTTAAACGAGCCCAACTCCTGATGAGCCGAGCCAATCAGGCGGTGGCTAACAGCCTGTTTGCCTACGCTCGTAGCAGCCCGCAACAGAGCCATACCATAGTGCAGCCGTATCCGGGGTGGCGTAGTGGTTAAGACCGCTACAGACTTTCCCCCATCAGCCAACGCTTCCGGCTGTGGACAAGTGGCCCAGGCTGGTCCGACGGACATTAGAACCAAGGCGGCCACAGCTAAAAGCCGGAAGGCTTTGCGGACTTTCGCGCGTGGGTGTGGCAAACGCAGCATGGCTAAGGTGCCCCAACGGTAGGTTAGGCTGCCTGAATATAGCCAGATTCCGGGGTAGAATTTACCTTCTGCCTGATTTCTTTGTCTGCTAATCTTAGCCTGTTGAGCCGTTAATTAAAATGCCCTCAGCCTTCCTTCGTGCGCCACAGCCGCCACCACGGCAGATAGGGCTGGTCGTGGTGCTCATAATGATACCCGAAGAAATAACAGCTCACGAAGGCCCAGAGGTGATGCCGCAGTTGGGTGCGCGACTTATGCACGTTCTCGGGAGCATGCTCACCGCGGTGCGGCAGGTAGGTTCCGAAAAAGAAGAGCTGCACCGTGGCCAGCACCGCCGGTACCATCCAGAACGCAATAACGTTGGGCATCGGGAAAGCCAGCTTCAGCAGGTTGTAGGTCAGGCCCATCAAGGCTATCTGCCACCAAGTCACGTAGTTCAGCGCAAAGCGCAGCAGCCACGGTAAAAAACCCGGGTGCCGGCCGTTGTGAAAGTCAGGATCGGCAGCGGTGCCCACGTGGCGGTGATGCTGGTGATGCCGGGGAAACAGCCGCGGATACCAGTTGAAGGCAAACAAAAAGGCGCAAACTGCCCCAATGGCCGTGTTCAGCCGCTGGTTGGCGCTTACGACGCCGTGCATGGCATCGTGGGCAGTGATAAAGAGGCCCGTGTACAAATGCATCTGTACCAGCACCAGCAGATAGGGCCAGGGCGTGCGCCAGTCGGGGCGGTAAAAGGCCAACAGAAACGTAAGCAGCGCTACCCAGCCTCCAATGATGCCTAACGCAATACCAACGCCCGTATAGCCCAGCGGGGCAGGCTGTACCCGCGTGGAGTGCGGCAGGGGCTGGGACGCTGTTTGGGGCATATTGGGGGATAAAGATGAAATAGCCCGTGAAAGGCGGGTACGTAACGATGGGCAAACGGCAGGAAGCTACGGCTGGTTCGCCCAACTTGGCTTTACATGGCCAGCAGCGCGTCGCGCACGTCTTCCATCAGCCACATCGGCGTGCTCGTAGCTCCGCAGATACCCACCGACTGACCGGGCTGAAACCAGGCCGGACAGAGTTCATCAACCTTGGAAATAAAGTGCGTGTTTGGGTTCGTATCCTTGCAGACCTGGTAGAGGACTTTGCCATTGCTGCTCTTGGTACCCGAAACGAACACCACCTGGTCGTACTGAGCCGCAAATTTACGCAGGTCTTTGTCGCGGTTGCTTACCTGGCGGCAAATCGTGTCGTTGGGATTCACGGCGTAGCCGCGGTGCTCTAGCTCCCCTTTAATACGGTAAAAGCTGTCGGTGCTTTTCGTGGTCTGGCTGTAAAGCGTGATGTTGGACGGCAGCTCGTGGCTCAGCAACTCATCCAGGCTTTCAAACACCACGGCGTTGCCGCTGGTCTGGCCCAGCAGGCCCCGCACTTCGGCGTGGCCATGCTTGCCGTAGATAAAGATTTTCTCCTGCTTGTCGTAGCTGGTCTTGATGCGGTTCTGCAGCTTGAGCACCACCGGGCAGGAGGCGTCAATGAGCGTCAGATCATTCTCCAGGGCCGTTTGGTACGTGCTCGGCGGCTCGCCGTGGGCCCGGATCAGCACTTTCTCGTCGCGCAAGCCGGCAAAGACGTCGTAGTCGATGATGCGCAGGCCGCGCTGCTCGAGGCGCTCTACTTCCTCGTCGTTGTGTACAATGTCGCCCAGGCAATACAGGTAGCCTTGCTCATCGAGAATATCCTCCGCCATCTGAATGGCATAGATTACGCCGAAACAGAAACCGGAATTGGGGTCAATACGGACGCTCAGGTGGTGCGGCATAGCTCGGTAACCAAGGAAGCGGACGGAATGTTACGGCTGGGCTTCACGGAGGCAGAAGATACGAAAAGCAGGTTCGATGCGGTTCTAACGGTTCGACGGTTTCGGATGCAGCCCTTACAGACCAGCACCCTACATCACGCCTCGTACTGCCCGGTTGCTTTTTCCATCAACCTAACGCAGAGTAATTTAGTTTTCTGATTGATATACCCGAAAAAAGCATTTTTGTTTTACTTTTTACCCAAAAAAGTTAAACAAAAATACCAGTGACAAATAAAAAGACCACCCTGTTTGGAGTGGCCCTTTTGCATTACAGACGACTTTGCTAGGCTTACTGACCGACGCGGGCCAGTTGCTGCGCTTCCTCGTCACTCACGTGGCCCCGGTTGACCAGGAAGTTGCGCACGGTCTGGAAAGCTTCCGCGTCTAGGCCAGATTTGGGGTGTTTGAGCAGGGTTTGCACCAGCAGTTGACGGTCTTCGTCCACGTGCTGACTTAGGTTAAGAAAACCAGGCAGGTTGCTTTCCACACTGAAGCGTAGGAAGCGTACCTCCGCGTTCTGGGGCGCCAGGGCCACAGCCTGGTCGAAGGTGCGGCTGGCCGCTTGCACGTAGCTCAGCTTGTTGAACATCGACGCGTCGCGGGCCCGGATGGCTTCGGCAGCGCCTTTGTAGCCCAGCACCACGGCATCTTTGTCGTTGTAGTCGGCCATGAGCTTGTAGAACTTTTCGCCGGCCGTTTTATCGGCAGCGGCTTGCTCATAGTGGCGGCGCAGGGTGGGCAGGTGGTAAGGCGAGGTTTCGGACACAGCGGAAAGAAGTATAAAAAGCGGGAAAAGAGAGAGCAGCAGACGTTTCACGCGAAATGGGGTTCGTGGTCAGATAGCCCGAAGGCGGTAACGAAAGTACGAACCCATTAACAGTAAAAGTTTCGTGTTATCGGGCACGCGCACCCGCTCCCCCAAGATTCGTGCCGCTGGTAGCTGGCGGATTTTATGAAAAAGCTTCAGGTAATACACGTAGGCCAGATACACACCCAGACGGGCCGAGCGGGGCAGCTGCACGATACCCGCGTAACCAGCATCAAAATCGGCCCGAATGTCGGCCTCGATTTCGCGCTTCACCTTATCATCAAACCGCTCATACACCACGCCGGGAAAGTAGACGCGGCCCCGATCTTCGTAGTCGGAGCGAATGTCGCGCAGAAAGTTGATCTTCTGAAACGCCGCTCCCAGCCGCCGGGCCGGCTCGCGCAGCTTGTCAAACAAGGCCCGGTCGCCCTCGCAAAAGATGCGCAGACACATCAGGCCCACCACTTCGGCCGAGCCATAGATGTACTCTTCGTACATCGACTGGTGGTAGCTGCGGTCTTCCAGGTCCATTTCCATGCTCTTCAAAAAAGCATCAATAAACTCCCGGTCGATGCCGTACTGCCGCACCACCAGTTGAAAGGCATGCAGCACTGGGCTCAGGCTAAAGCCCATGGCCAGCGCCTCATCGGTCTGCCGCTTGAAGTCCGCAAACAGGGCCGCTTTGTCGTAATCATGAAACGTATCCACGATTTCATCGGCCCAGCGCACAAAGCCATACACGGCGTATACCGGTAGGTGAAACCGCGGGTCGAGCGTGCGAATTCCCAGCGTAAACGACGTACTGTAGCGCTTGGTAATGAGTTTGCTACAGGCCAGACTGGTTTGGTCGAAGAGGGCAACGTGGTCCACAGGGGGCGGATTTGGGGTCTGAAAGGAAAAGGCACTAACTCGAAGGGCCGGTTATCAATTACGTGGGCAAGTGGCCAAGCAGTTTAGCTGGTTCGATAACCAACTCATTGTCTGATGGTTTGAAATACCGCTGGCAGTATTTCCCGCAGGCTCAGCCGCTCTGGCGGCTCATCGGCGGACCAGCCCCTGCTCCTTCTCCACTTCACCGGCCACTACCTGCCCTGAAATAAGGGAGGGCGGCACACCGGGACCGGGCACGGTCAACTGCCCCGTAAAATACAGATTACTAATCTTTTTGCTTTTGAGAGTGGGCTTCAGAATGGCGGTCTGGCGCAGGGTGTTGGCCAAACCGTAGGCATTGCCCTTGTAGCTGTGGTAGTCGCTTATAAAGTCCTGGTGGGCGTAGCTACGCTTATACACCACCGCGTCGCGGATATTCTCGCCTACGTGCC
Source organism: Hymenobacter cellulosivorans (assembly GCF_022919135.1). Classification (NCBI taxonomy): domain Bacteria; kingdom Pseudomonadati; phylum Bacteroidota; class Cytophagia; order Cytophagales; family Hymenobacteraceae; genus Hymenobacter; species Hymenobacter cellulosivorans. The sequence goes on along the minus strand of NZ_CP095049.1, from coordinate 2,867,210 downwards.
GCTCCAGCCGGTCCATAATCAAATGGTAATAATGCTCCCGGGTTTGTTCGGGGTCGGGCAGGTTGGGAGCCACCGGAATGAGCAGGAACAGGTTTTCGCAGCCGTCCGGGGCTACCGTGGGGTCGGTCTGCGAAGGGGCCGAAACGTAGAACAAAGGCTTGCTGGGCCACTGCGGCTGCTCGTAGATTTCGTGGGCATGGAGCTGAAAGTCCTCGTCGAAAAACAGGTTGTGGTGGCGCAGCTTGGGCAGGCGCTTGTTCAGCCCGATATAGAAGAGTAACGACGACGGGGCCATGGTGCGCTTGTCCCAGTAGGCTTCGTCGTAGTGCCGGAATTCGGGCCGGAGCAAGTGCTGCTCGGCGTGGTGGTAGTCGGCGCCCGCCACCACAATGTCGGCGGCCAGGAAGCCAGTGGCGGTCTGCACGCCGGTGGCCCGGCCGTTTTCCACTTGTATTTCCTGCACTTCCTGGTTGTATTCGAGCACCACGCCCTGCTCTTGAGCCAGTTGCACCATGCCACGCACAATCTGGTGCATGCCGCCCTTGGGGTACCAAGTGCCCAACGCCAGATCGGCGTAATTCATGAGCGAGTATAGGGCCGGGGTATTTTCGGAAGTAGCACCCAGAAACAGAATCGGAAACTCGACCAGCTGCAGCAGCTTCGGATTCCGGAAAAAGCGGCGTACGTGCTTGTGCATGCTCTGCAGCACATCCATGCGCACCATATCCACGAGCAGCTTAGGGTCGGCAAATTCAAAGACCGAGCGGCTCGGGGCATACACCAGCCGGTTGATGCCCACTTCGTACTTGTATGCGGCCTGCTTCAGAAACTCATCCAGGCGAGCAGCGCTGCCGGGCTCATAGTGCTCAAACAGCTGACGTAGCTCGGCCATTTTCGCCGGAATGTCTACCGCATCATTCGGCCCGAATACTACTTGGTACGACGGGTCGAGGCGCTCCAGCTCGTAATAATCGGACACTTTGCGGCCAAAGCGGGCGAAGTACTTCTCAAATACGTCGGGCATCCAATACCAGCTCGGGCCCATGTCGAAGGTGAAGCCCTGGGCTTGAAAAACCCGGGCCCGGCCGCCGGGTCCCTCGTTCTTTTCGAGCACCGTAACGCGGTACCCGCGCTGGGCTAGGGAGGTAGCCGCCGACAGGCCAGCAAAGCCGGCCCCGATAACCAGGACGTGTGGGGGAGCAGTAGCGGTAGTCAATCTGAGCAGATAGAAGGTGGTGGCAAGCTACAAACCCGCTCCCAACTTTGTTTTGGTAAGCCTCCTGTACCAGGTTTTTCAGACGGGCCGTGTTGGCGGGGAAACAACTTATAAACCAACCCGATCCTACAATAACTTATTATAAAACAACACACTAGCAAGCATATCACAAACTTCAACCAGCAACCAGCCCGCTTTACCGGCTGGAGGCCAACGGCCTGATAAAAAACTACGGGCCGCTGACCTAGAGCTACTGCTCCGTGCCTAGCGGCCCGTATTACGCCCGGACGCGAGTTGTATTCTCCCTATTCCCTACACGCCGGGGGCGTAAACTTTCAGAGCGTCTTTCAGTTCCTTGCGGGCAATGTGAATCCGGTTTTTAACCGTCCCAATTGGAATTTGGAGCTTCTCCGCAATTTCCAGGTACTTGTAGCCAATGTAGTACATCATGAACGGGGTCCGGTAGTCGGCCGAGAGGTTGGCAATGGCCTCGTTGATGTCCGTTACCACAAAGTCGGAAGTGGCTCCGTTGTGGGTGATATAGTTTTCGTCGGTATTGAAATATTGGAAATACTCGGTGCTGTCAATATTGCTATTGCGCTTGGTAATCTTATTGTAATTATTGATGAAGGTGTTACGCATTATAGTGTACAACCACGCCTTCAGGTTGGTGCCGGCCTTAAACTTGTCCTTGTTCAGCATGGCTTTGAGCAGGGTTTCCTGGACTAGGTCCTTGGCATCGTCAGCGTCGCGGGTCAGGTTCATGGCCACGGGCTTCAGGGAGTAGGAAATCTTCTGTACTTGATCGGTGAATTCCAAAGAGGTCATACTGTTTAGCTTTTCGTGGCAAAAGGTTAAACAAATATACGGGAACATTTGAATGTCGACTAGCCTAGTTAAGAATTTTTCTCAACTGGGAGTAAATTCAATGTTGGTACATTAATTCGGCGACCAAGGTACGACCCAGCCACTGCGCAGCCGACGTTTCGGGAATAAATTCGGCTTGCCTTCCTTTTCGGAAGATGAACCGGAATATTCACCCGGTGAAAGAGCCAAGCTGAACTGGCTGAAAACAAGTGCGCAACCCTGTTGAGGTTGCGCTACGGTTCAGCTATAAAGCCAAAATTTTATTTTTCGGCTCTTGTCTTAAGCTCATCTATGAGGGCCAGAAAGTCGGTCATCAGTCGAGGGTTAATGGCGTTGGCGGGCAAGTCCAGATTCTGGGAGCTCATCAGTGGCCCATACAGGACCAGAGAAGAGTCCACGCATAGTTCGGCTAGGTGATTGATGTAGCCCTGTACCTGGCCCCGCTCGGGCACGGCCGTCAGCACGGTGCAAATGGTATGGGGCTGGTACGTCTGGCACACGGCCGTTAGTTCCGATTCGGGCAGGTTCTGGCCCAGGTACAGCACGTGCTGAGTGCGAGCCCGCAAAGCGTAGTGCATAAATAAAAGAGCCAGCTCGTGTAATTCACCCTCAGGCAGAAACAGCACCCAACGCCGAGTCTCACTGGGGCGCACCGGAGGCAGCTGGTCGGTGGCGGCCACAATTTTCTGGCGAATAATATTAGTCACCAAGTGCTCTTGAGCCGGATTGATACTTCCGGTTTGCCACAAAACGCCGATGCGCTGCAAAAACGGGTACATCACGCGTAGCACTGCTGCTTCAAACCCAAGCTGCTGGGTAGCACCGACCAACAGCTTGCAAATCTGGGGCTCGTTCATCTCCAGCGTGGCGGCCAGCAGGGCATTTACCTGACGGCTGTAGTCGTGCGGGTTTTCGCAGCAGGCAATAACGGCCGAAGCCAGTTCCTGCTCACTGAGTTGGGCGACTTTAGAAATCCGGTGGCCCTGCCCACAGAGCGTGGCCACATTTAGCAGGCGACGCAGGTCATCGTCGCAGTAGGTACGGATGTTGGTTTGGGTGCGCACCGGCTGCAGAATGCCGTAACGCTGTTCCCACATCCGGATGGTGTGCGCCTTGATGCCGGAAATGTTTTCCAGGTCACTTATTGAAAATTGTCCCACAATGACCAGCCCTACGAATTTGATGAAGTAGATACGTTTCTGCCCGACCGTGCTGGAGCGGGCTTACGCCGTGCCAGTTCGAGATACTTCGGCGAAACCCAGAGCATGCCAAACTCTTCTGAACCATCGCGGCCGGTGGTTTTATGGTGCATTTTATGCGCCATGTTCAGCGCCCGCAGGTATTTGTTGCTCGACTTACGCCAGAACCGGAGCCGGCCGTGAATCAGCACGTCGTGCACGAAGAAGTACACCGTGCCATAGGCGGCAATACCGATTCCGACCCAGAATGGCCAGCTTTTCTCGTCGGAGCCGTACATAATACCGCCCATAGACAGGGCCCCGTAAAACAGGAAGAAAAAGTCGTTGCGCTCAAAATGGTGCGGGTGCCGCACATGGTGGGAGCGGTGCAAAAACCACAATGCGCCGTGCAGCACGTATTTGTGCATAAACCAGGCGACGAACTCCATTCCCAGAAAAGTAGCCGTCGTGACGGCCACGGCTGCCCACGTTGTCATGGAAAAGAATTAAGCAGTGGAAGAATCAGGGCTTGTATAAAAGCACAAAGCAGCGGTAAGGCAAAAATGTTCTGACCAGGGGCCAGAACATCGTTGTAAATGCAAACAATCTTTTGCCCCTGCCAGGCCGCGCCACCCAAGAGCAAGAGTTAGTTGTCCCAGCTTATTTTCTCCTTGCTCAAAAAGGCCGCAATACCGCGGCGGCAGTCAAGGGAACCGCGGGCTTCGGCATTCATCTGGGCCGCGTAGCGCAGACTATCTTCCAATGCCATTTCCGGGATGCGGGCCAGCATTTCCTTGGTCAGCTCCATGCTCTGCCCGGAGTTTTCGACGCACAGACGGCGGGCAAACGCATACACTTTATCGGCCAGCTCTTCCTTGGGCACCAGGAAGTTGACTAGGCCAAAGTCGGCCGCCGCCTGGGCCGAAATAACGTCGCCGGTGAGCAGCAGCTGCTTGGTACGGGCCTCTCCTATCTTGCGCACCAGAAACACGCTGACGATGGCGGGCAGAAAACCGATTTTCACCTCTGTGTAGCCAAACTTGGCCTCGGGCACGGCAAAGGCAAAGTCGCAGATGGTAGCCAGGCCGCAGCCACCGGCCAGGGCGTGGCCCTGCACCTCCCCGATTACCACCTTTTTGAGGGTGTAAATCTGGTGAAACAGCTGCATCAGGTGGGTAGAGTCGGCCAGGTTATCGGTGTAGCCAAAGCCCTGCAGCTCCTGAATGTAGCCCAGATCGGCACCGGCGCAGAAGGCGGCTCCCTCGGCCCGCAGCACAATTACTTTGCACGATTCATCTTCCTCGGCAAATTCAAACGCTTCCTTAAGCTCCGACACAACGTCGTAGCTGAGGGCATTGCGCTTTTCGGGACGGTTGAGGGTGATATAGCCAATGGCGTCGCGGGTTTCGTAACGAATGTAGCGCAGCGCTTCTAGCTCTTGAGTAGGCAAATTATCCATGACAGGTTCGTTGCAAGGCGGTGAAAAGCAGAGCTGTACGCTACCGAAAAAAACGGCGCACAACCAAAACAGCGTGAGGTCGGGACTGAACCAAACGTAACAAAAATGGTGCTCTAAATAAAGTATATAGCGAGGTTGGGCCCTATTCGGTTTCGGCCAGCACTCCAACTGAGCCGACAAGAGGCCGCGGCCGGATGATGAACGCCCCTTTACTAGTCACGTCATGCGTTTGAAAGCCAGCCGCTTGCAGCAGCGAATCCTGACGAGCAACGTACCAGGATTTGCAGGAAGAATCGAAAACAACCCGGGCACCCGAGCCAAACACTTGGGCTAACTCGCCGGGAGTCACCCAGGCATTGCGGCGCAGCACAACTACCTGTACCGGAGTGGGCTGTTGGGCCCCATCGAGCCGGCCACTCACGAAGGCTAGCGACAGGCCGCGCCACACCGCTACCGTTACCTGGGGCGCAGGCTGGGCTGTGGGCATTGGGGCCTGATTCCAGCCGGTATGATAAGTCACGCGGCGAGCTTCGCGCTGAATAATGCCCGGCACAATGCGGTAGGTCCGCTCGGTTTCCGACAGCGGCAGCGAATCGATAGTGATGATGTGGGCGGTAGCGCCCTGCCAGAAGCCGCACACCGAGCGGCGCGGAATACTATAGATAATCAGCTCTTCGTCAGAGGTCAGCGCACAGGCGGCCCATACGCGGGTGCCGGCAAACCCGGCCATCAGGGCGCAGGCTACTCCCAGCCAGGGCAGCCGCTTAACGGCCAGGAAGACGAGCCCCGCCAGAATCATGGCAAAAATCAGCCAGGCCTGTAGCGGCGTCACGTGCACGTTTTGAATCAGGGCGCCGGGCATGGTGCGGCCAATCCAGAAAATGTACTCGTTGAACAGCCAAATCATTGTCTCAAACAACCAAGCAATGCCCCGGGGCAGCCAGTCGAGGGCCGAAACCACTGTCGCGGGCAGCAACATTCCGCTCACGGCCACCACCCCTTTCACCACCAGCAGCGCCAACCCAACATAAACCGCCAGGGACGAAATGGGCACGGCTACCAGGTTGGAGGCCAGAAAGCTGAGCGGAAACTGGTGGAAATAAAACAACCCCAGCGGAAACGTGGCTACCTGCGCGGCCAACGACAGCGCCATGGCCTGCCAGATCCAGTCGGCTAACCAGCCACCAACCCGCCAGAACTGTTGCACAGCCCGGGGCTGCCAGGGCCGGATGCGGGCCGCCGCTTTATCCTTGAAATCAAGCCAGGCAGCAATACGGGACTGCAAGTACACGATGCTGAGCACAGCCAGAAAGGAGAGCTGAAAACCCACGTCGGCCAGCAGGTAAGGGTCGTAGCAAAGCAGGCAGAAGGCAGCCACAGCCAGCGTATTGTACATATTGCTCTGCCGCCCCGAAGCCCGGGCCAGAATTACGAAGCTGAACATGACGGCCGCCCGCAGCACCGAAGCCGACAAGCCCGTCAGGAAAGCGTAGCTCCAGATAACGCCCAGTCCCAGCCCTGCCGTAATTAGCCGGAACAGCGGCCCGCGCTGACCGGGCAGCAGCCCCAGCAGCCAGGTTACGGCCCCGAACAACAAGCCTACCTGCAAACCCGATACGGCCATAATGTGGGTCGTGCCGGTGCTGGCATAGGCCTGCTTGGTATCCTGGTCCACGTCGTCCTTGATGCCCAGCACCAGCGCCGAAGCCAGAGCATATTCCCGCTTTTCACGCACGTATTGCCGAAAAACTCCATCGAGCACCCGCGCGGCCCGCATGCTGACAGCCTTCAGATACGAGGGCGGCTGAAAGGCAATCAACTGGTACTGGTCGGCGTGAATGAATTGCTGGTGGTACACCTGGTGGTAACCCAGGTAGCGGCGGTAGTCGAACTCACCAGGGTTGAGCGGGGCTTTGGCAGGGGCCGGGCCACCGCGCACGAGCCAGACGTCGCCGTAGCGGGGCACGGTTACGCCCGAGTCGCGCGGCACCGAAACCCGAATGCCGCCCAGTGCCGCCCGCCACTGCCCGGCTATGCGCACGGCCGACACTCGCACGGTGGTGGCGTAGGTAGCGGGTCGGACCACAGTGTAGTCGTCGACGACAGCGCGGTAAAACTCAACAGAACCTTTCAGCTGGCTCAGGTGCTCTGGCTGACGCTTTTCGGTGGCTTGCTGGGTGAGCGTAAGGCCAGCTACAAACAACGCGCACATAGCCAGCAACCCCGCCGCGTCGGTGGGCCCCGAACTGGGCTGACGGCTGGCCCAGGTTTGCAGGCCAATAAAGAGCAGGACAATACTTACCAGGAGCCCGCGCAACTCCGGCAGTTCGGCTCCGAAATACAGGTAAGCCAACACCCCAGCGGCCAGGGCCAGAAATAGGCGCACGAAGGCATACGGAGCCCACTGAATCATAACGAAATAGCCTAAATACCTAACAATAATGCTCTAAAGCACCAAGTATAGGCAAACTAATCCGCAGTTGCTCAGCTTCTGTGCGCCGATTTTCTTCTAAGCTACACCTATTGATTCCAGATCATCTTGAAGTGCTCAATGTCGCACTCGGTGAACTGGTCCCCGACTTTGGTAAAGCCGTGCCGCTCGTAAAACGGTATGGCCCGCAATTGGGCATTCAAGTACACCGTAGCCTCGGGGTGAGCCGCCCGCACATCGTCCAGCACGCGCTTCAGTAGTACGCTGCCCACGGCTTGATTGCGGAATGGCTCCAGCACGGCAAACCGCTCCAGCTTCACCCCGTTCTCGGTGGTGCGCCAGCGGGCCGCCCCACAAGGCGTACCGTCGACGGCACGGGCTAGGTAGTGACGGGCGTCGGTTCGGTCGTGGATGTCGTACTCGGCGTCGGCGGGCACGCCCTGCTCGTGCACGAATACGGTTTCGCGGATGGTAAAGGCGGCGTCCAGGTCGCGCAGGTCAGAAACGGGCTCAGCGGTAATCATAGAGGTAGTAAGGCCTGCAGCAGGCTCAGGAAGATGGAAGTACAAAGTAAAGCCGGCGGCTTCAAAACAAAAGAACCACCAGCGGGGCCAGTGGTTCTTTTTCAGGGTAAGCTCAACGGCCGAGGCCCGTTTACAGCTGCTGCTCGTGATTAACGGGCAAGTTGCTCATCCCGTCATTCTCGGGCCGGGCATCGGGGTGACGGGCTGGGTCGGGCGCCTGGTTAGGGTTGGAGGAGCGGTAAGGCCGGGCCTCGCGCACGGGGCGGTTGGCCTGGTCGCGCTGCTCCTGCACGTCGTGCCGGTCGTAGGCTACCACGATTTCCTTTACCAGACGGTGACGCACCACGTCGTCGGCATTCATTTCCACAAAGCCGATGCCGCGCACATCCTTCAGAATGTCCAGGGCCTGCATCAAGCCCGATTTCTGCTTGGTAGGCAGGTCAATCTGGCTCCGGTCACCGTTGACCATAACTTTCGCCATCGGGCCCATGCGGGTCAAAAACATCTTCAGCTGAGAAGGCGTCGTGTTCTGAGCCTCATCCAGCAGCACGAAGGCGTTGTTGAGCGTGCGGCCGCGCATGTAAGCCAGCGGAGCAATTTCGATGATCTTGTTTTCCTGATAGAATTTCAGCTTTTCGGCCGGAATCATGTCTTCCAGAGCATCGTAAATCGGGCGCAGATAGGGGTCTACCTTTTCCTTCATGTCGCCGGGCAAAAAGCCCAGGCTTTCGCCGGCTTCCACCACGGGACGGGAAATGATGATCTTCTTAACCTCCTTGTTTTTCAGCGCCCGCACGGCCAGGGCCACCGAAATATAGGTTTTACCGGTACCGGCTGGCCCGAGGGCAAAAACGAGGTCATTCTTCATGACGGCGTCCACGAGGCGCTGCTGATTCGGCGTTTTGGCCTTGATAACGCCGCCTTTGGCCCCAAACACGATGACATCGGCCGGCGACGTCATCGCAATCTGCCGCTCCTCCAGCTCGTCATCGGCGGAGGCCAGGTACTGGGCGACGGTTCTATCGGTGATTTGCCCGAATTGGTGATAATGCTCGATTAGGGACGACAGGATTTCATTGATCCTGGCAATTACGGGCGTCTGCCCCTGAATCTTAATTTCGTTGCCTCGCGAAATGATCTTGCTGCCGGGAAAGGCCGCGGCCAGCTGGCGGATGTTCTGATTGTCGGGTCCGAGGAAGTCGACAAGAGAGACGTTTTCGAGCGTGATGATTTTCTCGACCAAACTGTAGTTGCTTTTAAGCTGAGAGAGTTAGAGAATGCTGATGGCGAAAGGGGCACTGGTTCCGTCCAAATCGCCTACTTTTGCCGCCCCTAGAGCAGGGTAAACAATAGTACGAAGAACTGAGAAATTCCGGCATGGGGCTGATTACGTTTCTGTCCGACTTTGGATACCGCGACCATTACGTGGCCGCGGTGAAAGCACGGATTATGCAGCTGGCGCCCACCCAACCGGTTCTGGACATCAGCCACGCTGTCGAACCCTTTAACATCGCGCACGCCTTACACGTTCTCGATTCGGTATTTCGGGACTTTCCCAAGGGCTCGGTGCACCTGGTGGGCGTGAATGACCACGGCGGGGCCCGGGGTAGCTGGCAGGCGGCTTTATTTGAGAACCACTACTTCGTGGCGGCCAACAACGGCCTGCTCACGCTGCTCACCGACGGCAAGCCCGACGAGCTGGTCCAGATTCCGGCCGCGCCGACCTCCTCTCCCACCCGCGACATCCTGGCCCCGGCTGCTGTGCATCTGGCTAAGGGCGGGCTGATTTCCGACCTGGGCCCGACTGCTACCGACTCGTACCAGCTGCTGAACCGGCAGCTACGCCTGCAGGACAACCGCATCACGGGCCACGTCATTCACGTCGACCACTACGGCAACCTGATTACCAACATCAGCCGCACGGCTTTGGAAGTTATTGGCCGAGGCCGGCCCTGCACCATTCATTTCGCCCGCGAAACCGTGCGCGACATTGCTGCTCACTTCCAGGCCTCCGACCCCGGCGACGCGGTGTGTATTTTCAACAGCCAGGACCGGCTCTGCATTGGCGTCAACCAAGGCAACGCCGCTGAGCTGCTCGGTCTTTACTTCGATTCACAGGTAGACATCCGCTTCCCAGTGGAAGGCTAGGGAGAGAGCTTCAACCGTCAAAAACGACTCTAGCATGCTTTAAACAAGCTTTATTATTTTGTTTATTTATTATGTTAAGTATATCTAGTCATTCTGTCAGCTTTTAAGTCCCTTTCCTCCATTGCTTTTGCTGTCTTATGCTGACCCGTATCGTGCGGATGACCTTCCAACCGGAAAAAGTAGCCGATTTCCTGGCCATATTCCGGGATTCGGAAAATAAAATCCGGAATACGCCCGGCTGCCGGCACTTGGAACTGTGGCAAGATGCCGATGTGCCCAACGTGTACTGCACCCACAGCCGCTGGGACTCGGCCACCGATCTGGATAACTACCGCCGCTCGGCGCTGTTTGGACAAGTATGGCCGGCTACCAAAGCATTGTTTGCCGCCCCGCCCCTGGCCTTTTCCGTATACCCGGCGGGCCCGGAGTCCACTTCTTCTCCCCTGTCCACCACCTGATGAGCCCCGACTACTTCGAATTCTACGGCCTGCCCGAAACCTTTCAGCCTGATGCTGCCGCGCTGAAAAGCAAATACTACGCGCTGAGCCGCGAATACCACCCCGACTTCCACGCCACGGCCACGCCCGCGCGGCAGCAGGAGATTTTGCAGCTAGCCACACTCAACACTAACGCCTACCGCACCCTGTCGAACCCCGACCAGCGCATGGCTTACATTCTGAACCGACACGGACTGTTGGAAGAAGGCAAGCAGGAATTGCCCGCCGACTTTCTAATGGAAGTAATGGAGCTGAACGAGCAGCTGATGGAGCTGGAGTTTGAGCCCGACCCGGCCATCGTGCAGCGTGTGGAGCAGGAAGCCCAGGCCCTGACCGCAACTCTGGACGCGGGCATTGCGCCGGTTCTGGCTGGCTATGAGGGCCTACCGTCCGATGTGAAGCCTCAGGCGCTGCAGCAAATCCGCACCTATTATCTGAAAAAGCGGTATTTGTTGCGTATTCACGAAAGTCTCACTAAGTTTGCAACCCGTTCCTGAGTCGTGGGAACGAGATAAGCCCAGATGGCGGAATCGGTAGACGCGTCGGTCTCAAACACCGATATCGAAAGATGTGCCGGTTCGACCCCGGCTCTGGGTACTTTGAGGTAGGGAATCCTACCTACTAGCCTGAAAACGGCCTTTCTAGCATGCTAGAGGGGTCCGTTTTCAGGCTTTTTGCATTTGCACGTTTGACACGAGTTTTTCAGCGAAAGTACCGTAGCGCGAAAAGACGGCCCTTTTCAAGTACGCTTGCCGTGATTCGCCGGGTTATGGTTTTTAAGCCGCTGAGCTTTGCCTAGTGCCCCAAATTATTCGATAACACGCTGGGCTTTTCCAGCCAACTGGGACCGAAAAATCGGTACTTAATGGAGCAACACCTGTTGTCGATGACGTCCTGGGGCCACGTAGCTGTAGCGTAACGGCAACCCGCAATTCGTGCAAATTTGCAGCACCAGGGTCAAGCCTAGCCCGACACCCTCCGCCGAGCCGTCGGAAGCTTTGTGAAAGCGACTGAACAGGCCAGCTTCCTGCAACGACTGTTCCTGGCCGGTGTTTTCTACCGTCAGGGCCTCTGGTGTTAAGCGCACGAGAAGGTGTCCTTGCGCGATATTGTGCCGAATGGCATTGACCAGCAGATTACTGACCAGTACTTCCAGAAGTCCACGGTGAATCTGCATCGGTACGGAGGCCGCAATGTCGGTTTCTAGCGTAAGGCGCCGCGTTGCCACCAAATGCTGTAGGTGGGAAAGTTGCGTGCGCAGGATGGTCGCTACGTCCACGGTTTCCGCGGGGAAAAACAGCTGATTGTCAAGCTGGGCCAGTAGTAGCAGGCTTTTGGTGAGGTGGGTGAGCCTCTGCGTCACGCCCATAATGCCTTCGATGTAGCCGGCTTGCTCTTCCGTCAAGCCCGGCGCCTGAACCAGCAAATCAAGCTGGGTGCGCAACACGGCTAGCGGAGTTTGAATTTCGTGGGCCGCATTTTCCGTGAATTCCTTTTGCTGCCGGTACACGTGCTGGTTTTGGCGCAGCAGCAGCTGCACGGCCTCCTGCAACTGCTGAAACTCCCGGATGGAAGTGGCCGGCAGCGTGATGGGCTCGTTGCGGTTGAGCTTGTAACGCTGTAGTTGCTCGAGCAGCACGTAAAAGGGCTGCCACAGCCGTCGATTCAGCACAAACTGCAGCCCGAACAACCCGAGCACCAGCAGCCCAAACAGCCCTGCGCCCGCCAGCACGATGCGCAAAAGCAGTTGCTGGGTATCGAACAGGGAAACCCGGATTTGCAGCTCGTAGGGGCGGCCCTGAAACAGCACGGCTGAGGAAAGCTGGCGGTAGGGCTGGCTTTTGCCCGTTAGCTCGTTGTACATCAGCCGCTCCCGGAGCTGGTCGGGGCGGCGCGGGGGCGGCGCAGGCAGGGGCACGAACTCCACGTTATGATCCAGCTGATGCCAGTATGCTAGGTCGGCCGGACTGTGCAGATACAGGCGCAGGGCTTTTTCGACCCGCAGCTTGCGTCGGCTCAGGGTCCGGTCGACGTAGGCGTAGTAAAGCTTGTGAATCAGGCCGTAGTACACGAACGTGCCGGCCCCGGCCACCACGCTGGCATACAGCAGAAAAATCAGGGTGGTGCGGGTGAGGAGTTTCATGCAGCCGGGCTAGTACTGAATGGCTATTCTAAATCGGGGTCGAAGCGGTAGCCCAGGCCGTACACCATGCGGATGTAGTTGGGAGCCCCGGCCTCGGTGAGCTTGCGCTTGAGGTTTTTCACGTGCGCGTACACCGTTTCGTAGGTGTCAAACTGCTCGGCGTCGTTACCGGAAAGGTGCTCGGCAATGGCCCCTTTACTGATGACGCGGCCCTGGTTGGCCAGCAGCAGCAACAGCAGGTTCAGCTCAGTACGGGTCAGGTTCAGCGCCTGGCCCCGCAGCGAGGCTAGGCGGGCGGCCACATCCACCTGCAGCTCGCCCACGCTCACCAAGTTGGCGCCGTTGTAGCGGCGGCGGCGCACAATGGCCGCCACGCGGGCACTAAGCTCGGGCAAATGGAAGGGCTTGGGTAAATAGTCATCAGCGCCCAGATGCAAGCCGGCAATCCGGTCATCCACGGCGTTGCGGGCCGAGGTAATGATGACGCCGGCTTCCGGCCGCTGGGCCTTAAGCTCCCGCAGCAGCGCCAGCCCATCCCCGCCCGGCAGCGTTAGATCCAGCAGAATACAGTCGTAGTCATAAAGCAGCATCATCTCCTGGGCCTGATCGAAGGTTGTGGCCAGCTCACACACGTAGTGCTGCCCGCGCAGGTAGCTGCTCATGCCGGCGGCCAGCTCGGGCTCATCTTCAACGATTAATAGTTTCATACGCGGGGTAGGCCGAAGAGCGGAGGGCGGGATAAGTGAATGGTCACTCAGGCAAATAGAAAGAAGCAACGGCTTCCAAATGTATTCTAAATCGGCGGGTATACTCGCTCCAGGTTTCGACCTACTCCTGCCAATCGACCTTCCCGCCCACCCTCTATTTCTGTTGCTATGCTCTCTCTGCTCGGTTTTTTGATGATTAGTACGTTCATGTACCTGATCATGTCCAAGCGCATGTTTGCCATGACGGCGCTGATTCTGATTCCCATTGTCTTTGCCCTCATCGGGGCTTCCGGGCCGAAATCGGCGACATGATGCTGGACGGAGTCAAGAAGATTGCGCCCACCGGCGTGATGCTGATTTTCGCCATCATGTACTTCGGCATCATGACCGACGCGGGCCTGTTCGACCCCATCGTGGCCCGAATTGTGAAAGTGGTGGGCGGCGACCCGCTCAAGGTGGTCCTGGGCACGGCCGTGCTGGCTTTGTCGGTGTCGCTCGACGGCGACGGCACGACTACCTACATCATTGTGGTGGCGGCCATGCTGCCTCTCTACCGGCGGCTGAAAATGAACCCGCTTATCCTCACGGCCACTGCCTTTTTGTCGAGCGCCGTGATGAACATTCTGCCCTGGGGTGGCCCCACGGCCCGCGTCCTGTCGGCCCTGCACCTGGACTCCTCCCAGGTGTTCACCCCGCTTATTCCGGCTATGATTGTGGCGGCGGGCTGGGTGCTGTTTGTGGCCTACATCTTCGGCAAGCGCGAGCAAAAGCGCCTGGGCATCACCGTCATCACCGAAGAGGCCGAAACGCTGGTAGCCGAAGCTCACCCTGAAGAGCTGGCGCTGCGCCGGCCCAGGCTGCTCTGGGTGAATGCACTACTTACTCTGGCCCTGCTCGTGGGCTTGTTTCTGGACATCGTGCCGCTGCCAGTGCTGTTTATGACGGCCTTCGCCCTGGGCATGCTCATTAACTACCCCCAACTGGGCGAGCAGCGGGGCCGCCTGAACGCACACGCCGGCAACGCCATGATTGTGGCCGGGATGGTGTTTGCCGCCGGCATTTTCACCGGCATTCTGGCCGGCACCAAGATGGTAGACGCCATGTCGCTAACCATCGTGACGCTGATTCCCGATTCGCTGGGGCCCCACCTGCCCATCCTGACGGGTATTACCAGTGCCCCCTTTACCTTCTTTATGAGCAACGATGCCTACTATTTTGGCATTCTGCCCCTGGTCACGAAGGCTGCCGCGCAGTTTGGTGTGAGCGTGGTCGATATGGGCCGGGCCTCGTTGCTGGGGCAGTCGGTGCACTTGCTCAGCCCCCTGGTGCCCTCTACTTACCTGCTGGCCGGCCTGGCCGGGGTAGACTTCGGCGACCATCAGCGCTTCACCCTGAAATGGGCCTGCGGCACCGTACTGGTGATGCTCATTACCTGCCTGATTCTGGGCGTGGTGCCGGTGTAGGCAACTTTCCTTCTGACCTGCTTTCTCCCTCTCACCTCCCACCCCACGGCCTGGCAGGCCGCGGCTTCTTATCTACTTATGAAAAAGATTATGTTCTTCCTTCTGTTATTGATGCTGGCCTACGGGCCCACGCGGGCCCAAAACCGGGGCAAGTACAATGGCTGGCTACAATACACGGGTACGTACTCGCTGAACCAGCGCTTCGACGTGAACCTGGGCGCTCAGTACCGCGCTTACAATGGCCTGACCGACAAGCGTCTGCTCCTTGGCCTGGCTAACCTGCAGTATAACCTCAAGAGTCTGCCCATGTCGGTGGCGGCCGGCTACATGTATCTGCAGCTGCAGCCCTACGCCGACGCCGAGCAAACCCAGAAGCTGGATAACCGCGAAAACCGGCTCTATCAGCAGCTCATCGTCAACAATAAGCTGGGCCGGGCCCGGCTGCTGCACCGCTACCGCATCGAGGAGCGCTGGACGCCCGGCGACTTCCGGCTGCGCTTCCGCTACTTGGCCTCATTACGCCTGCCACTGGGTCCCCGGGCCCTGGAAAGCCCGAAATGGTACGTCACCATCAAGGATGAAATTCGCCTCAGCAATGAAGCCAACCCCTTCGACAGCAACCGGGTGTGGGGCGGTGTAGGCTATGTGCTTAACAAGCACCTGGGCGGCGAGCTGCTCTGGATGACCCAGTTCAACGGGGGCTCTGACCGTCCCAACTACCTGGCCTTCATCCTGCGCCACGACTTCGGCTGGTCGGCCGACCAGCCCGAGCGCCGCCCCCGCTTCCTGCCCCAGTAAGCCCTTTTTTCTTTCGTATGCCTACTTACCTCGAACAAATCCTCGAAAACCCGGTGGGCTCCCTGGCCATCGTGGGCAACCTGGTTATCATCGAAAGCCTGCTCTCGGTAGACAATGCGGCGGTGCTGGCCACCATGGTCGGCGACTTGCCCAAGGAGCAGCGCAAAAAAGCCCTGCGCTACGGCATCATCGGCGCCTACGTGTTTCGGGGCCTCTGCATCCTGTTCGCCTCTTTCCTGATTGAGTTCTGGTTTCTCAAACCCTTGGGTGGCCTCTATCTGCTGTACCTGGCCTACGATTATTTCCGGGCGAAAAGCGGCCCGGTAAATCAAGAGCACATGGAGGACAAGCAGCAGAGCTGGTTTTTTCGCCGCACCCTGGGTTTGTTCGGCAAGTTCTGGGCCACCGTAGCCCTGATTGAGCTCATGGACCTGGCCTTCAGCATCGACAACGTGTTTGCCGTCGTTGCCTTCACCGATAACCTGATTCTGATCTGCCTGGGCGTGTTCATCGGCATTCTGTCCATGCGGCTAGTGGCCCAGGCCTTCGTGTTGCTCATGTCCAAGTACCCGTTCCTGGAAACGGCCGCCTTTATTATCATCGGTATTCTGGGGTTCAAGCTGCTGCTCTCCTTGTTCGAGCATTATTTCCCCCACCACCCACTAAGCAGCTTTTTAAGCAGCGAGGCGGCCGATGCGAGCCTGACAGTGCTTACCGTGGCCGTCTTTGCTCTGCCCCTGCTGACCTCCTGGATGAAGCAGCAACGTGCCCGATAAGCGGGGTCTCGTCCGGAAAAAGAGGTGGCGTTTTCTTGTACAACTTAACCGCTAACTGAACCGTCAGCCCAACCTAGCCCCAGCAGCGGGAGATAATTCAGAAAACTGGTACCGCAATCAACCTACCGGATTGGCTGCTTTTGAGACGCTTCACCTGTATAGCTGCCCACGCTAATGGCCTACTGACAAAATAGCCAGCACCAGTTAGTTCAGGAGGGCCACAGTCGTGTCATTGTACCCAACATAGAGCCGTACGTTGGTAAACGTGACAGCTCGTGACTCATATGTCCCCGAGGGTAGCTTCACCAGATTGTAGGTTGATTTGGTGAACTGGTATTCCTGGTTGGGAACTACTTTAACCGTTTGAGTAAAGGCAATGCGCTGGTTGGTGCGAACCGTGTCAGTGAACACGTTAAGTACTGTATACCTTGTGCGAGCAATCATTGCACCCTGAATATTCACGCTGTTCCGGCCCTCCTTGTCGACGACACCAGTTACCTTAATATTCTTATAGGGCGTAACTTTAAAGTTCAGCGAGTTAGTACGTCCGGGTTGCGCATCGAAGTGGCCGTCGTAGCCACGGTCTAAATCATACACCTGATCCTGACGATCCAGCTTAACTTCGTAGTCACGTGTTTCTTTAGCCCCGAAGACAAGCTGATAGTGCCCGGTTTCATCACTATGGGCACCCGCAATGGAATCTATCGAGTGGTTACCGGGGCTGAGAAAACCGCCTGAGATAATCTGGTGTACCACGACAGGCACTCCGGCTACTGGCTGATTGGTATAGGGATTCATTACTCGGCCCTCGACGATAGTGGTCTGGAAAACTTCCTCCTTCTCGGAACAGGAAGTACTACCCAACAGACTAGCGGCAGCAGCATAACAAAGGAATAAGCGTTTCATGGTTCCTGGGATTGAATAGTGGTCTTTGGTGGCAGTAAACCTAGGCAGAACCAGCAGAGACCCGGAAACCAACTTCCACCTTAATTAGACATTATAGCAGGTTACCATAAGAGCCGCAAAAAGCTTATATCCTGCTTTTCCTGCCGAATAAAGGCCACGCACAGTCTAATCTGCATGCTTTATATCAGACATTTTCCCAAGTAGATTCGTAGAGCAGCAGCAAGCACTAGCCCCGCAACACTTCCCCAATAACGCATTCTTGACCTTGGCGGAATATTGAAGTAACATACCAGCGGCAACTTTGCAGCGGAAATTCATCCACGCGCTTGCTCTGACTATGAAAACATTGTTCAACCGCTGCCTGCTCTTCGTGGCCTCATCCCTGCGGCCCACGTCCCTGCCGCCGGATGGCCCCGTCTCCCCTCTGTTTGTATGACGCGGGCTGCCTGCGTTTCCTTTGGCTACCGGCCCGGCTCGTTTGGGTACCGTAAGCCGACTCCACAGGTGCCCCGGCTCCTGCCCGCCTCCCCAGGCCAGCCGGCGGTGCGCCACTTAGTGGCCCCTGGCCCTACTACCTTACAACAAGTGGCTTAATCATTATTACCAGCCTGCTATACCCCCTGCCATTAAGCAAAAAAAGCCCGGAGCGTTCTGCTCCGGGCTTTTTAGTTGGGCGTTGCTTCGCTAGTCCAGGATGTAGCGCAGGCCTACCTGGGCCCGCCAGCGGCTGTTCAGGTCGGTGTTATTGATGAAGGTCTGGTTGCCGCCCCGGAACTGGAACGTGGGGGCATCGGGCGTAGCGGCGGGGTAAGCCGTTTCGATGAAGCGGTTGTTGGCAAATACCCGGCGCACACCCCAGTCAGCGTTGAGCAGGTTGCCCAGATTCTGCACGTCGAAGCTCAACTGCAGCGTATGCTTCTTAGCGCCGGTTTTGACGGAGAAGTCCTGGAGCAGCTTGGAGTCGAGCTGGGTATACCAGGGGCTGATGGCGCCGTTGCGCTCCGTGTACTGCCCGCGGCGGGAGCTCAGGTAGTCGTCCTGCTCGATATAGGCGTTGAGCTGGCTCCACTGCTGGGCGGCCGTTACCAGCACGTTGTTCTGAGCGTCGCGGATGTCGACCAGGTTGATCTGGTTCTGGGAGGCGGGCACAAACAGCAGGTCGTTGCCCACGATACCGTCGCGGTTCAGGTCGCCGGCGTAGGTGTAGGAAAACCGGTTGCCCTGGGCCGCTTCGAAGAAGAAGCTGATAGTCGTGGCCAGCTTGTCGTCGGCATAGGCAAAGCGCTTCCCGGCGGCCCCAATGATGCGGTGCTGCAGGCCAAAGTCGCTGTAGGCCAGCTGGGGGTCGTTGGCATTGCCCACCACGGGGTTGCGCTGATAGGCATCGGCGGCAATTTCGCCGGGGTTTGAGGTAACGTCCTTGGCCTTGGAGTACGTGTAAGCTGCCGTCAGGTATAGGCCGTTGGCGAAGTCCTTCTTGAGCTGGCCGGTCAGGCTGTACTGGTAGCCCTTGTTGGTGTTTTCGAGCACAATCACACCCGCGTCGAGGAAGCTGTCCTGTCCATCAGGACCTTTGAAGGTCGGTGTGATGCGCGGGCCAGATGCCGGGTAAATCAGGCGGTTGTCGGTGCCTTGCAGACGCTCAGTGGGCGTTACGAAGTTGTAGTTGCGGTGAATAGC
Organism: Hymenobacter cellulosivorans; assembly: GCF_022919135.1. NCBI lineage: Bacteria > Pseudomonadati > Bacteroidota > Cytophagia > Cytophagales > Hymenobacteraceae > Hymenobacter > Hymenobacter cellulosivorans. The sequence goes on along the minus strand of NZ_CP095049.1, from coordinate 2,848,417 downwards.
GGCGTTGCGGTCCTTTGAATAAATGGCTTCCAGCGTAGCCACAATGCCGCCAGGCAGTTGCTGGTCGATGGCCAGGTTGGAGCGCCACACCTGCGGAAACTTGAAGTCGCGGGCCGTACCGTTGATCTGGAAGGTGTAGCCACCGGCGTCAAACTGCGAGTTGGAAGCCTGATTGCTGATCCACACGAACGGAATACGGCCGGTGAAAATACCTGAGCCGCCGCGCAGCTGGGTCGTGTAGGTGTTCTGGTTGAGGGCGTAGTTGAAGCCCAAGCGGGGCGAAAACAGCGGCGTGGCCTTCGGAAACTGCGTCACGTCGACTTGAGCTGGCTGGCCGTTGGAGTCACGCAGCGGGGCGTTGAGGATTTGAGTATTAGCCGGCACCTTGGTGTCATAAATCGGCATATCAGCCCGCACGCCCAGGGTCAACTTGAAGTCGGGCGTTACGTTCCACTCGTCCTGGGCGTAGAGTCCCAGCTGAGCCACATTTACGTCGACGCCCTTCACGGGCCGACGGCCCCCGGCGGTAGCCAAGGCATTCAAATCCACAAAATCAGCCTTATTGGTCGGGTCCGTTACCTTGTAAAACTGGTCAATGTCGAGGCCGCCGAAGAAGGGGTAGCCGTAGCGGGCCAGGTTGAAGGCATTGAAGAAGCTGAACCGCTCGTACGTCAGGCCGGCCGTCAGCACGTGGGCCCCGGCAAAGTAGCTCAGGTTGTCGGTAAACTGGGTAATGTTCTGCTTCAGCTCGTTATTGGCCGAAAACTGCTCGGTGCCCACGCTCACGTAGGTCGTGCCGTTTTTGGTAATGTCAATCTGCGGAAACAGCTTAGCGTCGGGCAGGTCGCGCACGTCGCGGAAGGCCGAAAAGCTAAGCTGGGCCTTGTTGCTAAACTTTTCCCCGAAGCGGGAGTTCAGTTCGCCCACCACCGAGTTCAGGCCGTTGTTAATAGTGTAGCCCGAGTTGGAGTATTGCAGCGTGTTCACGCCCTGCACCCGGGAGGAAGGCGCAATGGCAATGGGGTGCGGACCCTGCTCGCGGAAGCTCTGCAGGAAGTTGTAGCGCACCGAGAAAGTATTGTTGGCGCTGATATTCCAGTCGAGCTTAAGCAGCAGCTTGTCACTGGAAGTACGGTATTTGAAATCCTGGTAAGTGCCTGGGTCGTAGCCGTACACGCTTAGCAGGCGCTGACGAATGGCAATCAGGTCACTTTCCAGCACCCGGCTTACCCCGTCGAGCTGCCCGTTGAGGGCGGCAGTGGCTTCGGCCGCATTCTGGGCGGGCCGAAACGTGAGGCCCGGGTCGTCGCGCCGGGTTATTTCAGCGTTGGTAAAGAAGAACAGCTTGTTCTTAATAATCGGGCCACCCAGGGAAAAGCCAGTCTGGTTGAACTTCAGGTCGGGGTTGCGCACGGTCACGTCGCCGACTTTCTCGCCAATCAGGCTTTCGTTGCGCAGAAAAGTGTAGACCGTGCCCTTAAAGTCATTGGTGCCGCTTTTGGTTACGGCATTCACGCCGGCTCCGGTAAAGCCGCCCTGGCGCACGTCGTAGGGGGCCAGGCTTACTTCGAGCTGCTCAATGGCGTCGAGCGAGACGGGCTGGGAGTTGGTTTGCCCGCCGGGCGTGGGCGCGTCTAGGCCGAAGGAGTTGTTGAAGATCGAGCCGTCGAGGGAGAAGTTGTTGTAAAGCGAGTTGCGCCCCCCGAAGCTCAGGCCGCTGCTTTGCGGGGTGAGGCGAGTGAAGTCCTCCTGGGAGCGGCTGATGGTGGGCAGGGTCCGGATGGCGCCGTTGTTGATGTTGGTCGAAGCCCCGGTCCGGTCCTTGTTGATGAGCCCGTCGCGGTTGCCTTTTACCACCACTTCGTCCAGGGTGCGGCCTTCCTCAGCCAGGGTCACGTTGGCTTCGAAGGTTTTGCCCAGAGCCAGTTGGATGTTGCTTTGGCTGTAAGCCGTGTAGCCCACGAAGGAAACCTTGAGTTCGTAGGGGCCGCCCACGCGCAGGTTGAGCAGGTCAAACTGACCGTTGGAGCGGGTAGCCGTGCCGTAGGGCGTACCGGTGGGCACATGGACGGCAACGACGGTGGCGCCGGGCAGGGGCTCCCCTTTGGCGTCGAGCACTACGCCCTTCATGGCGGCGGTAGTCACGCCCTGGGCGGCGGCAAACTGGCCGTTAGTGAAAAGCACAAAGCCTAACAGCAGCAGTAAATAGGGTTTCAGATTCATACAAAGGGCTTTTTTGTTTATCGGAAGCACTCCTTCCGAATTTCGCCGCGAAGGTAGAATCATGATTTAGTGATGTATGCATAACAATTTACTAACCTGTAAATGATAACACAAGCATAAACAAACCTTAATATACTACCCTTCTCCTACTGCCCAGCTCAAGGCATATTCCTGCGCACCGTAACGGATTTGTTAAGCTGCCCCCAAATACAAAAGCCCTTCGACCAATGGTCCAAGGGCATTTGTGTAAACAGGGCTAACCTAAACAGGCTACTGGCCTTCCGGGAAGTCGGCCGAGTCGCCGAGGCTGGCCACGGCTTCCAGTTCTTTCACGAGGTTAGCAAACTTGTCCCGGGCCCCTTTGACGGCAGCTTTGCCCAGGGGCAGGTGCAGGGGCGGATTTTCCTCTCGTACCAGGTCATACATAATCTGGGCGGCACGCTGCGGGTCGCCGGGCTGCCGGCCGCTGTAGCCCTGAATGCCCTTCAGGTTTTCGCCCACCGTGGCCTGATAGTCCTCGATACCGGTGGTGACGACATTAGCCGAACGGCCGGCCCAATCGGTGCGGAAGCCGCTGGGTTCGATGTTGGTAACCTTGATGCCAAGCGGAGCCACCTGCTGGGCCAGACTTTCGCCAATGGCTTCGAGGGCAAACTTGCTGGCGTTGTAAACGCCCACGCCGGGGAAGGTTTTCAGGCCGCCGATGCTGGTAATGTTGAGCACGTGGCCACTGCGCCGTTCCCGCAGGTGGGGCAATACGGCCCGCAACACGTGCAAAGGCCCGAATACGTTGACGTCGAACTGCCGCTGCACCTCAGCCGCGTCGATTTCCTCGATGCTGCCCAACGAGCCGTAGCCTGCATTGTTGACAATGACATCCAAGTGACCGAAGTGGGCAATGGCGGCGGCAATGCCCCGCTTGACCTGGGCTTCGTCGGTTACTTCGACCACGAAGCCGCGGCCGTTTTCGCCGGCTTTTTGGGTGAACTCGTCGGCTTGCTCCTGCTGGCGGAAGGTAGCGGCTACTTTGTCGCCTTTTTCGAGCAGCAGCTCGGCCAGGGCCGCTCCGAAACCGGTGCTGACGCCGGTAATAAACCAGTGTTTGGGGGTGGTAGCCATTCGCTAGGGGTGATTTTTAAGAGTTGAAAAGCGCCGGCCAAAACCGGCTGGCTGTTTCAACTCGTTCAGGCCGCCTTAGGTTTAGCCCCGCATCCAAATAGGCAACTGCGAAGCTGGTAGCAGCCTAAAAAACCGCCGCTCCGACAGGGAACGGCGGCTGAAAAAGACCTTGTCGAGGTGGCCCGGGCGCTACAGCCGGAACGTAAGCACCGGCGGAAGAGCGTGCCGGGCCACGTTTTCGGCTACGTTGTGGTGCAGAAAATGGCTCAGGCCGGTGCGGGCGTGGGTGGGCATTACGACCAGGTCGGCGTGGGTCTGCCGGGCAAACAGCGGAATACCCACGCTGGCATCGGCGGCGTCAATAACTTCGGGCTCACAGTGTTGCAGGTGGTGGCGCTCGGCAAAGTCCTGAATCCGGGCCATGGCCGTGGCATACTGGTCGATGTCGGGCACGACTTTCAGCAGGTGCAGGGTGGCGTCGGGAAACACGGCCTGAATGCGCTGCAAATCGGGAACGGCGCGGTCGGCCTCGGCCGAGAAGTCGGACGGAAATACGATGTGCCGCACGTTGAACTGCATTTCGGGGTGCTTCACGGTGAGTACCGGGCAGGGTGCGGTGCGGACCAGTCGCTCGGTGTTGGAACCGGCAAAAAAATGCTGCCAGGCACTGTGCTCGTGGGCACCCATCACCACCAAGTCAATCTGCCGCTCGGCAATAACCTCCAGCACCGAGTTGACCAAACTCGACGTGCGCAGCACATCCGTCACCGGCACTTCCGGGGCCAGGTGCCGGGCTTCGGCCATGAGCTCGTGCATCTGCTGCTTGATTTTCTGCAGGTACTTGAGCATAAACACGTCTTCGAGGCTGCTGCCGCCAATACGCCCCCCGGACGAGCTGAAGCGGGGCGTGTCGTTGTGCTCTTCTACGTGTAGCAGCGTGATGGCGCCGCCGGTGCGCTGGGCCAGGCGCACGGCCACGTCAAAAGCATGGTGAGCCGCGGGCGAAAAATCGGTGGGAACCAGGATGTTTTTCATGGGAATCGGGCTGTAGTGAGCAATGCTTGAGGGTAAGACCAACCGCAGAACGGCCGCCGGGCCGGCTCAGCCAGTGCCAGCAAGGCCTGACTGACGAACCAGGATAATATAGCCAATTATTGTAATTTTTACAATAGCCAGCTTCTGTTATGTCACCTAGTTTCCGCAGCCTTTTTGCCGCGTTGCCGACACCTGGTTCTGCCCCGCCTGATTCCGGGTATCTTCACGCCCAGCTACTGCGGCACTAACCCGCCCGATGGATTTGGAGTAGGAACCCTCCCGCTTCTTTCCCATCCGCCCCCGACTTCATGAAAAAACTCTCGTCCAATCTCACGGTACAGGTCTTGACTGCCATAGCGCTGGGCGTGGCAGTAGGAGCCCTGTTTCCCAGCTTCGGCGCTGCCCTCAAGCCCATCGGCGACACATTTATCAACCTGATAAAAATGCTCATCGCGCCCATCATCTTCCTGACGGTGGTGCTGGGCATTGGGGGCATGGGCGACATGAAAAAGGTGGGCCGCGTGGGTGGCAAGGCGTTGCTTTACTTTGAAATAGTCACGACCCTGGCCTTGGTCATTGGGCTAACGGCAGCCAACCTGACCCATCCCGGCGCGGGCATCGACGCACGGGCCGGCGTAGCGACCCAAACGGCAGCCCAGGCTGCCGAAGCCTCGAAATATACCGCCCAGGCCGGCGAAATGAACTGGGTGGAATTCTTCACCCACGTGGTGCCCCACAGCGTGGTTGGAGCCTTTGCCGAGGGCGACGTGCTACAGGTGCTCTTGTTTGCCGTGCTGTTTGGCGTGGCCCTGGGCCGGATTCCGGACGCCTACAGTAAGCCCCTGATCGGCACCTTTGAGCGGTTGTCGCACGTGATGTTTGCCGTGCTGGGACTGGTTATGAAACTGGCTCCGCTGGGCGCGTTCGGGGGCATGGCTTTTACTATCGGCAAGTACGGCATCAGCACGCTGCTGCCGCTGGGCAAGCTCATGCTGGTAGTGTACCTAACGATGTTCCTGTTCATTTTCGGGGTGCTAAACCTGATTATGCGCTACTACGGCCTGAGCTTGTGGCGCTACCTGGGCTTTATCAAGGAGGAAATTCTGCTGGTGCTGGGTACGTCTTCGTCGGAGTCGGCCCTGCCGCGCATGATTGACAAGCTGGAGCGCTACGGCTGCTCCCGCTCGGTGGCTGGTTTGGTCATCCCGACGGGTTATTCCTTTAACCTCGACGGCACGAGTATTTACCTGAGCATTGCCACCGTATTCCTGGCCCAGGCCTTTGATATCGAGCTTTCCCTGACCCAGGAGCTGACTCTAATTGGCATTCTGATGCTGACCAGCAAGGGCGCGGCCGGCGTCACGGGCTCAGGCTTTATTGTGTTGGCCTCTACCCTGGCCGCTACTAAGGTTATACCGGTGGAAGGCGTGGCGTTGCTGCTGGGCGTCGACCGGTTCATGAGTGAGGCCCGGGCTATTACCAACGTCATCGGCAACGGCGTGGCCACGCTGGTCATTGCCAAAAGTGAGGGCGAGTTCGATGAGGAACGGCACCGGTTGGCACTGCAGGGCCAGCTGGTCCCGGCCGAGTCGGACCTGACCCGGGAATCGGCGGGGCCGGGGACCGACAACCGGCAGTAGCCAACGGCGGCCGCAAACCGTTACTTTTGCTGGGCTTGTCGGCCTGATTTCCCGCGCGTCGTTTCCTCTATGCTTTTCTCCTGGCTTCGGCTCAGCTCCTTCAACGCGTTTGTGCTGCTGGGCTTGCTCGGGCCTCTCGGTAGCCAGGCCCAGCAAACTCAACCTGCGCCCAACACTATCCTGTTCGTTGGCAACAGCTTCCTGCACGGCCGCTACAACCCGGTGTTTAATTACAACCCGGAAACGATTACCATCGAGCGGGTTGGCAAACAGAAAACCGGGGCTTGGGGCGGTATTCCGGCCATTTTCAAGAAGTTTGCCGACCAGGCCGGCCTAGCTTACGAGGTGCATTTTCAATGCATCAACGGCGAATCCCTGAAGCTGCACTACGACAGCGCCCGGCATACGCTGCAGCAGCCGCGCTGGAACACGGTGGTTTTGCAGGAGCACAGCATGTACCCGCTGCCCGCCCGCCGCAGCGGCCGCCCCGACACATTCCGCGACTATTCGACCCGCATCGAACAGGCCGTGCACCAGGCCAATCCTGCCGCCCGGCTGTATTTCTACCAAACCTGGGCTCGGGCCGACCAAACCTACCTGCCTGGCAAAGCCTATTCCGGCCTGCCCCTCGACTCGATGACCCAGGATCTGCACCGCGGCTACTACGGCGCGGCCCAGGCCAATGGCCGTTTCGCGGGCGTGGCTCCGGCCGGCGACGCCTGGTTGCGGGCTATGCAGGCCGGCGTGGCCATGCGCAATTCCTACCAGCCCGAAGCGGGCAAGCTCAACCTCTGGGGCGAAGACCATTACCACCCCAGCCGGTGGGGTGCCTACCTGAATGCCTGCGTGCTGTTTGGCGAAATAACCGGCTACGACCCGCGCCGGCTAGGGCCCAACGAACAAGCCGCTGCGGCCTTGGGCATTTCGCCGGCCGATGCCGCCTCCCTGCAGCGCGTGGCCGCCGAACAGGTACTGGGAGCCCGCCCCAACGCTTTTTCGGCAACATCCCGCCAACCAAAATCCGGCAAGAGCAAAGTCAAAATAAAGTCCAAACCAGCCCGTGAGCTGCCCTAAAGCGCCTTACTCTTATTCACAGAAAAGCCCCGCGGAACCTCTGCGGGGCTTTTCTGTTTATAGGCTACTCTGCGTTAAGAAGGCGGGAAGACGGGGCCCGGCCGGGGTATTGTAACTGTGCTGCGCGTCGCCTTACCTTTGCAGAGTCAATTCTTTCTGACCAAAGGATTGTTTTTATACAGAGGCGTGGAGAGACAGGCTCGACGATACGCCGGCAACCCCCAGTGATGAGCTGGAACGGTGCCAAGTCCTGACCATATAAAAACAAGTTGCCGTGGACACTGCCAACAACTTTTCTGCCCTTTCCGCTGCTTTCGTAGCCCAGCCCCAGTCTGCCTCTGCCGCAGGCTGTTGTTGGCCTCTGGCTGGGGCTGGCTGTTGTTGCTAGTTTCCTTCTCCCCTGCCCGCTGACCGACTAGCTCCTGCTCTTCCGGTCCTGCCCCCCTGCTCTGGCTATTAGCCCATTGCTGCCCCTGCCTTGTTGGTTTTTCGCCTGACAGCCCGTTGCTGCGTGGCCGCGCGTCGGTCGGTTCTGGCTGTGGGTTTCTAACGCCTATCAGTTACTGGGCAGGCTCTGCACTTGCGGGCATTGCCGATTCTGCCGCCCAACCGCGGCCTTTCTCTTGTCACACTCCTTTTTTCATACAACTCATGGCCCAGCCCCAAAAGCCGATAGGCATTTATTACGAGCACCCCGAATGGTTCAAGCCCCTGTTTGCCGAGCTTGACCGCCGGGGCCTGCCTTACGAAAAGATTGACGCTGCCCACCACCTCTTCGACCCCTCCGAAACCGAGAGCCGCTACTCGCTGGTAGTGAACCGAATGAGCTCCTCAGCCTACCTGCGCGGCCACGGTCAGGGTATCTTCCACACGGCTGGTTTTGCTACGCATTTGGAGCGTATTGGCACGCGCATCATCAACGGCTCGGCCGCAACGGCCATCGAAACCAACAAGGCCCGGCAGCTTTCCCTGTTTGCTTCCCTGGGCTTGAAATATCCCAAATCCTTCGTGGTCAACCACGCCTCCCGCATTGCCGACGCTGCCCAGCAGCTGCAGTTCCCGATTGTGGTCAAAGTCAACATCGGCGGCAGCGGGGCCGGTATCATCCGCTTCGACACGATTGAGGGCGTAGAATCGGCCGTGGCCGCGGGTCAGATTGACCTGGGCATCGACCAAACGGCCCTGGTGCAGGAGTATGTGACGCCCCGCGGCGGCAACATTCACCGGGTAGAAACCCTCGATGGGAAGTTTCTCTACGCCATGAAGGTGTTTACGACCGGGGAAAGCTTCAACCTCTGCCCGGCCGAAATCTGCCAGATTCCCGAGGAGCAGTCGGCCGAGTTCTGCCTGACCGAAGCGCCCAAGAAAGGCATTCAGGTGGAAGCCTTTACGCCCCCCGCGGAGGTTATCGAAGCCGTGGAGCGCATCGTGGCCGCCGCCAAAATCGACGTGGGCGGCATTGAGTACCTGATTGACGACCGCACCGGCGACGTGCTTTTCTACGACGTCAACGCCCTGTCCAACTTCGTGGCCGACGCCGTGAACGTGGTGGGCTTCGACCCCTACGCCCGCTTCGTGGATTACCTCGAAAGCCAGCTGCCCGGCGTAGCCGCCACCGCCTTTGCTACCGAAGTTCAACCTGAAACCGCCACGGTATAATGCGTTACGGATATTGGATGCCCGTTTTTGGCGGGTGGCTGCGCAACGTCGAGGACGAGAACATGCGCGCCGACTGGGACTACGTCAAGACGCTGGCCCAGCGCAGTGAGGAGTTGGGCTACGACCTGTCGTTGATTGCCGAGCTGAACCTGAACGACATCAAGGGCGAGGAAGCCCCCAGCCTGGATGCCTGGAGCACGGCCGCCGCCCTGGCCGCCGTGACCAAGAAAATCGAGCTGATGGTGGCCGTGCGGCCTACCTTCCACTCGCCGGCCTTGCTGGCCAAGCAGGCCGCCAACATCGACCACATCAGCAACGGGCGCCTGTCGCTGAACGTGGTATCGTCGTGGTGGCAGGATGAGGCCAAGAAGTACGGTGTGCACTTCGAGCAGCACGACGACCGCTACGCCCGCACCGCCGAGTGGCTGCACGTGGTGGACAACATGTGGAAACAGGACCACTTCACCTTCGAGGGCAAGTTCTACCAGGTCACTGACTCGATTCTGCAGCCCAAGCCCGTGTCGCGCCCCCGGCCCTTTATCTACGCCGGCGGAGAGTCGGAGGCGGCCAAGAACATGATAGCAGCCCAGTGCGACGGCTACGTAATGCACGGCGACGAGCCCGAGGCCATCGGCCGCCGCATTCAGGACCTCAGCCAGCGTCGCGACAAGCTCGGTTTGCCACCCATGAAGTTCGGCGTGGCCGCCTACTCAGTGGTGCGCAACACGGAAGCCGAGGTAAAAAAGGAGCTGGAGCGCATCACCAACGTGCAGGGCTCGGCGGCCGGCTACAAAAACTACCAGCAATGGCTGGCCGGCACCCAGCTCGAAAACCAGGTGAGTTTGCAGGATTACTCCGTATCCAACCGCGGCCTGCGCTCCGGCCTCACCGGCACTCCCGACCAGGTGGCCGAGCGTATTGCCGCTTTCGAGGCCGTGGGCGTGGACCTGTTCCTGCTCCAGTGCAGCCCCCAACTCGAAGAAATGGAGCGTTTCTCGGAAGCCGTCATTCAGGTGCTGGCGTAATAAAACGCCCGCACCCGTTTCAGCACGTCATTCCGAGTTCTGCGAAAGATCCGGCGGGCTGACATTGCCAAAATACTCGTCATGCTGAGCGCAGTCGAAGCATCTCTACTGCCACGGTAATCTGCCTATCGTGGTACCAGAGTTGTTCTGACTACGCTCAGCATGACGTTCTTTTGTCTATACTAGCCGATTCATACCGGCTCTATACTCCGCTTTCCGTCCTTTATGAAGTTAGATATTCTGATGATTGCCGCCCACCCCGACGACGCCGAAGTGGGCTGCGCGGGCACGCTGATGAAGCACATTGCCAAGGGCCGCCGCGTGGGTGTCGTCGACCTCACGCGCGGGGAGCTGGGCACCCGGGGCTCGGCCGAGCTGCGCGCCGAGGAAGCCGCCGACTCGGCCCGCATCCTGGGGTTGCACATGCGCGAAAACCTGGGCATGCGCGACGGGTTCTTCCTCAACGATGAGGCCCATCAACGGCAAGTCATCCAGGTTATCCGCCGTTTCCGACCCTCTATTATCCTGACCAACCCCAACGTGGACCGCCACCCCGACCACGGCCGGGCCGCCAACCTAGTCCACGACGCGGCATTTCTCTCGGGCCTGCCCAAAATCGAAACCCTCTGGCAAGACCAGCCCCAGCCCGCCTGGCGGCCCGACCTGATGCTGCAAGTCATCCACAATACCTACGTCAAGCCCGATATCGTCGTGGACATCACCGAGTACTGGGACCGGAAGCTGGAGGCCGTAACAGCGTTCAAAAGCCAGTTTTACCACCCCGACTACGAAGACCCGACCTCGACTTACATTTCCTCCCCCGACTTTCTCAAAATTCTCGAAGGCCAGGCCCGCGACTGTGGCAAGTACATCAACGTGCCCTTCGCCGAGGGCTTTACCTGCCGCCGCCTGCTGGGCGTCGACGACCTGTTTCAGCTGCGCTAACCGGCCTACACTTGGGGGTTTGCCGCATCCTGCGTAATATTGAAACTGTTGTGCTATACTTTTTTGGGCCTGATAGTTACTGAATGCAGCTTTATACTCCCGGGCTCCACATCTTGGCTACGTTCCGCGCCCCAGTGGCCCACCTGACGGATGCCGCGGCCTGCCAGGCGTTTTTCGACCAGCAGATTAATCGTTTAGGGCTAGTAAAAGTGGGCGAAGTGTACCACTCGTTTCCCAACCACAGCTTTACGGCCGTGGTTGGCCTGACCGAGTCCCACCTGAGCATTCACACCTGGCCCGAGTTTGGGCAAGCCACTTTCGACGTGTTTTTGTCGAATTACCAGCGCGACAATTCGGCCACCGTCCGGCAACTGTATGCTGAAACGCTACGGTTTTTCGAAGCCACCGAGCTGACCAAAACCGAAGTAGCCCGATGAGCGGCCAGGTTACTTCTCTCGAAGCCCGGGTCGCCTGCCCTAGCTGCCTGGCCCAGCTCACGTATTATGACCCGCTAGCCAGTACTGTCTTCGGCTGTCCGGAGTGCCACACCCTGTTTAAGCGGCAGCCCAACGGGACGACCGAGCGGCTTAAGTCGTTTCAGGACGTGCCGCGGGAAGCGCCTATCCTGCCGCTGGGCAGCATCGGGACCATGCCCGACGGCCTACAGTACCGTGTAACGGGCTACATGCTCCGCAAGGAAGCCAGTTCGCCGGCCCGCTGGCTCGAATTCATGCTCTTCAACCCCGATACGGGCTATGCCCAGCTGGCCGTGTACGAGGGGCACTGGACGTTTATCAAGCCTTCCGACCAGGAGCACAAGGGCCTGCCGGGCCGCTCGGGCAGCCACCGCGTAGCTCTGGACGGCGACACCACGTTCCATATTTACAACAAGTACCAGCCCCGCATCCTCTACGCTACGGGCGAGTTCGACTGGAACGTCCTGGACGACGAGCAGCTGACCGTCACCGAGTTTGTGGCCCCGCCCCTGATGCTGGTCGAGGAAAAGGCCAAGAACCGGCCGGTGCACTGGTACCGCGCCGAGCACATCGAGCCGAAGCACATTGCCCAGGCTTTCGGGCTGACGATGTCCCGGCTACCCTACCGCTCGGGCGTGGGTGCCGTGCAGCCCCCGCCCGGCGGCAACTCCTGGCCCGCGCTGAAGAACCTGACCTGGCTGCTGCTGATTTTGACCCTGCTCACCGAGCTGGTCATGGTGGGCGTGCGCCCCCGTCGCGAGCTACTGAATCAGGAGTTTGTCAGTGACGTGGGCGCTGCCCCGCTGGCTACGGCCGACGCCACCGGCAAAGTTCAGGTCTCGGAGTCCTTTGAGGTGCACCAGGGGCCGGCGGTGCTCAACTTCGAGGTACACAGTTCCGTGAACAATACCTGGCTGGAGCTACCCGTGAGCTTGGTTAATGAGCAAACCGGACAGGGCTTCGAGTTCACCAAGAGCATTGAGCACTACTCCGGCGTAGAGGATGGCTACAGCTGGTCGGAGGGCAGCGTGGAGGCCGAGGCTACCCTGGCCGAGGTGCCGCCCGGCCGTTACCACCTCAACCTCTACCCTGCCACCGACTACAACCGGCAGGTGACTTTTTCGGTCACCGTCACCGAGAATCCCTGGGTGCCCAGCAACCTGCTGCTCGTCGTGCTGGCGCTGCTGCTTTACCCCGCCGTGCTGTTCTACCGCCGCCACAGCCACGAGCACCAGCGCTGGGAACAAAGCAACTTCCCACCCCCGCACCTGACCTAACGCCTTTTCGCCCGCCCCTATGCTCCGCGACTTGCTGAATCTGCGCCTTTACCTCGTCCTGGCTTTGCTTACCTACGCCAGCTACCTCTACATCAGCCTGCACGGCGTGCGTCTGCTCGGCGACGACAACGAAACCACCGAAAACCTCAACGGCACCGGCGGCCACTCCAGTGGCCACAGCGGCCGCTCCAACTTCTACCATAAATAGGCGAATGAGTGATTGAGTAAATGAGTGAGTTGTCGCTCTTGACTCGCATCCACGCCATCCATCTACTTCACTCATTCACTGAATCACTAACTCACCGATGGAATACCTCAACTTCAAGCTCATTACCGCCTCCATCGTGTATTCGGTGCTGGGCATTCTGATTCTGGTGCTCAGCTTTATCATCATCGACAAGCTCACGCCCAAGACCCTCTGGAAGGAAATCGTGGACGAGCACAACACGGCCCTGGCCATTGTGGCCGCGGCGTTTATGCTCTCGGTAGCCCTGATTATCAGTTCCGCCATTCATGGCTAACCAGCCCGTGCTGACGCCGCCCAACCAGCAGAGCCGCCGCACCAGCAGTAGCCCCGACCACCTGCCGGCCCTGCTGCTGGGCTCGGTGTTCGTCATTGCCACCTGCGGCCTGATCTACGAGCTGATTGCCGGCACCCTGGCCAGCTACCTGCTCGGCGACTCGGTCACGCAGTTTTCTACTATCATCGGGGCCTACCTGTTTTCGATGGGTATCGGCTCCTGGCTTTCCCGCTACCTCGACGGGCTCCTGCTCAAGTGGTTTATCCGGCTCGAAATCCTGGTGGGACTGGTTGGGGGCTTCTCGGCGCCCCTGCTCTTTGTGCTCTTCGAGTACGTCAGCTCCTTTCGGCTGATTCTTTACTCCCTGGTAGGCCTCACCGGCATTCTGGTAGGCCTGGAAATTCCGCTGCTGATGCGGATTCTGGAAAACCGCTACGAGTTCAAGGACCTGGTTTCCCGGGTTTTCACTTTCGACTACATCGGGGCCCTGCTGGCTTCGCTCATCTTCCCGCTGGTGCTGGTGCCCCAGCTCGGTTTGATTCGCACGTCCCTGTTTTTCGGTGCTCTGAACGTGGTGGTGGCCGCCGTGGCGCTCTACCGCTTCCCCGAAACCCGGCCCTACCGCCGCAGCTTTGCAGGTATTATGGTCGGGACCCTGCTGCTGCTGGCCGTGGGCTTTGGCTACGCCGAGCGCATCATGACCTACACCGAAACCATGGCCTTTCAGGACCAGGTTATCTACAGCAAAAGCACTGTGTACCAGCGCATCGTGCTCACGCGCAACAACCGTGAGCTGCGCCTGTTCCTCAACGGCAACCTCCAATTCAGCTCCGCCGACGAGTACCGCTACCACGAAGCCCTGGTACACCCCGCCATGCAGGCTCTGCCGAAAGCCCAGCGCGTCCTCGTGCTTGGCGGCGGCGACGGCCTAGCCGTGCGCGAGCTGCTTAAGTACCCGCAGCTCCAGCACATCCGCCTCGTCGACCTCGACGCGGGTATGACCCATTTATTTCAGCACAACCCCATGCTGCTGGCCCTGAACAAGGGCGCCCTGAACCACCCCAAAGTGCAGGTTATCAACGGCGACGCCTACCAGTGGGTGCGCCACGACACGACCCGCTATGACCTGCTGGTCGTCGACTTTCCTGACCCCTCCAACTACTCCATCGGCAAGCTCTACAGCACCTCGTTTTACACCGAGCTGCACAAATTACTGACTCCCAATGGGCTGATGGTAGTACAAAGCACCTCGCCCTACGTGGCCCAGAAGTCGTTTTGGTGCATCAGCCACACCCTGCAGGCCGCCGGCTTCCACACCATTCCCTACCACACTTATGTGCCTTCCTTCGGGGAGTGGGGCTATGTGCTGGCCGGCCGCAACGGCCACTGGCGCGGCGACGGCGCTTTGCCCAAGGGCCTGCGCTACCTCACCCCTGCCACGCTCAAGGAAATGCTCCACTTCCCGCCCGACATGGCCGAGGTGCCCACCGAAATCAATCAGCTCAACAACCAGGCCCTGGTGCGCTACTTCGAAGACGACTGGGGTCCCTACACCCACTAGCCCTCCGGAAAAAAGCAGAACGTCCTTACGAGCGAAGCAACGCGCAACCGAGGAATCTCGCGGGCTGACGTTGTCAACGTAACCCAAGCCGCCTCCCCAGTAAAGCCTTGCGGTAGCCCATCCTCGCCGGCTACCTACTTTCTCCGCCTTTACCATGCCCGCTCCTGATTTCTCCCAATGCCCCTTTCTTCCTGGCCGGCGCGAATTTCTCGGCCGGACGGGCTTGAGCGTAGCCGGGTTGCTGCTGGGAGGCTCCGGTTTGCTCGAATCCTGCGCGCCCGGCTCCCCGCGGGCCCATATCCGGGGCAGCCTACGTGGGGCCAATAAGGCCACGGGGCATAAGCTCTGGAAGCCCGACCAGCTGCCGCCATCCGCCCGCACCGTCCGTACCGACATTGTCATCATCGGCGGGGGTGTGGCGGGGTTGTCGGCTAAGCGCTGGCTGCACCGCCACGGCCGGCAGCAGGTGCTGCTGCTGGAACTCGATGCCCAGGTCGGCGGCAACTCCAGCTCCGGCCAAAACCCCACGTCGGCCTTTCCCTGGGGGCCCACTACCTGCCCCTGCCCGACCCACGCAACACCGAGCTGCTGGATTTTCTGCGCGAAACGGGCACCATCACCGGCACCGCCCCTACCGACGGCCGGCCCATTTACAACGAGTACCACCTCTGCCACGACCCCGAAGAGCGCCTGCACCTGCACGGCCACTGGCAAACCGGCCTCGTACCCGAGCTGGGCGTCCCGGCCGCCGACCGCGCCCAGATTGCCCGCTTCTTCGAACTCATCGAAACCCTGCGCCACGCCCGCGGCCACGACGGCCTGGACGCCTTCCGCATTCCCGTCGACCTGTCGTCGGCCGATGAGCAGTTCCGCCAGCTCGATACGCTTTCCTTTGCCGACTACCTCACCGAGCACGGCTTTACCTCCGAGTACCTGCGTTGGTACCTCGACTACTGCTGCAAGGACGACTACGGTACCACGGCCGCCACTACCTCGGCCTGGGCCGGCCTGCACTACTTCGCCGCCCGCAAAGGTGATGCCCACAACGCTAGCAGCGCCGACGTGCTGACCTGGCCCCAGGGCAACGGCTTTCTGGTCGAACACCTGCGCCGGCAAACTCCCGCCGGCATTCTGCCCAACACCCTGGCCTACGCCGTGCAGGAAACCGCCACCGGCGTGGCCGTTCTCACCTACGACGCCGCCACTCACGAAACTTGCCGCATCGAGGCCCGGCAGGTGCTGCTGGCCACCCCGCAGTTCGTGACCCAACGCCTGCTGCAAGGTATTCCTGGCCTGTTCCGCCCCGCCCGCCCCCTGCACCACGCGCCCTGGGTAGTGGCCAACCTTACCATCGACGGCCTACCCCAGGGCCCCGGCGCGCCGCTGAGCTGGGACAACGTTATCTACGGCAGTGCGTCGGTGGGCTATGTCAATGCCAACCAGCAGGATGTGGCCCTGGGCAGCCAGCAAAAGGTCATTACCTACTACTGGCCCCTCACCGCCGAGCCACCCAAAGCGGCCCGGCAGCGCGCCTACCGCACCAGCTACGACCAGTGGCTGACCCAGATTCTGGCTGACCTGGAAAAAGCCCACGTCGGCATCACCGCCCGCGTCCGCCACGCCGATGTCTGGGTGTGGGGCCACGGCATGGTGGCACCCACACCCGGCACCCTTTGGCACGCTGGGCGGCAGCTGGCCACTCAGCCCCTGCGCCAGCGGTTCTTTTTCGCCCACACCGACTTGAGCGGCATGTCTATCTTCGAGGAAGGCTTTTACCAGGGCATCCGGGCCGCCCGCCAACTGCTCGACCTTCCCGCATGACCCGCCCCCATCACCTGCCGCCGCCCCAGCCCTGGATTCGCTCCGCCGCCTTCGACGGGCTCTGGGTATTGTCGCCGCCCTTCGTGGCCCTGCTGCTGGTCCTGCTTCTGCCCGCCACTTTCCGTACCTCCGCCCAGATGCCGCTGCTGGGCTGGCTCGTGCTGGTCGTCTTCATTGATGTAGCCCACGTCTACAGCACGCTGTTCCGCACCTATTTCGACCCGACCCGGCGGCGGGAGCAGCAGCGCCTGCTTTGGCTGGTGCCGCTGGGCTGCTACGCCGCCGGGGTAGCCCTACATCAATTTGGCAGCTTGGTCTTCTGGCGGGTGCTGGCCTACCTGGCCGTGTTCCACTTTATCCGTCAGCAATACGGCTTTCTGCGCCTCTACCAGCGCCAGGAGCCCACCCAGCCCCACCGCTGGCTTGATACGGCGCTGGTCTATTATGCTACTATTTACCCGCTGCTGTACTGGCACTTCTCGGCCCCGCGCAACTTCACCTGGTTTGTGGAGGGCGACTTTGTGCAGCACGATTGGCCCGCCGGGCGCTGGTTTGCTACCGGGCTCTACGTGGCGTTGGTACTGCTGTACCTGGCCAAGGAAATCCGCCAGTGGCTGCTCTTACGCCTCATCAATTGGCCCCGCAACCTGCTGCTGGCCGGTACGGCCGTGTCGTGGTATTTTGGCATCGTCTATTTTAACGGCGACCTGGCCTTTACTCTGCTCAATGTAGTATCGCACGGCATTCCCTACCTGGCCCTGATCTGGATCAGCCGCCCGGCCGCTGCCAACGCCCGCGTGGCCCGGCCGCTGGGTCAGATTGTTGCCCTGGTTGGCTTTCTAGGGTTGCTTTTCGGGCTGGCTTACCTGGAAGAAGGTATCTGGGACGGGCTGGTGTGGCGGGAACATGCAGCAGCATTCGGTTGGTTTCAGCAACTGCCTGCCATCAGCAGCACCGGCATTTTGGCCTGGGTAGTGCCGCTGCTGGCTTTGCCTCAGGCGACCCACTACGTTCTGGATGGCTTTATCTGGCGCCGGCCCAAACCAGCAGCATGAGCACCTACCGCTACCTCGGCGACCGGCTAGCCCGCCTTACCCACTCGCCCTTGGTCGGCCAGCTCTGCCACGCCGTGTACGACGAACGAGGTAAGTGCATCCGGGGCCGCAACGGCTCCATGCTAGTTGAGTTTGCCACGGGCCCGGCCGTCGTATTGGCCCGACAACTACGCAAAACCGGCGCTCCGGCCAGTTAAATCCGGCTACGCCGTGTGCAGCTCAATGAGCACGGCCGTCGAGCCGCCCGCGTCATCATCCGTTACCAGCAACGCCTCGTACCGCCCGGCACCCAGGGCCTTACGCACCACGATGCTTTCCACCTTGCCCCGGTAGGGTTGGCCATCCGGCAAGGCCAAATGAGCCAGCTGGAGCAGCGTAGCCTTGCCAACCGGCTGTGGGGCCGGCAACACGCCCACGAAGCTGCCCAGCACTTCGCCATCGGCAATGGCATCCTGGGTATCCTCTACCGAAGCCGTTATAAAGACCTTGTTATCGAAGGTACAGGCCCCGGAAAAACCCGCCGCTTTGCCCGCAATAGTAGGAAGCTGGAATGTTTGCTGCTGCACCGGCGGCACATCGCGCTGGTGCCGGATGCACTCCAAAGCCGCCGCCAGGGGCAGCCGAAATACGATATTGCCCGCTTCCGCGCCCACCGTGCGCTGAAACAACAGCAGCTCGGTAGCCGTGGCCGCCGCCGCTTCCAGGTTCAGCGTGATGCCACTGGGCAAAACCTGCCGCAAGGCGGCGTACAGCCGGCTCAACGACAAAGGCTGCACCGTAGCCGAGCCAGGCCCTTTGGGTAAGTCCACCCAAAAACCTTGCTCCCGGGCCGCCGTAGCTCCCGAGCCACAAGCCAGCAGTGCCGTTTCCTGGCCCGAAACAATGGCCGTCAGACACTCCAGGTCGGGCTTGCGGTCCTTCGGAATCCGGCCCGAGCTGAAATGGGCCGTTTCAAACAAGGCTAGCGGGGCATTCGGGGCCAACGACTGGGCCGAGCAGCTGTAGAGAAACGGGGAATCGTCGCCGATGATGTAGGCTGTGTCGCCGACCAGCTCAATGCCCGAGGCCGAGGGCAGGTTGGGCAGCTCATATTGACGGACGATGGTTGCTTTCATGCGGCAGAAGGGCTAAATCAGCGGATACACGCGGCGTACGAGGCCGCCAAGCAGTTGGTATTCGCAGAAACCTACTGCTTGGTTATCGTAAACTCTACCCGGCGGTTGAGCTTGCGGGTTTCCTCCTTGGCGTTGCTGGCCCGGGGTTTGGTGCCACCAAAGCCTACGGTCGTGATGCGGCTTTCGGCAATGCCCCGCGTGGCCAGGTAGCGCTTCACTTCCTTTACCCGGTCTTCAGAGAGCTGCTGGTTCAGATCAGCCCGGCCCTGATTGTCGGTGTGGCCTTCCAGCCGAATTGTTACCGTGGGGTTGTCGGTGAGGGTACGGGCCAGGCGGTTGAGCTCGGCGTACGAGGCAGGTAGCAGCGTGTATTTGCCCTGGGCAAAAATCAGGGTGGGCAGCTCCAGCTTGGCCCCTACAGCCGCCGGTACCAGCGCTATTTCCCGGGTCAGGGACGCGGCCATGCGCACCGTATCGGTACCGGCCAGATAGCCCGAGCTGGCTGCCGCCAACCGGTAGCTACCCGGGGGTAAGGAAAACTGGAACGAGCCCGTGCCGTCGGTGCGCACCGTGGCGTTGAAAGCAATATCGTTGTCGAGCCGGATGGCCTTTACTTCGGCCTTGACCGGGGTGCGGGTTTTGGCGTCCAGCACTTTGCCCGTCAGCAGGGCGCGCCTGGCCACGGTAGGAGCTGCTGCCACGGCGGGGCGCGTCGTATCGGCCAGCGGCGGCACGCTGGCGGCCGTGCGGTACAGGTCGGCCGGGCCGTTGGGGGCACGCGAGGCCGCGTAATAGGCTTGCTTGCCATCGGCGCTGAGCATGAAGTACGCGTCAAAACCCGGTCCGTTGAGCGTCGGGCCCAGGTTGCGGGGCTCCGTCCACTTCGACCAGGTTTCGTCTAGGCGGGTACTCACAAAAATATCGGCGCTGCCGTAGCCGGCGTGGCCGTAGGAAGAGAAATACAGGGTTTTGCCATCCGGAGCCAGCCAGGGCGCAAACTCAAAGCCCGGCGAGTTCAGCACGCCACCCAGGCTCTGGGGTTCACTCCAACTACCATCAGCCTTGGGGCGGCTCACGTACAGGTCGTTGCCCCCAAACGAGTCGCCCCGCTCCAAGGACAGCAGCAGGGTTTTCTGGTCGGCGGCCATGAAAAAGGTCGTCGCGGCACCCGCCGAGTAGTAGTTATTAATGGTCAGCGGCTGGGGCCGGTCGGGTTTGCTTTTCGTGCTGGCCGCCCGGCTGATCAACGACGCACCTTCGTCGCGGAAGCTACCGTCGCGCTCATACAGCCCGCGTACCAACAATTGGCCACCATCGGCCCCCACCACCGACATCACCCCGTTGTTCTGGCGGGTGTTCAGGGCATCGAGCCGCACGGGAGGGGCCCAGGTTTGCCCATCCGTCGACTGGCTTACCCAGATATCCCCCGATTCGGTATTGCCTTCGGTATTGCCCGCGAATTTGGTGCGGGCAAAGTATAGCGTCTTGCCATCCGGGGCCAGCACCGGCTGCAACTCGTTGCCGGGCGTATTTAAGGCAGTCAACGGCTCAACCGGGCCGAAACCAGACTGGCTGGCGTCCAGGTTGAGGTGCAGCTTGAATAGGCGCCACTGCTGCGTGGCTCGGTTAGCCGGGCGCTGCGCCACCACGGGAGTTCCGTTAAACTTGTCGGCAGCGGCAATGGCAGCACACTTATCATTGCCCCGGTTTACCAGCTCATAGCTACCAATGGGACCGGCTGGCACCAGTTTCCATTGTTGGTAGAGGCTGCCCGTCCAGGGCCGCTGAGCCAGGGGCGCGTTTTCATCGGGCTTCTCGACGGTGAGGCACTTAGCGCTGTGCTTGGCTTCAAGACGGTAGTATTCGCCGCCGGGTGTGATGCGCACAAACCGCCACTGCTGGCTGGCCGCGTGCGTAAACTCCCACTGCACTGCCGCTACCCCGGCTTCCGATGACGACCCGGTGATATCCAGGGAACGGCCGCTGCCGCGGGCCACTACCCCATACCACGCATTTTCTTCCGGAATAAAATCACCCTGCTGGGCCAGTAAAGGCCCGGCCAGCAGCAGAAACAGGAACAACAGGAGGCTACGCGGGGAACGAATCATGCACGCAATAAGGATGAACTGGCGTGCAAGTTAAATGAAATCCGGGGCTGCCCCGGGACCCGGGCTACCGTGCATGCGCCCTGAAGCCTACTCCGCCGGAAGTAGCCACAAGCATTTTGCGCGGTAGCCCGGGTTGTTTAGTACCAAAGCTGTTCAGTCGTTGGTATTGTTGATATACTTGAAGCGGACGAACCGCTCGTTCTCATAAATAGCGGTAAAATGCCCACCTGAGGCCTTCGAATCCGTTTTGCGCTCAGTTACCCGGTTCGTTTTGGCGGGCGTAGGAGCAGTTGGGAAAGCGCTGGGCATCAGTGGGGGCACGTGACAGATGAAGGATAGAATTTTGGATGCCATGATGTGTTGGGTTAGGTGTTGAAATGGAAGAGAAATTTCAAATGCGCGCGGAACTCAAAGTGAAGACAATAACTGAGTAACTCATACAGACAGCTTCATGACGAATATAAAGATATTATCATTAGCTTGTACGTTATTTAGTTAAATTTTTTCTAAGAATAGTATACTTGCGCAAAGCACTACTATCTAGCTCGTTTGAGCCAGTCCTATTACTGGCTTCGCATAATCTAGGCTCAAGCGCGTTTGCAGGTAATCAGATGGGAAAAACCCTTGCTACTCGTGTAGGAGAGCCTATGCCAGCAACAGCACCAACCTGATTGTAGGACAACATGTAAAGCATGAGTAACCACTGTATCCATAAGCGGAAATCTTGCTGTAGAACCTACCTACCAGACAGTAGATTAGATCTACTATTCACAATCAACTACACTTCTCAATCGGGCAAGCAAAGCAGCGCTTCACTCACAAATACAGTTTAAACTTAAACAAATACTAATCACTTTCCAAACTTCACTGATATTAGCACATTTCAATTAATACCTGATTAAATCATAAATACATCGGTTTACCAACCTTGATTTAAACGTTTTTGCAGCGAATTAGCGGCCAATAGACCGTATATGTTACCCCTTCAGCTTTAGCGGGCATGCCAAAATTTTGCACAATTCAGTTTTACGCTGCTCGTACCTAGAAAAGCAACGAGGCGCGACTCAGGGAGCCGCGCCTCGTTGCTTTTGCTATCAGAAAGCCTACTTCATTCCGTATTTGGAGCGAAACTTCTGGTTCAGGTAGGTTTGCTTATTGGTCATGTTGAAAGCCCGGCCATCGATAAAGGCGTGGGTCACGTTATTAGTCCGCATGTCGAGCAAGTCGCCGCTGCTTACCACGAGCGTAGCACTTTTGCCGGCTTCGAGGCTGCCGTAGTCCTTATCGAGGCCCATGATGCGGGCTGGGCTCAGCGTAACGGCCGTCAGGGCCTGCTCCTTGGTCAGGCCATGGCCGGCGGCGGTCCCGGCAATAAAGGCCAGATTGCGCGAGCCAGCCGTTTCCTGGTCGCCCTCGTAGTCGAGGCAGAACCGCACCCCGGCTTGTTGCAGCAGGCTAGGCAGCTTGTAGGGCAGGTCGTAGTCGTCGCCGGCGCGGCGGGGCAGGGCGTGAATGCGGGACAGCACCACGGCCACATCGTTTTGCTTGAGAAAGTCGAGCATCATCCAGGCGTCGCGGGCCCCGATGACGGTGACTTTCTGCACGCCCAGGCGTTTGGCAAACCGGACGCCTTCAATGATTTCCTTGCCGTAGTCGGCGTGAATAAACAGCGTTTTGGAGCCGTCGAATAGGCCGCTCAGCGACGAGAGGCGCAGGTTTTCCTTGCGGCTGGCTGGCAGGGCGCGGTAGGCCGAGGCCTCCGAGAGCAGTTGCTCCAGCTCGCGCAACTGCTGCTGCCGTGCTTTTTCGCGCCGGTCTACAGCTGTCTGGTCTTCGCTCGGGTTGAGTTTGATGACCATCGGAGGCCAGTTCAGGTGCAGGCCGTCGTCGGCTTTTACGGCTGCGTCCTGCCAGTTCCAGGCATCGAGCTGCACGATGCTGCTCTGGCCCGAGAGCATGCCGCCCCGGGGCGTCACTTGAGCCAGCAGCACGCCGTTGGTGCGCACCGTGGGGATAATGTCGGAATCGGTGTTGTAGGCTATTAGGGCCCGCACGTTGGGGTTGAGCATGCCCACTTCCCGCTCGTCGACGGTTGCCCGGATGGCTTCTACTTCGGTCAGGCCCAGGGTTGTGTTGGGCAGAATCAGGCCGGGGTAAATTTCCTGGCCTTTCACGTCGACCACCTCGTAGGCCGACTTATCCTGGCTAAAGCCCGACTGGGCTCCGGCGTAGGTGATGCGGCCTTTGTCGAAAGCCACGGCGGCGTCGGGCACCACGGTGCCGTTGCCTACGTGCAGCGTGCCGCCCACGAGCAGCACAGGCTTGCTCTGGGCCGGCGCCGGGGCAGGCACTTGGGCCAGCAGCGGCGTGGCCGTGAGCAAGCTTAGAGAAAGAAATAATGCGGAAAAACGCATGAGAATGCAGTTAAGTAGGTTGAAGCAGCCAACTTTTCAGAGCGAAAAGGGCGGCCGGCTTAGTTGTCCAGTTCCTTGTCTTCGCCCATCGTGTCGCAGTGGAAGTGCTTGTTGGCCTTGGCCGTAGCACCTTGCGTGGGGGCGCCGGCTTTCTTAGCGTCCAGCATTTTCTGCACGATGCGCAGCCGCTCCTTTTCCACTTCCTGGCGCATGCGGGCGTCCGACTCGACGTCGAACATCTGACGGCCATCGACGAAGGTGCGCTCCGGGTGGGCGTAGATGCTCAGCGGGTGGTCGGTCCAGAGTACCACGTCGGCGTCCTTACCTTCCTTGATGCTGCCCATGTTCTTGTCGAGGTGGAGCATCTTGGCCGGGTTGATGGTCACCAGCTTCAGGGCCTCCTCTTCCGACAACCCGCCGTACTTCACCGTTTTGGCCGCTTCCTGGTTGAGGCGGCGGCTCATTTCGGCGTCGTCCGAGTTGATGGCCACGTTCAGGCCCGCGTCGTGCATAATGGCCGCGTTGTAGGGAATAGCGTCGCGCACTTCGTTTTTGTAGGCCCACCAGTCGGAGAAGGTACTGGCATTCACGCCGTGGGCCTTCATCTTGTCGGCCACCTTATAGCCTTCCAGAATATGGGTGAAGGTGTTGACCTTAAAGCCCATTCGGTCAGCTGTGTTCAGCAGCATGTTGATTTCGCTCTGCACGTAGCTGTGGCAGGTAATGAAGCGCTGCTGGTTCAGGATTTCGACTAGGGCTTCGAGCTCCAGGTCGCGGCGCGGGGCCTCTCCTTTCTTCTGCTTGCCCTTGCCCAGCTTGTTCCAGGCTTTCCACTCCTGCTCGTACTCCTTAGCGCGGGTGAAGGCATCCACGAACACCTGCTCCACGCCCATGCGGGTCTGGGGAAAACGCAGCACGTTCATTTCGCCCCAGTTGCTTTGCTTCACGTTCTCGCCCAAGGCAAACTTGATGAAGCCCGGCGCATCCTCGATTTTCATCTGCTCGGCCGTCATGCCCCAGCGCAGCTTGATCAGGGCCGACTGCCCGCCGATGGGGTTGGCCGAGCCGTGCAGCAGCTGAGCGGCCACCACGCCGCCGGCCAGGTCGCGGTACACATCGATGTCCTCGGCATCGACGACGTCGCTGATGCGCACCTCACTGGTCACGGCCTGGGTTCCTTCGTTTACGCCCTCACTGATGGCAATGTGGGAATGCTCATCAATGATGCCGGGCGTAAGATGCTTGCCGGTACCGTCGATGCTGCGGCCACCTTTGGGCACACTTAGGTTCTTGCCAATCTTCTGGATTTTGCCGTTTTGTAGCAGCACGTCGGTGTTTTCCAGCTTGCCGGCGGCCTCACTGGTCCACACCGTGGCGTTCTTGATGAGCACCGTTTCCTGCTGGGGCACCTGGGTGCGGCCAAAGGCTACAAAGGGAAACAGGGCCTGCCCAATCTGTATGGGCTCAGGCGCTTTAGCCGAGTCGCGGCGGGCAGCGCGGGTAGCTTCCTCCTGGCGCTGGGCGCTCCACTTCACCTGCGAAGCGTCGGCCAGTTGCCCGTCGCCCTGGAACAGGCGGGTTTCGGGCGTATAGAAGCCGCTGAGGCGCACAGCTGCGCCCTTGGTTTTGGGCGTGGGGTTATACACAATAGTAGCCAACTCCCCATTTACCGATAATGCCCCGCGCACGGTATCCTTGGGCGCCATTACAATGCGCATTTCGGGAGCTTCAGGCTTGCCGGCCACTAGCATTTTCAGTTCGGGCTGACTGCCTATTTTGAGCGTATACATACCGCGGTAGTCGCTGGGCACGGTGCTGAGCTGGTAGCGTTGCCCCTGCACCCAGTTGTCGAGCAGTACGTTGTCGTCGGCAAAAAGGCGGTTGGAGCACACCAGGAAGTTAGCCACCATACCGGCCTTGAGGCTACCCACCTGATTCTGCATTTTCAACAGCTCGGCGGGCGTCGCGGTGAGGGCGCGCAGGGCCTGCTCCTCGGTGAGACCATGCTGAATGGCCTTTTTCAGATTGGGCAAGAACTTCTTCTTGTCCTTGAGGTCGGCGGCCGACAACACGAAGGGCACACCGGCTTTGGCCAGGATGGCCGCGTTGGCCGGGGCCATTTCCCAGTGCTTGAGCTCCTCGAGCGAAATGCGGGAGGCGTCATACACGTCGTCCACATTATAGGCATCGGGGAAGTTCAAGCTGACAATGAGGGGAGCTTTGGTAGCCTGAATATCGGCCAGGCGCTGGTACTCGTCGCCGCGGCCTTTCAGGATGTATTGCACCCCGAACTCGTCGCCTACCTTATCGGCCCGCAATGCCGACTGCTTATCGCGCACGTCGAAAATCTGCGGGAGCTGGCGCTGTTGGTTGAAGGCCCTGAGCGACAGGTTTTGCTCTTTGGTTGGATTGCGCTGGTTCCAGTCGGCGTCGAGGTAGGTTTGACGCAGCAGCGCGATGCTG
Organism: Hymenobacter cellulosivorans; assembly: GCF_022919135.1. Lineage (NCBI taxonomy): Bacteria > Pseudomonadati > Bacteroidota > Cytophagia > Cytophagales > Hymenobacteraceae > Hymenobacter > Hymenobacter cellulosivorans. Next base: position 2,822,886 of record NZ_CP095049.1, on the reverse strand, counting down.
CCCATCAACGAGCTGGGGTAATCCTGGGTGCTGCTGCCTTTGTCGAAGGAAAAGGCGGCGGCGGCGCGGTCAGCCAGCACTACTTCCTGTTCCTTACGGGCCGTATTCAGCGTGACCAGCGCCGCGGTGCCGCGGGCAATGCCGTCGGCCTGCTGGGTGAGCACCGCGCCAAAGCCCAGGCGGCGGTAAGCATCGGCCTGGTCGTCGTTGACTTTGAACAGTTCAGCGGCGCTGGTTTCGGGGTGAATAGCCTGGTTCCAGTCGTAGGCCCCGGCTTTCTGACTTTCAAACTGCGGTCCGCTGCGGCGGCCCTGGCGCTCGGGTGCTTTCACTTCGGGCAGGCCGTAGCTGGCGTACAGATCAACGAAGCCGGGATAGATATAGCGCCCTTTGAGGTCGGTAACCACGGCCCCGGCCGGAATTTTCACCCCGGTGCCCACGGCCTCTACCCTACCGTCCCGGATAAGCAGGGTCGCGTCGGTGAGGCGGGTTTTGTAGTCGGTGAAAATGGTGGCGTGGGTGAAGGCGTACAGGCCCGGGCGCTGGTCGTAGACGCCGTTGCGCGGGTAGGTGCTGGGCTGGGCGTAGGCAACCACGCTGCTCAGCAGCAAGCCGCCCGCCAGGCCTAGCTGGCGTAGAAATAGTGACATGGAAAAACGGTGGATGGTGATGAAGAAAGCATCAGAGTGGAAAGGTAGCGGCAGACTCGCACTTTTCGGCCGTTTCTACTGAAAAATCCGCAAACGAAGACGGGCCGTAAGCTCAACTTTTCCGGGATAAGCACAGTACCTACACATATTCCCCGCTCTAACCCCTCCCGACCATGCGCAAAGGCACCCAAGTCAGCTGGAAATACGGCACCGGCACGGCCACCGGCAAGATTGAAGAAACCCACAAGGAACCCGTGACGCGCAAGCTCAAGGGCAGCGACATCACCCGCAACGGCACCCCGGAAAACCCGGCTTATGTCATCGTGCAAGACAACGGCGACCGGGTCATTAAGCTGCAAAGCGAAGTGAAGCCGGTAAAGAAGTAAGAAAGTAGCTTTTCTGGTCTCTTCACTCCGGATTGTAAACGTTGGGCCGTTAACAAAAAGGCCCCTTCTGCATGCAGAAGGGGCCTTTTCACGCTATTACGCAGTGGCTAGCGGTTGTTGACGTCGGGCTCGATAAAGGCCTGCTCTTCCATTTCGGTAGGCACTACCACAATGCCTTTCTGCAGCATGGAGTTGCGTTTGCCGTAGAGGAAGTACACGACGAAGCCCAGGGCCATCCAGCCCATTGCTACCTTCAGCGTAAAGGCGTCGAGGGCCAGAATCATGCTGGTGCACACCAGAATACCCATGATGGGCACGAAGGGAAACACAGGCGACGACAGCGGCGCGCGGAACGGACGATGCTGCTCGGGGTCGGAGCGGCGCATGATCCAGACGCCGGCCGATACCAGCACGAAGGCCAGCAGGGTACCAAACGAGGTCAAGTCGCCGGCCAGGGAGCCGGGCACAAACGCCGCAAAGCCGCCCACGAACACGAGCAACGCCAGGTTCGATTTATAAGGGGTAGCAAAACGCGGGTGCAATTCCGAAAACGCCTTGGGCATCAGGCCGTCTTTGGCCATGGAAAAGAACACACGGCTCTGCCCCATCAGCATCACCAGGATTACGGACGAAAAACCCAGCAGGATAGCCACCGTTACGGCCGTGCTCAACCACTCAAAACCGGGCATGTGCGCCTTGATGGCGTACGTTACGGAAGCTTCCCCGCCCTTAGCCGGATCAGCAAATTCACGCCAGTTAGCCACGCCCGTCAGCACGTGCCCGAACAGGATATAAAGCACGGTGCAAACGGCCAACGAGCCGAGAATACCGATGGGCATGTCACGCTTGGGATTCTTGGCTTCCTGGGCGGCGGTGCTCACGGCATCAAAGCCGATAAAGGCGAAGAACACGATGGCCGCGCCCCCCAGAATACCACCCCAGCCGTGCTTGTTCCACTCCGTGTACTCGCGCACAACGGTGCCGGCCGCGTTTTTCACGGGCTCCGCGTTTTCGGGAATCAAATAGGGCGTATGGTTGGCGGGGTTGATAAACTGCCAGCCTACGGCAATGAATACCAGCACGATGGCCACCTTCAGGAACACCACCACAGCATTGAACAAGGCCGACTCTTGGGTGCCCTTGATCAGCAGCAACGACAACGCCACGATAACCAGCAGCGCGGGCAGGTTGATAATGCCGGTTTCCGTTACGCCATTTACCACGGCGCTTTCAAACGGGGAATGGCTTAAGCTGTAGGGCACACTGGTGCCAAAGACCTCTAAGAGCTTGTTCAGGTATTCGCTCCAGGCAATAGACACCGTAGCGGCCCCCAGCGCGTATTCCATGATCAGCGCCCAGCCAATAATCCAGGCCACAAACTCCCCCATCGTGGTGTAGGCATAGGTGTAGGCCGAGCCGGCAATGGGAATCATGGCGGCAAACTCGGCGTAGCACAAGCCGGCGAATACGCAGCCGATAGCCGCTACCACAAACGCCAGTGTGACGCCGGGGCCCGAGGCCTGGGCTGCTGCCGCAGCCGTGCGCACAAACAGGCCCGCACCAATAATGGCGCCCACGCCCAGGGCCACGAGGTTGCCCGCGCCCAGTGTGCGCTTGAGCGTGCCGTGCCCGGTGGAGTTAGCCTCGCCCAGTAGCTGAGCTAGTGGTTTTTTGGCGAAAATATTTGCCATACAATAGAAAAGAGAGAAGAAAGAAAGGTGAGAGGTATGGAATTTTCAAATTCGGTATCAGGAGCCCGAATATAGGCGATAATCAGCATTCGGCGGTTAAAGAGGCCGGCACCACTGTATAGTTGCACGGCGCAGTTCCCAAACTCAGTCCTCCACTCCGGCCGGTTTCGGCTCCGGCACTTTCCGGCTTGCCCTATGGCCCGTGAAAGCTCACTCGCAGTTCCTGAAGCGTTATGCGTAGGCGCAACTAAGGCACTCATCTATAAAGCCTGCATACTCTGCAATTAAACCTAATAATTTTGTTATCACTTACTAATCAATTATTTATTCTATTCAACCCGGGTGTAACCCTCGGTATTCTTGCGCTTTTTTAGCCATAAGCTCATCCTGTATTGCGGAGGTGCGTATACACCGCACCTCGGGAGACAGAGCTTTTTCAGTTTTGGTACGACAATTGAAGAGCGCCCAATATCTCCTGTATTTTCTTTCCTTTCTACAACTTGATCATGAAATCTACCACCATAATCCCCCAGCTCCTCGTAGCTTTCGCGTTGCAGGCTCCTGCCTTTGCCGCTCCCGTTGCCGCCCCTATTGCTTCTACTTTCCAGCAGGGCACGATTACCGCTCAGGCTGCCGCTATTCTCAACCGCTTTGAGCAGGGTATTCCCGGTGGTCTGACGACCACGCAGCGCGACCAGATCCGTCAGGCCGCCGAGTCCTATGCCCGCGACCGGGCCACGATCAGCGCTGAGGCTCAGAAGGTGTTTGAAGCCACTTTGCAAGCGGTGCTCAACCCCAGCGTGTACCAGGATGTGTACGTGGCCAATCGTGACTATTTCCTTTCTGGCCGCGGCCAGCGCCCAGCAGCTGGCCCTCGCACCAACGTGCAGCAAGGCTCCGCTATTCTGACCCGCTTCGAGCGTGGCATTCCCGGTGGCCTGACCACCACCCAGCGCGACCAGATCCGTCAGGCCGCTGAGTCGTATGCCAACAACCGCACGACGGATGCAGCAGGGGCTCTGACGGCATTCGAATCGACCTTGAAGGCAGTATTGAATCCCAGCGTGTACCAGGATGTGTACCTGGCGCGGCGGGACTACTTCCTCAACGGCCAGGGCGGTGGTGCCCAGCGTCGTCGCTAAATCAGATGTAGCTTTTTGAAAGCATTACACAAAAGCCCCACCCGACTCGGGTGGGGCTTTTGTGTGATAACTCAATACCCGGCCGTGGATAGAAAACCAGGAACAACAACGGCGCCCGGCTGGCTTATGATCTACCGAGCCGTCAGGAGCAGTTTTTGCGCGTACCGCTGGCCTTGGGAGGTAGACAAGATGATCTGATACATACCCGCGGCCCGGCCTGATAGATCTAGCTGCTGCTGTCCTTTGAGTAGCTGCTGCGTTTGCTGCACCCGCCCGGCCAGGTCATACACGGTAATCTGCTCACCCCCCGCGGCCGGGGCAGCTAGTTGCACCACTCCCGTGGTCGGATTGGGATACAGACCCAGCGCCAGCACTTTCTGCGGCGAGGCGGCCTTCAACACCGAGCCTCCCTTGTAGCGCATAATCATATACTGGTTATAAGTGTAGCGCCCCGGCGAATAGTCAAACGAAGTAGCAAGCCAGAGCATCCCATCGGTGCTGGGCGCTAGCTGCGCATAGCGAATATTCTCGTCAGCAATAATAGACTGCCAAGTGGCGCCTTCATCCTTTGAAATGGAAAAATCTGATCCTACTAAGCGATAATTCGGACTTACAGAATAATACCCCCAGCTTACATAAGTGCCCCCCGAGCCCGGAATTGCCGTTAGAAGCTGGCTACGCACGGGCCCCTGAGGTGTAACCGGGTTCCAGGAAGCGCCACCATCACTGGTGCGCAAAAGGCGCTCCGTGCCTGAACCGGTATTGCTGCCGCCCGCCGTTCCAAACGCTATACCATGCACCCCATCCCGAAAGGTTAGTCCGGTCAGCTTGATACCACTGCGCGTAGCCGACCATGTCAGGCCGGCATCGGTTGTCCGCAAGATTGTATTCGCCGTAGTACCCAGCCACAAGGAATTGCCAATCAGAGCATAGCTAGGCGTAACAGACTCCTTGCTACCAGTTGCTTGGATGGTAGTAGCCACGCTCGTCCAGGTACTGCCCCCATCGGTTGTGCGGTAAATTTGCCAGTTGCTCCCAGCAGCGGTAGCCACGAAAGCCACGCCGGTAGTAGGCGTAAAAAAGTAGATATGGTCAAAAGCCGCGGGCAAAGCAGCTGACACCACGCTGAAATTAGCGGGCCCGGCCGTCGTGCGGAGTAGCGTACGAGTAGCCGAAACAGCATTCTGGGTAATTACCCACGCCCGCTGGTCGTCCAGGGCAAACAGGTTTTCGGCAAAGGACCCAGCAGGCGGGGTAGTGAATGAACCCGCGGCTACTTCGTGCTCCTGCCAGGTTTGCCCATTATCCGTTGTGCGCAGAACCGTGGAGTTGTAGTACCCCCGCACGGGAGCCTTGGTAAACATCCCCCACACCACGTTCGGCTGCGGCGACTTAAAGCCGGATACATCACCGCCCGGAATGTCGGTAAAGTAATTGGGCGCGTTGGGCACTGCTTCCCAAGGGGACTGGGCTGTAGCGCTGAAAAATGGGGTGCTGCCAACCAGCAGAATAAGTACTTGTCTGAATTTCATGGGTGTATCAATTAATTCACTGCTCCCAAGGTACCGCTTTTCGGAGCCAGGCTAATATTAATTCTATGCTATTCACGGCTACTTCAACCGTACTTTCCCGCCGCCGTTTGTTATATTTGACCTATTCGCCTGCTTTTCGAGGCCGGGCGACTCACCAACCGTACACCCCATGAGTCCGCTTCCCAGTAGTACCGCGTCGGTACAGATTCAGCAATTCTACGACAAGGGCCTGGCCCACGCCAGCTATGCCATCCGCTGCGGCCGCCAGGTCGCCATCATCGACCCGGCCCGGGACCCGCAGCAGTACTACGATTTTGCCGATGAGCACGAGGCCGACATCGTGGCCGTCATCGAAACCCATCCGCACGCTGATTTTGTATCGTCGCACCTGGAAATAGCACAGGAAACCGACGCTGTTATTTACTGCAGCAAGCTGGTAAAGGCCAGCTACCCCCACCGCCCCTTCGACGACGGGGACCGTATTTCGCTGGGCACTGTGGAGCTGCACGCCATCAACACCCCCGGCCATTCGCCCGACAGCATCTCTATTCTGCTCATCGACGACCTGGCCCAGACCCGGGCCGTCTTCACCGGCGACACGCTTTTCGTGGGCGACGTAGGCCGGCCCGATTTGCGCGAGAGTGAGCTGGTAGGTGGCCACAAGCGCGAGGAACTGGCGGCCCAGATGTACCATAGTACCCGCAATAAGCTCATGACGCTGCCCCCCACTACGCGGGTGTATCCCGCCCACGGACCGGGCAGCCTCTGCGGCAAAACCACCAGCACCGATCTGGACAGCACCATCGGCAAGGAGCTCAAGACCAACTACGCTCTGCAGCCCATGAGCGAGCAGGAGTTTGTGAAAGTGCTGCTGGAAGACCAGCCCTTCGTGCCCAAGTATTTCGGCCACGACGTGCAGCTCAACAAGCAGGGCGCCCTGCCCTTCGAGGACAGCATCCGGGCCGTGCCCCGCGTGCAGCCTAATGCCGCGCTGGAAAACGCAGTGGTGGTAATTGACACCCGCCCGCAGGCCGAGTTTAAGCAAGCCCATTTGCCGGGCGCCATCAATCTGCAGGACGGGGGCAAGTTTGAAACCTGGTTGGGCTCGGTAGTAGGCCCCAACGAGCCGTTCTACCTCATTGCCGATTCGCAGATTGCCTTGGATACCGTGATTCGCAAAACCGCCAAAATCGGCTACGAGGCCAACATCAAAGGAGCCCTGCTGACGCCCTCGGTACTGCCTGCCACGAGTCCGGCAGTCGATGTGGAGCGGGTGCGCGAGCGGCCCGGAGATTTTACCATCGTCGACATCCGCAACTACACCGAGGCCAAGCAGCCTGTCTTTGCCGATGCCCTAGTGATTCCCTTGCCCGAGCTGCGGGAGCGCGCCCAGGAAGTACCGACCGACAAGCCCATCCTGGTGCACTGCGCCGGCGGTTACCGCTCGGCGGCGGGCAGCAGCATTTTGGAAGCCGCCCTGCCCGGCGCGGAAATCTATGATTTGAGCGAGGCTATTACCGACTTCCAAAAGCAGGCGGTTCATTAATCAAAATGATTAGCGGAAAACGCGGAGGTCTGCGGAGATTATACTCTGCGGACCTCCGCGTTTTTGTGTGACCATCAGCTGCGGGAACCCAATCCGCAGCTAGTATCTTTGAAGAATATGCGCGTACTACACACTGCCGACTGGCACCTGGGCCAACGCTTTATCAGCGGCCACGAGCGAACCGACGAGCACCGCTACTTTCTGGAGTGGCTGGTGGAAGTGGTGCGCGAGCAACGGGTGGAAGTGCTGGTCATCGCCGGCGACATTTTCGATACCGGCTCGCCCTCCAACCAAGCCCTGGAGCTGTATTACTCGTTTCTGCTGAACATGCGCGGCACCGGCTGCCGCGACATTGTGGTGGTGGGCGGCAACCACGACTCCCCGGCCACGCTCAACGCCCCGGCCCGGCTGCTGCGCCACCTGCGGGTGCACGTGGTGGGCTGCGTGCCCGACTGCTTCGACGACCAGGTGCTGGTGCTCGATGACGCGGATGGCAAACCCGGCCTGGTGGTGTGCGCCGTGCCTTTCCTGCGCGACCGGGACGTGCGCCTCTCGGTGCCGGGCGAGTCGGCCGAGGAGCGCGAAGCCCGCATCAAGCAGGGCATTGCCGACCACTACGCCCGCGTAGCCGAAGTAGAGCGGGTATGGCAACTCAAGGAGCTGGGGCTGCCGGTGCTGGCTACCGGCCACCTCTATGCTGCCGGGGCGGCTCCTTCCGATTCGGAGCGCACGATTCACGTGGGCAATCTGGGCCAGGTTACGGCTGACCATTTCCCGACTATTTTCGACTACGTGGCTCTGGGCCATTTGCACCGGCCCCAGCGCGTGGGCGGCCGGGAGCATATTCGCTACAGCGGCTCCCCGATTCCGCTCTCATTTTCGGAAATTGACCATCCCAAGGAAATCCTGCTGCTCAGCTTTGCCGACGGCAAGCTCCAAAGCCTGGAGGCGCTGTTGGTGCCGGGTACGCGGCGGCTGGCCCGTTTCCACGGCGACCTGGCCGAGGTTATTACCGCCCTAACTACCTACGACAATACCGGATTCCAACTGCCGGCCTGGGTAGATGTGGAAGTACGCTCCGAGCTAACCCAGCTGGAAGTAGCCGAGCAGTTGCTCAAAACCATCGAGCTGCTTGACCGCAAGCACATTGAGGTCTTGTCGCGCCGCCACTTCCGCCTGGTCACGCTGCGGGCCCTGGGCGACGAGGCCGACGAAACCCCGCTGACGCCCAGCTTGCACGACTTTACCGAGCGGGAAGTGTTTGAGCGCCGCCTCGCCGACGAGCCCGAGGACAGCCGCCCGGAATTATTAGGCACCTTCGACGAGTTGCTGGAGTGGATGCACCAGGAGCAGCCGTAAGTACATCATGTTGTCAGAAGAGCAAACGCCACCAGCCGAGCGGCACTTGATAATTCGGGACCGGATACCACAATTTCCTGCCGCTTACGCCCGGTTCGATTACTCGGCTCTGGAAAAGCTGCTCACCTCACCTTTGTGGGCTTCGGTAAGCATTGATTACTGCTATACCGATCTGGAGCTGCCCAAAGTCTACGACTACGTTTTTTCACGGGCAAATCCGGCCAAAGCCTGGCGGCAGCGCAGCATTGTGCGCTACGCTTTCAGCTACGGCCATTTGCTTGATCATCTGTCGCATGGACACGCTGTGCATTGCCTGATTGAGTTTCCGGATTCCCTACCTAGTATCTTTACTGAATTGCCGCTCAACAATGGCGGGCTGACCATGCACCCCGGTATTGGCTTATGCACGGCCGAAAACTGGCCCGCTATTTACGAGCACCTCTCCCGTCCCGAATGAAGATTCTCCGCGTCCGTTTTTACAACCTGAACTCCCTGCGCGGGCAGCACGAAGTCGATTTTGCGGCCTCGCCGCTGTCGGATGCGGGCTTGTTTGCCATTACCGGCCCCACCGGCGCGGGCAAAACCACCATTCTGGATGCTATTACCCTGGCCCTCTACGGCCAGGTGCCCCGCCACGACGGCAGCGGCCCCGAGCAGGTGATGAGCCATGGCACCGGGGAAAGCTGGGCCGAAGTCGAGTTTCAGGTAAACGACAAACGCTACCGGGCTAAGTGGGGCCAGTACCGCTCCCGCAAGAAAGCCGATGGCAAGCTCCAGCCGCCGAGCATGGAGCTCAGCGAGTACCAGGAGCCCCAAAACCCCGACGACGAGCCCCAATGGCCGTTTTTGGAAACGTACAAGTCGAAGGTGCCGGGCCGGGTGGCCGAACTCAGCGGCCTGGAGTACCGACAGTTTCTGCGCTCGGTGCTGCTGGCCCAGGGCGAATTCACCAAGTTTCTGAAGTCCAGCCCCGGCGAGAGGGCCCAGCTGCTGGAAAAGATTACTGACACCCGCAAGTACTCCGATATTTCGAGGGCCGCCTTCGACAAAGCCAAGCAGGAAACCCAGCAGGTAGAAGTACTGCGCGCCGGCCTGGCGGGCGTTACCTTGCTCAGTGCCGAGGAAGTAACCGAGCTGGAAGCCGAAGTTGCTGGCTTCACAACCCAGCTCAGCACCGCTACGGCCGAGCAGCAGCGCCTGAGTGAGGCTCAACTCTGGCTGCGCCGCCTAGCCGACCTCACCGCCCGCCAGCAACACGGTCAGCAACGGCTGCTGCTGCTGGCCCAGGAAGCCGAGGCCTTGTCGCCAATCCGGCAGCGGGTGAGCCGGCACGAGCAGGCCCTACCCTTCCGCACGCCCTGGGCTTTGCTGCAGCAGGCCCACACCCTGATTCAGCGGTTGCAGCGCGAAGCCGAGCAGCTGCAGGGAGAGCTGCCACGGCTGCAGGAGCAACTAACCCAGGCCCAGCAAGCCCGCCAGCAGGCTCAGCGCCGCCGCGACGAAGCCGCTGAAACCCAGCAACAGCAGGAACCCAAGCTGCGCGAGGCCGAAAAGCTGGACACTATCATCCAGCTGGCCGAGGTTCAGCTGCAGAAAGACAAGCAGGAATACGACCTCAACAACGAGCAGTGCAAGCAGCTTAAGGCCAATGCTGAGCAAGCGGCAGGCAGGCTGCGCGAATTGCAGGCTCAACTCAAGGAGCTCGGTAAGTGGCTGGCCGTGAATGCCAATGTCAGTGAGCTGGCCGAGCTGTTGCCCGAGCTGTCGGCCAACATTCAGGACTGGGAGCACCTCAACGCCGAGCTGGGTCAGCTGCGCCAGCGCCTGCAGGAGCTGCACCAGCGCCAGCAGCAGGCCGCCACGGCCGTAGCCAAGTACGAGCAGGTCGCTGCCCAGGCCCGGCAGCACCTCTCCGACCTCACCAGCCAGCAGCAGGCCGCTACCGCCGACCGAAACCGGTGGCTGCGCCGCCTGCGCCATCAGGTAGCCGCCTTGCAGAAAGACCAGGAAGCCCAGCAGCAGCACTGGGACGACTTACGCCGCAGTCTGCAGATGCAGCAGTTGGTCTTGTCGCACGAGGGCACCCGGGAGTTGCTGGTGGCCGGGGAGCCTTGCCCGGTGTGCGGGGCCACGGAACACCCCTACCTGGCCGGCGTGTTGGGCATCAGCTCCGACTCGGTGCAGCGCGACACCCAGCGCGAGGAAGAGCTGGGCCAGCGCGTGCGCGCCCTGGGCACCCGTTTCAACCGCCTGAACACCTACGTGACCATGCTGGAGCAAACCAGCGGCGACGCCGAGCTGGGACTGGATGAGCCGATTCAGCTGCTGCCTGAAAGTGAGGAAAGCAGCGTGGGTGAGCATATCCGCGCCTTGGTGAAGCAGCTGCAGGAACTAGAGCGGCAGCGGGGTGGCCTGGAGCTGCAACTGGCCCAGGCCAGCAGTCAGCAGGCCAACGCCGCCCAGCAGCAGCACGACTACACCCAGGACGCTACTAAGCTCAACCAGCAGCTCCGTGACGCTGAAGAGCGGGTACCCACCGTGCGCGGGGTTATTGCCAGTCTGTTGCTCAATTTCGGCCTCGAATTCACCGACCTCAACGGCCGGACCCTGATGAAGCTGGCCAGTGACCGGGCTGCCGAATTCAACCAGAAACAGCAGGAGCAACACAAGGCCCAGCAGGAATTGGCGGGCATCAGCGCCACGTTTGACCAAACCGAGCAGGAACGGGAGCGGCTGCAACTGTGGCTACGTACCCGCAAGCAGGAATTGCTGGAAAAGCACGCCGCCATGCAGCAGCAGAAGCAGGAGCGCCACGAGCTGTTTGCCGGCGCCAACGTGGCGGCCGCCCGCCGGGAGCTGGCCGCCGCCGTGGAAGAAGCTACCAGACAGCTGGATCAGGCCACGGAAGCTCAGAAAAACCGGGAAACGGCTTGGTCGGTGGCGGCTGAGAGCTTGCGCAAAAGTGAGCAGGAAGCCCGGCGCCAACAGCAGGAACACGAGCAGCAGCACGCCGCCTTGGTGGCCGAGCTGCAAACCGCCGGCCTGGCCCCCGACCCCGCGGCCCTGGCCACCCTGCTGCTGCCCGATACGGAAGTGCGCCGCCTGGCCGACCAGCTCCAGACCCACGAGCAGGCCGTGGCTACCACCCAGCAAAACCTGACCGAAGCTGCTCAGCAGTTTCAGCAGGAACAGCAGCGCAACCTAACCGCCGAGCCCGCCGAAACCGTCAGTGAGCAGCTCCAAGCATTGAATGAGCAGCTGGCCCAACTCAACCAGCAGCTTGGGCAGCGGCAGCAGCGTCTACTCGACCACCACCGCGGTCTGGAGCGGCACGCGGCTTTGGCCCAACAGCTCGAAAAGCAGCAACAGGAAGCCCGGCGCTGGCGGCAGTTGGCCGAACTCATCGGCTCCGCCGACGGCAAGAAGTTTAGCGAGTTTGCCCAGGGCCTGACCCTGGCCCGCCTCGTAGACTTGGCCAACCGCCACCTGCACCGCCTCACCGACCGATACCGCATCACCCGCAACCCCGAAGAGCACCTGGACCTGCTTATTATCGACGAGTATCAGGCCGGTAACAGCCGCTCAATGAACTCCTTGTCGGGTGGGGAAAGCTTCTTGGTCAGTCTGGCCCTAGCCCTGGGCCTTTCGGAGCTGGCGGGCCGCAAAACCCAGATTAACACGCTCTTTATCGACGAAGGATTCGGCACGCTCGACCCCGACACGCTGGAGGTAGCGTTGTCGGCCCTGGAAACTCTGCAGGGCACGGGCAAAACCATCGGTATCATTTCTCACGTCGAAGCCCTGAAGGAGCGCGTCAGCACCCAGATCAACGTGCGCAAGGGGGCCGGCGGCGTCAGCTCCCTGCGCGTGGTAGGCTTCGGGGTCGAAACCGAATAGCTGCTACCCGGCGCTGCCCGGCTGTCCGGCAGCCCTGATTTCGGCCCACGTCCAGTAGCGGCGGGGCTGAATCAGGGCGTAGCCTTGGCGAAAAAACTGCACTACGGCTTGCTCCAGCACGTCTTCCGTAATGGACGAGGCAAAGATGGGCCGCTGATCGGGGTCGGCGTAGCGCTCCACTTTCGTCAGCGCTTTGCCCGCCAGGCGCAGTAGTGGCCCCGTGTCGGTGATGCCGTCGAACGTCCAGCGGTGGGGCGGCGCTTCCTGTTCGTTCAGCTGCGCGGCCAGCCCGTCCAGTGGCAGGCGCGGCAGCGCTGGCCTCGATTCCAGGTCAACCCAGGTGGTGTATTTATACTCCAGCTCGTAGCGCTGCCCGTCGTAGATGCTCAGCACGATGTCGGCCCCACCCGTAGGGCCAAACAAGGCGTAGTACGGCAGTGGCTCGGGCGTGCGCACTACCACCAGCCCGATTTCGGGGTAGTGCGTGAGCCGCGTGGCTGGTCCCCGCATAACGGCCGCCGCTAGTTGTACCCGCTGATATTCTGGCTCCCAGGCGGCTCGCCCACTCGCCGGGTTTTGCAGCACTTGGGCGAAGCGGGGCAGAAACCAGTTGAACTTCTCGACGCAGGCCTCGTCCTCGCGGCGGCGCAAAACCGGGGCCCCGAAAGGAGGGTAAAACCGCTCTTTTTCCTCAGCATTCAGCCAGCACACCAATTGCAGGGCCTGGTCGGCCAGGGTGCTACTGCCCTCCCACTCCCGAAAGTCGCCGAGGCGGGCCGTCTGCCGCAGCAGATCTTCGTGCTCCAAGGCCAGGTCGGGGTAAAGCAAGCTCCAGACCCCGACGAAACCATCCACGTCGAAGTGGTTGGCCGTGACGGCCGGAGCGGCCAGGCCGGGCGTAGCGGGCTGGCGCAGGGCGCGCAGCACCGAGCCCGCGCTGGTATCGTCGCGCAGGAGCGGCGGCGTAGGGGCTCCGCGCCAGTGAGCCAGCACCAGGGCCGCGCCATTAGCCGTACTGTCGACCACAATCGTGGGCTGCTCCCGAAGCGTAGCAAAGGGCACAAACTGATAAGCCATAGTAGATCTTCGTGAACAAGCCGCCTACTGCCGTGGCCGCTACACCCAAAGCTAGGCTCTTCCGGGCTCAGAACTACTACCGGCGCCGGCGGTTGGAAATATGCTCGACCCGGCTGCGGCGAACCCAATGCAAATATTTCTGCAGTTCCGGGGCTTGCTGCAAGGCCTCCACCGTCGGATACTTTCGGGCCAGCTCGCGGTTGGTAAGCAGCAAATGCACTGTGCTGTGGCAGGGCTGGCAAAGCGCCACGGTAGGCCCATAGCGCCCACCTTCCTCCCGGGGTACCAAGTGGTGGCGCGACACGGCGCTTACTTCCCGTTCACAGAGTTCACAACGCTTCTCACTCTGCTTAGAAAAATCCAAACGCACCATCCAATTATCGGATTTACTTTGCCTTCGTCCCATAAGCAAAAGAAGAGCAAGTGGTTGCACTACAGATATCTGGCACGCTTTTTATAAATGGCTAGCGACGAGAAATAAAAAAATATGTTGCATCTACATTCCTTTTAATTCTATATTTGGTTGCGGGGATGGAGTGTATACCTGCCAAATCTGCATTTGCACTTCTTTATGAGCTTTTAAGTAGTCGGCTCCCCAGCCGATTTTCTTTATAACATCTTCTCTTTCGCTTTCAGTCAGTACCTCCTAACCTTTTTTCATATACACCATGCGTGACTTTACTCTCAACTCTTCCCTTCGCCTTTCGCATCTGCTCCGGGCAGCCGGCCTGGTGGTAGCCTTGTTGGTATTGACTCCAACAACGTCCCGGGCGCAAACCTGGCTGGTATCAACGGATGCCTACATCAAAATGGGCGTTATGGACAAATTCGGCCAGCTGGGCACTTACACCGCCCGTTTTGTAGTCACCAACCAGGCCAACGGCAAGGAATTTATCCTGGTGAAGCAAGTGGAAAAGGGCCAAAACGGCATCGATGTGCTGTTTCCCTCCGAGCCTTCCGACCCGGATTATTTCAAGACCGAAGCCGGGGAAGCCGCTAAAGGCACTCCCGGCCGTTACACCTGGGAATGCCAGGTAGGCGGAAAGAAGGTTGTGGGTGGCCGCTTCACCTTCCCCGAAGTTGGCAATGATATTACGGTAGTTGACCGGCGCTAAGCCGGCTCCTGCTACCGCTCAGATGAGCCCGCCGTTGCTGCCGCAACGGCGGGCTTTTTCGTGCTACCCCAACTGTCCGGCCGCCCGGCTGCGTATATGCAGGCAGTGCCCTGCCGCCCGGCGAGTGGGCTTTCCTTGGCTCTCATTTTTCAGTCATGCCAAAAAAATCCTTTAGCGAGCTTATTAACAGTCCGGGTATGCCGGTGCTGGTCGACTTTTACGCCGACTGGTGCGGGCCCTGCAAAACCATGGCCCCGATTCTGGAGCAGGTAGCCGCCCAGCACCAGGGCAAGCTCAAAGTCATCAAGATTGACGTAGACAAGAACCCAGCCGTGGCCCAGCAATTCCGGGTGCAGGGCATTCCTACCCTGATTTTGTTCCACAAAGGCCAGCCCGTGTGGCGGCAGTCGGGGGTGGTGCCGGCTCCCCAGCTCAGCCAGACCGTGCAGGCATACCTGTAGGAAAGCAACCTTTCTGATTCAGCGGGGCTCTATTAGAGAGTATTGGCTGCCCAACGATAGTCAGCTTTCCTGACCGGCGCCGACTGGTGCTTGCCACGCACCGAGCCCACCGCTTTGGGCTCGGCCGCAAACTATCCGCCGCATGTGGGCGTTTGACGGGCTAGGCTGACTATCTTTGTGTTAGCTTATGATCTAGTTGCCCCAATGCGTTTAGTGAGTTCGATTCTTCGATTTAGTATTTTCTTTTTGTTAAGTGTAGTGCCCGGCGGGCTACTAGCCCAGCAGCGCTTTACCATCAGCGGCTACGTGCGCTCCGGGGCCGACCGCAGTGTGTTGCCGGGCGCCTCGGTGGCTGTGCCCACGCTGGGTACCGGGGCCACCGCCGACGCCGAAGGATTTTATTCTCTGACGCTGCCCGAGGGCCGCTACCAACTGAGCATTTCCTTTATCGGCTACCAGACTCAGACCCGGGAGCTGAACCTGACCAAGTCGCAGCGGATTTCCTTTAGCTTGCCTGAGGCCAGCAACCAGCTTGGCGAAGTCGTGATTGAGGGCACGGGCACGCTGGAGCAGAAGCTGCAAACCACCCAGATGAGCGTGGAGCACCTCAACGCCCGCGACGCCAAGCTGCTGCCGGCCCTGTTTGGGGAAGTCGATTTACTTAAAACCCTGCAACTCAAGCCCGGCGTGCAAAACGGTGGGGAAGGCACCAGCGGCCTGTTTGTGCGGGGCGGCTCGGCCGACCAGAACCTGTTCCTGCTCGACGACGCGGTGGTGTACAACCCGAGCCACCTGTTCGGCCTGTTTTCGGTGTTCAATGCCGACGCCATTCAAAGTGTGGACCTCTACAAAGGTGGCTTTCCGGCTCAGTACGGCGGCCGGCTTTCGTCGGTGGTGGATGTAAAGACCAAGGACGGCAACCCCGAGAAGCTGGGCGTCAGCGGCGGCCTGGGGCTGATTTCGTCGCGCCTAACTCTGGACGGGCCCATCGTGAAAGACAAGGGCGCCTTTTCGCTGTCGGGCCGCCGCACGTATTTCGACGTCTTCACCCGCCAGATCAATAAGCTCAACAAGGACACTGAGGACTACAGCCCCATTCCCGACTACTATTTCTACGATTTCAACGCCAAGGCCAACTACAAGCTGGGCCAGAAAGACCAAGTGTTTCTGACCGGCTACTACGGCCGGGACGTGTTCGGCTTCAACAGCACCGGGGGCTTCAACTTCGACTTTACCTGGGGCAACGCCGTGGGGGCGCTGCGCTGGAACCACGTTTTTTCGCCCAAGCTGTTTTTGAACACTACTGTTTCGGCCACGCGCTACCAGTACCAGATTGCCAACAAGCTCGACCAGTTCGGCTTCAGTTTGTCGTCGGAAATTCTGGACTATGCCTTGCGCTCCGACCTCGACTACCTGGCTTCCGACAAGCATACGCTCAAGCTAGGCGTGAGTGCCACCAACCACCGCTTCAACGTGGGTCGGCTCTCGGCCAGCAGCACCGACGGCAGCCTGAACATCGGCTCTGAAATCATTTACCGAGGCCAGGAAGCGTCGGTGTATGCCTCTGACAACTTCAAGGCCAGTGACAAGCTGCAGCTGGATTACGGCCTGCGCCTGACCGGTTTCCAGAGTGGCTCCGACCGGTATGCGGCCCTCGAACCGCGCGGGGCCGTGCGCTACTCCCTCACGCCCAAAACGTCGGTGAAGGCCAGCTACGCCATGATGTACCAGTACGTGCACCTCGTCACGAATTCGGGCGCGTCGTTGCCGACCGACATCTGGTATCCGTCCCGTCTCAACGTGAAGCCCCAACGCTCCCAGCAGGTTGCCACCGGCATCAGCTTTTTGCTGGGCGAAGGCAAATACCTGCTCACCGACGAGGTGTACTACAAGTGGGCCCAAAACCAGGTGGATTTCCGCGACGGGGCCCAGTTGTTTGCCAACGAAGATCTGGACGCCGAATTCCTCTTCGGCAAGGGCTGGTCGTATGGCAACGAAATCTACCTGGAAAAGAAATCGGGCCGCACCACGGGCTGGCTCGGCTACTCCCTGGCCTGGACCCAGCGGCAGTTTCCGCCGCAGCGGGGCAGCAGCGGCGTCAACAACGGCAAGGTATTTTACCCTACCTACGACCGGCGCCACAACCTGACGGTGGTGGGTCTGCACCAGCTCAACGAGCGAATCAACCTCACGGCTTCCTTTGTCTTTACCTCGGGGGCACCCACCACGCTACCCCAGGGCCGCTTTCTGGTCCAGGATATTTTCGGCGACAACCCGATGGCCGTTCCGATTTATCCCGACCGCAACACCTACCGCATGGCCCCTTACCACCGCATGGACCTGGGCATGGTGTACAAGCTGCGGCCCAAGCGCGGCGAATCGGACCTGACCTTCTCGGTGTACAACGCCTACAACCGGCGCAACCCCTACTTCATCTATTTCGAGCAGGTGCGCAATAAGGAAACCAGGGAGGTAACCAATTTCCGGGCCCGGCAGGTGTCATTGTTTCCGGTTATTCCCTCAGTCACATATAATTTCAAGTTTTAGGCTCTTCTGTAGGCCTGGCGTTGTTAGCAGTAGCGTATGAATTCCCTCTCTTTCCACCAAAACCGGTATCTACGCAATTTCTGGCTTCGGCTACCGCTGGCGTTAATTAGCCTGCTGGTATTGACCACAGGCTGCAATCTGCAGAAGGATATCGACGTGGAGCTCCCCGCTTTTCCGCCCCAGCTGGTGGTAGAGTGCTACTTGGAGCCCGGCCAGGTGCCTCGCATGACGGTCAGTGAAACCGTGCCCTACCTAAGCAGCCCCACTCCCACCCTGCTCACCGACGTGTCGGTGGTACTGACGCTGCCCTCGGGTCAAAAGGAGGCTTTTCGCTTCTCGCCCGGCCTGGATACGCTTACCAAAAAGTTGTATACCCATCGGGGCAGCCAGCCGCTGGTGGCCAAGCCCGGCGACACGTTCACCCTGGATGTGCAGGATACCCACGGCCGCCACGTGACGGGCCGGGCCACCATGCCGTCCCGGGTAACCATTGATTCGCTGATCTGGAAGTTCAACGACAAACCCACCGAAGAGCGCCGCGCTTATTTGCTGGCCAAGTTCCAGGACCCGGCCGCTACGGCCGACTTCTACCGCCTGCAGATTCACCTGGACAGCATCTCGGATAGTCCCAACCGCGACCTGGAAGTGGATGACCGCCTCACCAATGGCCAGTTTATGACCCTGGGCACCAGCTACCGGTACTCGGCCAACGACACGCTGCTGGTTACGCTCTATCACCTCGACCAGCCTTATTACCGCTTTCTGCAGTCGGTGGACGAGGCCCAGAATGCCAACGGCAACCCCTTCGCTCAGCCTGCCGCCGTGCGCTCGACAGTAGAAGGCGGTGTGGGCGTCTTCACCATCCTGAGCTACCACCGCCGCCGGATTATTATCCGCTAGAGCGTAGCTATTGAAGCTTGAGTAACTACCAAAAAGGCCCGCGGAAGTAGTTCCGCGGGCCTTTTTGGTAGCGCTAAGGTAAGCCTACTGCTGCTCCAGTACCGTGCGCAGCAGGGCCGTCAGGCGGGGCTCGGCCTCGGCGGCCACGCGCAGGATGTCGGCAATTTCCACTCGCTTAAGCTTGCCGGGGGAGCACAGGTCGGTGATAACCGATATGGCCAGCACCGGCAGGCCCATGTGCACGGCGGCAATAACCTCGGGTACGGTGCTCATGCCCACGGCATCGGCCCCGATGGTACGCAGGTAGCGGTATTCGGCCGGGGTTTCGAGCATAGGACCAGGCAGGCTGGCGTACACGCCGCGCCGCACTTTGTCGGCGAAGCCCAGCTGCTGGGCGGCTTCCTGGGCCTGGGTCAGCAAGGCCTGGCTGTAGGGCTCCAGCATGTCGGGGAAGCGCGGGCCCAGCGCGTCGAGGTTCTTGCCTACTAGCGGGTTGGTCGGCTGCAGGTTGATGTGGTCCTCGATGAGCATCAGGTCGCCGTAGTCGTAGTCGGGGTTGAGGCCGCCCGAGGCGTTGCTCACAAACAGCTTCTGAATGCCCAGCAGCTTCATAACCCGCACCGGAAATACCACCTGGGGCATGGAGTAGCCTTCGTAGTAGTGAAAGCGGCCCTGCATCACCAGCACCCGGTGGCCCGCCAGCGTACCGGCCAGCAGGTTGCCTGAGTGGCTTTCCACCGTCGACACGGGGAAGTGTGGAATCTGGGCGTAGGGCAAAGTGAAGGCCACGTCGATGTCGTGAACCAGGGCGCCCAGACCGGTACCGAGGATGATACCGAATTCGGGTTGAAAGTCGCCAATGAGCTGGCGGATGTGGGCGGCGGCTTCGCGGAGGTCTTGCATAAGGGAGGAAAGAATATTTGCAATAATAAGCACTACAACCCCACGCCAAGAAACCTCAGGCTATCTGGTAGCAAAGAGGAATATTTATCCTTGTACATTTAGCTGCACCTATATACAATTCATTCACACCTATGAAGAACTACCTACCACTTATTACCAGCATTTGCTTGGCTTCCTGCTCTACCGACTCAGAAGTAAAGCCAGCAGAAATTAAGCCCGCTACTGCCAACTTTGAAATGCCGGAGAGCAATGAGGCAAGCATTGCAACAGTCTTTCAGAATAAGTCACTGGCAGCCAAGCGCTACGCCTGGAGTTTCGGCGATGGCAGCACGAGTACCGACGAAAACCCCACCCACACTTACACTAGAACCGGACAGTATTTGGTAAAGCTCAAGGCTTTTGGCGAAAGGAATGATTCCATTACCAAAAGCATCACGATTCTACCGTATAAGATATTTACACATTCCTCCACGCGTATTGGTGGGGTGTACAGCTGTAAAATTGTCACGTTTGTGAAACCACCCGGGAGCCCTCTTTCTATACACCGGCTTGCGGATAAGGACATAACGATTACTGAGCAAGCCCCTGATAAAGTGCTCTGGGATTCCAATACCCTTATATATTCTTCTTCATCATCCACTTCCAGGCAACTACCAGGAGGGCCATACCACACGTTTGGTGCCCCTACCGACATCCGGCGCAAGACTGTATTAGCCTTCTTCTACACTAGCGGCGATAGTGCGGTTTTTCTGATAGATGAACTACCTGGCCATGGTTCAATACAGACGTATTACCATGGTAAGCGCCGGCCTTAGCCTACCAATCTCCGTAACGACAACGGCCCGGTTCAGCATCTGAACCGGGCCGTTGTCGTTACGGTAAGTTTCCTTACTGAATGTTCAGCTCAAACGGCAGACGGGCCTGTACGCCGCTCATCGTCGAGAGCTTCTTGTACTGCTCATACATGGGGTACATCGGGCCCATTTCCTCCTTTATCAGGTGCTGGCGCACTTCGGTACTGGTGGTGTTGAACACGTTTTCGAGCATGTTCTTCTGGCGAGGCAGGCGCTGCAGCTGGTAGTCGTCCTCCTTTAGGTTGGCGCGGCGGGCGGCAATGCGCACGGCGTCCTCAAACGAACCGAGCACGTCGACCAAGCCGCGGGCCTTGGCTTCGGTGCCCGACCATACCCGACCCGAAGCCAGGCGGCGCAGGCGCTCTACCGGCATGTGGCGGCCGGCGGCAGCTTTGGTGGTGAAGTCGGCGTAGATGCGGTCTACTTCCTGCTGCAGCTGCTGCTTCTCGAAAGCGGTGAGCGGGCGGGTGATGGTGGGCAGATCGGAGAACTTGCCGGTCGTGACCCGGTCGGTGGTGATGCCGAGCTTGTCGCGCAGCAGGGGCTGAATGTTGGGCAGCACGCCAAATACGCCGATGCTACCGGTAATCGTATTAGGATGGGCCACGATGGTGTCGCAGGCCATGGCAATGAAGTAGCCGCCCGAAGCCGCCACGTCGGACATGGAGCACACGATGGGCTTCACTTTCTTGGTCAGCACTACTTCGCGGTAGATAATGTCGGAAGCCAGCGACGAGCCGCCGGGCGAATTTACGCGCAGCACCACGGCCTTTACCTTGTCGTCGAGGCGGGCCTTGCGGATGGCTTCGGCAAAGCGGGTGCTGCCGATGTTGTCGTTGCCGCCCTTGCCGGTCACGATGTCGCCGTCGGCGTAGATAACAGCAATACGGTTGCCGCTGCCGGCCTCGTCAGCCTTGTCGTCGGCGTCGGCATAGTCGGAGAGGCTTACCAGGCTGAGCTTTTTCTTGATATCCAGGCCCACTTTGCCCTTCATGAAGTCGAGGGCCTGGTCGTAGTAGCCCAGGTTGGTCACCAGGCCGAGGCGCTTGGCGTCGTCGGCGTTGTGCACCAGCATCGAGTCGGAAATCAGCTTGAGCCGGTTTAGCGGAATGCGGCGGGCCGAGGCCACGTTCTGCAGCATGTAGTCGTTGATGGAGTTCAGAAACGACGAGGTTTGCAGCCGGGCCGAGTCCGACATAGAGTCGCGGAAGTAGGGCTCCACGGCGCTCTTAAACGAGCCCACGCGGAAGATGTAGGGCTCAATACCGGCCTTCTCGAACAGGTTCTTGTAATAGTAAGTCTCCGAGCTCAGGCCGTTGAATTCGAGCGTACCCTGGGGGTTGAGGTAGAGCTTGTCGGCCACCGAGGTCAGGTAGTAGCTTTTCTCGGAGGCAATGTCGTTGTAGGCCACGATAAACTTGCCCGACTTCTTGAAGTCCAGCAGCTCGTTGCGGATTTCCTCCAATGAAGCCATGCCGGCCTGCACCAGCTCCACGTTCAGGAAAATACCCTTGATGTCGTCGTCCTGTTTGGCTCGCCGGATGGCCAGCTTAAGCTGCTCCAACCCGATGTTGTCGGCCTGGGAGCTAAACAAAGCCCCAAACGACTCCCGACTTTCGCGCTCGGCTACGGGCCGGTCGAGCTTGAGCTCCAACACTGAGTCTTTGGCCACCGTGGCGGAGTTGTCGCCGCTGACGGCTGATACCAGTAGGCCCAGGCCGATGATAAAGGCCAGCACGCCGAACAGTACCAGCCCGGTAAGCGTGGCCAGCACGTATTTCAGAAATTGTCTCATGGAAAAAGGAAAGGAATAGCGGGTTGGATAGGCAAACAAATGTAGAAGGCTTTCGGCACTCCTGCATAGAGGAGAAAAAGCTGGTTAGCGTTGCTTCTAAGGTGTCTAACGAAATCCGGGGTTTAATACTTTAGCCCCCTGAATATTGCCAATCAGTCTTAGTGCTGGCTCTGGCCCAGGCTAGCATCGATGTCGGCACTGCTGTCGATATCCGGAATTTGGCTCCAGAGTAAAATTAGCACGGCCAGCAAAGCCAGGAAGATAACGACCCCGATTCGCACCACACGTTTCATGGCTAATCATTTAATACCCGTACTTCTCGCCCCACCACTGGCGTAGGCGCTCCTGCATCTTGTGCTCAGCGGCGTTGTTGCCGGGATGGTAGAACACGGTGCCGCTCAGAGCCTCGGGCATAAATTCCTGGTAAGCAAAGCTGCCTTCGTAGTCGTGGGAATACTGGTATTGGTTGCCGTAACCCAGCTCTTTCATGAGCTTGGTGGGCGCGTTGCGCAGCGGGATGGGCACGGCCTGCACGCCCTGCTGCCGCACCAGGGCCCGGGCCTCCCGGATACCTTTATAGCTGGCGTTGCTCTTGGGCGAAGTGGCCAAATATACCACCGTCTGCCCCAGGATAATGTCCGACTCGGGCATGCCGATAACCGTCACGGCCTGAAAGCAGCTCTGGGCCAGCATCAGGGCATTGGGGTTGGCGTTGCCCACGTCTTCGGAGGCCAGAATCAGCAGGCGGCGGGCAATGAATTTGGGGTCTTCGCCGCCTTCCAGCATCACGGCCAGCCAGTAGAGGCCCGCGTTGGGGTCAGAGCCGCGGATACTCTTGATAAAGGCCGAAATGACGTCGTAGTGCATTTCTCCACCCTTATCGTAGCGCGCCAGGTTTTGCTGGGCCAGCTGCTGCACCACGGCGTCGGTAATGACGATTTCGCCGGTAGCTGGGTCGGGCCGGCTCGACTCCACCACGATTTCGAGCAGGTTGAGCAGCTTGCGCGCGTCGCCGCCCGAAATCAGGAGCAGGGCCCCGTACTCGGCCACGCGCACCTTTTTCTGCTTGAGCACCTCGTCCTCGGCCAGGGCTTTGTCCACTAGCTCGGTCAGCACGTCCTTGCTCAAGGGCTCCAGCACGTAGACCTGGGCCCGGCTGAGCACGGCCGGAATAACCTCGAACGAGGGATTCTCCGTCGTGGCCCCGATGAGCGTGACGATGCCCTGCTCCACGGCTCCTAGCAAGGCATCCTGCTGGGACTTGCTGAAGCGGTGAATTTCGTCGATAAACAGCACCGTGCCCCGCTGCCGCTTGGCTTTCTCGATGACGTCGCGCACGTCTTTCACTCCGGCATTCACGGCGCTCAGGGCAGCAAAGGGCTGGCCCAGGGCCTCGGCCAGCAGGTGAGCCAGGGTGGTTTTGCCCACGCCGGGCGGGCCCCACAGAATCAGGGAGGGCAGGCGCTTGGCGTTGAGGTAGCGGCGCAGCACGCCCTCGGGCCCGATGAGGTGCCGCTGCCCGGCGTACTCATCGAGGGTGCGGGGGCGGCGGCGCTCGGCCAGCGGAGCACTGGCTGACACGGGCGGACGGGTGGGCGCTGCGGAAGAAGGTTCGGAGTCGAAAAGGGAGCCGGTAGCCATAGGAAAGGAATGAGGCCTAAAGGTACGGCGCCGGGCGGCGTGGCGTTTGGGACGAGCCCACAAGAAAACTCCCAAGCCCGGCCGTGGTTACTCGTGCACCTCACGCACG
This sequence comes from Hymenobacter cellulosivorans, assembly GCF_022919135.1. Taxonomy (NCBI): domain Bacteria; kingdom Pseudomonadati; phylum Bacteroidota; class Cytophagia; order Cytophagales; family Hymenobacteraceae; genus Hymenobacter; species Hymenobacter cellulosivorans. The sequence continues at coordinate 2,799,281 of NZ_CP095049.1, read as the reverse complement.
GTTCCTGTCCTACCTTTGCCGCCGATGAAAAATACGCTCCGCGTCCATGCGGCTTTATTCGTGGTGGCCGTCATTTACGCGGCCAACTACAGCTTGTCCAAAGATGTCATGCCGCACTACATGGGGCCCTTCGGCATCGTGACCCTGCGGATTCTGGGTGCGGCCCTGTTCTTTGCCGTCGTCAGCCGGCTGGTGGCACCCCACGACCGTATCGTGGGCCGGGCCGACAACATCCGGGCAATTCTGTGCGGGCTTATCGGCATTGGCGGCAATCAGCTGCTGTTCTTTTCGGGCCTAAACCTGACCTCGCCCATCAATGCCTCCCTGCTGCAAACCATTGCCCCGATTGTGGTCGTCATTGCCTCGGCCGTGCTGCTGCGCGAGAAAATAACTCTGCTGCGGGTGCTGGGCATTGCTCTTGGTGCTATTGGGGCGGCTACTGTCATTCTGAGCCGGGAAGTGGGCACCACAGTGTACCCCAACGCCATGTTGGGCAACCTGTTTATTCTGCTTAACGCCACGGCTTTCGGGGTGTACCTGGTTATTGTGACGCCGCTGATGCGCAAGTACCACCCATTCACGGTGCTGGCCCGCATTTTCCTGGTCGGGGCCTTCGTGGCCGTACCTTTTGGCTGGCGCGGCGCCCTTTCGGCCGACTACGCCAGCTTCCCGCTCTACATCTGGGCTGAAATCGTGTACATGATTGTCTGCCTGACAATTCTGGCTTATCTGCTCAACAACTGGGCCCTAAAGTACGCCTCCCCCGCCCTGCTGGGCGTGTACATCTACCTACAGCCGATTCTGGCCGTGCTTATTGCCGTAGCGTTGGGCAAGGACCATTTCACCTGGGCCCGGGCCTTGCAGGCGGCTCTTATTTTCGGGGGCGTATTCCTGGTGAGCCGTAAGCCCAAACCCGCCCCGGACCCAGCCGCCGTGCCCCTGGAAACGGTGGCGGACTAGCTGCGCGAGCACCGGGCGGCGTAGCTAGTCCGCCCCCGTGCCAACAGTTAGCACGGCCTGCTACTGTATATGAAACAGCTCAGTACTTGATTGTTGACTTGCATAGCAATACCTTCAGCCGGACAGCAGGTTCGCGGTATGCTGCTACCCAATAATCTTGATTATGGCTATTTCTACAGACAAAATTTCGGAGCGCAAAGCTGCCTCCGCAGCTGAAGCAACGCCCACTGCTCACGCCGTCAAACGGCCAACAGGCCTTCTCAACAACCGCTCCGATGCGGCAGTGCAGCGAAGGCTGCAGGAAAAGGCCGATGACAGCCCACAGGTACGGCAGTTGCAAGCCTACCAAGCCATGGCCGACAACCGGACCCAACCCGCAGCCCAGGCCGTGGTGCAGCGAGCATCCTTTTTTACTGGCCCCGAGGAGCAGCAGGCAAGATACAACACAGAAAAATTTGCTGATTTTGCCGAGCTTGAGAAGCTGGCTCAAAGCCTGCTCGAAAAAGAGGATAAGAACGGCGTCAAATCCTTAATTGAGGCCCTACAGCGCGATATTAAGCCCGCTGTCAATAAGAGAAGTACTTGGGCCCAGAAAAACCAGGCGGGCATTGAAAAACTGCTGGCTCACCTGACTCAGGGTGGAGCCGCCCCCAACTGCCCCAGACACCGCAGGCCGAAACTCTCACGTTTGATCTGGCCCTGAGCGGGCAAGATCAGGCCAGTATCGTTCCAGGCAAGTTCAGCTCTTTTGAAGGCGAGCAGGGCGACATTCACTTTGCCAAGCACGGCCACGAGTTCGAGGCTGCTAGCAAAGCTGACTACATCAAGCTCGCCAAAGCATTTGGGGAAAATGGCTCCATGCAATACCTGGAAGCTATTATTGGTAATACCTACATCAAAACCGACCCTGCAGGAATGCGCAACCGGGCCGTTTTTATTGCCAACGGCAAAAAAATACGCACATTTTACGTCTGGGACCCCGACTTCAGCTACGACCCTTTCGGGTACGCCATTTACTACACGATTACCAACAACATGGGCAAGCCGCTCAAGAGCCTGGACCCAGCTATCAGCCGACAGCTCAGCGCCGTCGGTGTGGACTTACAGCGGGTTGAAAACGACTACATTCTTAAGTCGCTGAATAACTACAAGAGCTACGCCACCATCAGCAGCGAAACCAAGCTGCCGATCAGCGAAATCCGGCTTGCCGAGCAGTGGGCCCATTCGCATCAACTCCTCAACTATCCGCTGGCCGACCAGTAGCCGCCTCGCTGCTCATCGCAACCTACTGCTTCACCTTATGCTCGTGGCCCACCCCGTCTGCATTATACATCCTACCAACTAAACCTGTCTGCAAGGCCTTGGGAAGCCTGACTACCGAAATATATAATTTATGCGGAGTTAGCCTTCCTGCTGCTGACCCTGCCAGGATGCAGTGTGGCCAAGCATTTCGCTCAGGATTCGCTGGGTTTGCTCGGCATCTACCGCATCGAGCTGGATTCGTTGCTGCGCACTTGCCGGCGCTAACGAGGCGATTAGAAGACATTTACCAGACAAGCTACTTTTCCGTATAGGAGAAGTACACCTCACTATTTCGGCTGAAGGCATGAATCTGGATGCGGAATTACGGGAATTACAAACGCAGGAGGCCGCCTTTTACGTGCGCCTCGGGTTGCTGCTCGAACTGCTCACCCTGGCTGATGTGAGCGACTGGACCGACGAAGCACTATGGCGCGACGAGGAGCCGCAGGAGTTTTTCGTGACGCTTTACGGCCTGTTGCGCACCGGTAAGCCCCGGGTCCCGACCTACCTCAAATCCGCCTTTCCTGCCGAAGCTTACTCGGCCCGGCCCCTGCTAGGCTGGCTGCAACAGCAATGGGCCACGGGCCGCTGGCCGCTCAGCCAGCTGATTCGCTCCCTGTACCGCCTGCGCACCCTGGTACATTCCGATCAGGAAGTGGGCTGGATCTACGCCCTGGCTGCCGACTACGAGCAGGCTGCCGGCGGCCCGCCCGAGGAACTGCTGCCGGTGCAGCAGGAAACCGAAGCCTTTTTGGCCTGCTACCGCGAGTATACCTTTGCCAACCGCGAAAAGTGGCCGCAGCTCGACGCCAAAGTGGAAGGGTATCTGGCTAACTTGCGCCAATAGCAGCCGACTGTTACGTTCTTGCCAGGAGTTCGGTCTGGGGCTGCCGCTACCTTAGCTTGCCTCTGCTGATGACGCCCGAAGAAATTGCCGACTTTACTGCCAGGCTCGCCGCCGAGACGCCCGCGACGGAAGCCTCTTTTGGCATTTTCCAGTACGGCGGCGGGCCTGACGAAAGCTTTATCCGCGCCAACAAGCAGGGGTTACAGCTTTTTGCCGCTGAAATGCTGCAAGCCGCGGCTCGGGTAGATGAAACGCTGGCGCATGAAACGAAATCCATCATCCCGCTTGGTTTTGCAGAGCAGGAGTGGCTGGATGGCGAGGTATTCATGCAGTATATCGAGCCGCTGGCGGGCCGCCCAGAGCCAGAGGTTGCGCATACTGTGTCGTCAACGCTATTCGATAAGCTAATGACCTATGGCCTGCAGGCTGTATTTTTTATTTTGCTTATTGGCCTATTTGTGGGCACTGTTAATGGTTTGAAAACAATGGCAAGCTGGATTTTCGGGTAATTACCAGAGGAACCGGTAGTGGGGCTGCTCACACGCTGGAGTATTATTACCCGGACTAAAATCCTACCGGCATCCTATGTTGGCTACTTTATCCCCCAACTATTAAGTAAGAACCCTTACTCTCCGCCACCGAATTCATGAAAGATATCCTTACCAAGCTCAAACTCGTCGATTATTTTACGACTGAAGTCCCAATTCAGCAGGCTGAGTTCGTGGCCAAGTTTCAGAATTCGGTTGACGAAGGCGACACGGGAGTTTTCTCCGGCGCTTTCGATATGTTTTCTTCCAGCAAGAACGAGTACCGCGGCCACGTTTATGCCAACGGTTTTAAGATCAAGAGGAAAAGGAAGTTTTTTGATGCCAACATGAGTCTGGCCGCAGCTGAAGGTAGCTTCACGCAGCAGGACCAGAACGTAGTTATTGCTACCGAAGTGAATGGCTTCTCCGGTTTGATGATTCCCTTTTTCGGCTTCATCCTGGTGTTCTACGCCATCTTCCTGGTAGGCTTTCTTGTATCGGCAGGCAGGAATGATGGTCAGGCTTTCGTAGCCTTGCCGTTAATTTTTTTCCACGCTTTGTTCATGCTCGGCATTCCGTATTTCATGATGCGTCGGGGGGTGAGCAAGATGAAGCACGAGTTAGAGCGGGAATTTTATTACATGACCAAAAAGTAAGCACCGGGGCCTGCCCGTCGCTACTTTCGGCTTGTTTCGGACACAAAAAGGCCCGCTGCACTGCTGCAGCGGGCCTTTTTTATAAACTAGTTAGAAACAGCTTACAGGTGAATCACCTCGCCGTACGCGGCGGCGGCGGCTTCCATCACGGCTTCCGACATGGTGGGGTGCGGGTGCACGGCCTTGATGATTTCGTGGCCGGTGGTTTCGAGCTTGCGGGCTACGACTACCTCGGCAATCATTTCCGTGACGTTGGAGCCAATCATGTGGGCACCCAGCCACTCACCGTACTTCTTGTCGAAGATAACCTTCACGAAGCCGTCCTTAGCGCCGGCGGCCGAGGCCTTGCCTGAGGCCGAGAAGGGGAACTTACCCACCAGCACGTCGAAGCCTTTGTCGCGGGCCTCTTTCTCGGTGAGGCCTACCGAGGCAATTTCGGGCTGGGCGTAGGTGCAGCCGGGAATGTTCTGGTAGTTGAGCGGCTCGGGGTGGTGACCGGTAATCTGCTCAACGCAGATGATACCTTCGGCCGAAGCCACGTGGGCCAGCGCCGGGCCGGGCACGATGTCGCCGATGGCGTAGATGCCGGGCACGTTGGTCTGGTAGTAGTCGTCCACAATCACGCGGCCCTTCTCCACCTTGATGCCCAGCTCTTCCAGGCCCAGGTTTTCGAGGTTGGTAACCACGCCGGCGGCGCTCAGTACTACGTCGCAGGCAATCTGCTGGTCGCCTTTAGCCGTTTTGATAGTCACGTTGCAGCCTTCGCCGCTGGTATCCACCTTCGTTACCTCGGCCGAGGTCATGACCTCAATACCGATTTTCTTGAAGGATTTCTCCATCTGCCGCGACACTTCCTCGTCTTCCACCGGCACGATGCGGGGCAGGTATTCCACCACCGTTACCTCGGTGCCCATGGTGCGGTAGAAGTAGGCAAACTCGACGCCGATGGCGCCCGAGCCCACAACCACCATTTTCTTGGGCAAGGAAGGCAGCACCATGGCCTGGCGGTAGCCGATGATTTTCTTGCCATCAATCGGCAAGGCGGGCAGCTCGCGCGAACGGGCGCCGGTAGCCAGAATGATGTGCTTGGCCTCTACGGTTTCTTTCGAGCCGTCGGCTTTGGTTACCTCCACCTTGCCGGGGGCCAGCAGCTTGCCCACGCCCGATACGGTTTCGATTTTATTCTTTTTGAACAGGAAATTGATGCCTTTGCTCATGCCATCGGCCACGCCGCGGCTGCGCTTGATAACAGCCTCGAAGTCGAAGCCCGTTTCGCCCACCGTCAGGCCGTAGTCCTGGGCGTGCTGAAGGTACTCATACACCTGAGCCGTTTTGAGCAGGGCTTTGGTCGGGATGCAGCCCCAGTTCAGGCAGATTCCGCCGAGCGACTCGCGCTCTACCACGCCTACCTTCAAGCCGAGCTGGGAAGCCCGAATAGCAGCTACGTAGCCTCCGGGGCCGCTGCCGATAACGACTAGGTCGTATTGCAATGCCATATTAGTTTGTGTTTTGTAAAGAATTGTTTTATCCTTACCAGGAAAACAACTCTTCAGTGGTAACGAATTGAATCTGCCAGCGGGCTTGCGACGGCTCATTCTGGTGCGGTAAAGATAAGGAGCGAATCCGTCTTCCCGCACTTGGTCATGGCAGCGGCTTGGCGGGTGGGCTCCGCTACCGCCGGGAGAGTTTTTTCTGCCCCCGATTTCTACTCCGAACTCAACCCAAACTACCAGATGAAACACGTTTCCGCCTTCCTGCTTTTCAGCGCCCTGGCTTTGCCGGCGGCCCATGCCCAGTCGCTGGTGCCGGCAGTGGCTGCCGCCCCCGTAGCCACGACCAGCATGGCCGCTGCTCCGGCCAAGCGCCTTTCCAACAGCGAGTACAAAGCCCAGATCAAAGCGGCCGACGCCACGCTCAAAACCAAGCCCAAAGACGTGGACGCCCGCCTGAGCCGGGCCACGGCCCACCTGGAGCTGAAAGACTACGAGGAAGCCGTGGCCGACTATACTGCTTTGCTACGCACCCAGCCCACCAATCAGGAATGGTTATATCTGCGGGGCACGGCCTACCTGCGCGGGGAGATGTTTCAGCAAGCCAATAACGACTTCACCAAAATTCTCAAGGCCGACCCCAAGCACAAGCCCAGCCTGCTCTACCGGGGGGTGGCCCGTATGAAAATGCAGAACTTCAAAGGCGCTATTCCCGATTTTGGGGCCATCATTGAGCAGGAGCCCGAAAATGCCGATGCCCTCGAATACCGCGGAGTGTGCTATTCCTACTCGGGTCAGGATGCCCTGGCCGTGCAGGATCTGGAGAAAGCCGCGGCCCTGAACCCCGAGGCGGCCAAGACGCTGAAGCGCTACCGTCCATCGAAGTAACGGGCCGACTACAGCCCAGCTTTATGAAGCGCCCCGACCAGCCCGGCCGGGGCGCTTTTTTCGAAAAAAGCACAACCTCTGCGGCGACTTCACGTCTACACGCTGAGTGCACGGAAAGCCCCGATGGGCGGCCCTCCGGCACCGCGTTGGTACGTGAAGTTTCTTTTGACTATCTGCTTTTTACGAAATGAAAAACCGCATACTCTACTTCGTGGCGGCTACCGCTACGGTTCTGCTTACTACCCAGTGCGCATCCACGGCCGAAAAGGACACGCCCGGCTCGGGCCGGGCCACAGCCACGGAGGTTTCGACCCCGCGGGTACCCACGGCTCCAGCCGTGACGGATGCCTCGACCGGGGCCACGGCTTCGGCCGTTGCTTCTGCACCTGCCACCAGCCCTGGCACGGCCGCTACGATGCCAGTAGTGGAGCCGGCGGCCCGCAAGAACAACGCCGACTACAAAGCGGATATCCGCACGGCCGACGTGGCGCTGAAAGCCAAGCCCCGCGACGCAGATGCGTTGTTGCTGCGGGCCAAAGCCAAAAGCCACCTGAAAGATTACCGCGAGGCCTTAGTGGATTACAACGCGGCCCTGCGCCTGAAGCCCACCAACGCCGAGGCTTACTACAGCCGGGGCCTGACCCGCCTCAAACTCAAGGAATACACGCCCGCCATCAGCGACTTTACCAAGGCCCTCAAGTACCGCCCCGACGATAAGGAGGCTTATTTCGGGCGAGGTGCAGCTAAAATGCAGCTCTTCAACTTCAAAGGCGCCATTCCCGACTTCACCCGCGCCATCAGCATCGACAGCAGCTACGCCGACGCCTGGGAATACCGCGGTATCAGCTACTCCTCCATCAACAAGCCCAAAGAAGCCCAAACCGACCTAGAAAAGGCCACCAAGCTAAACCCCGAAGCCAACAAGAGCCTGCGCCGCTACGCAGGCAAAGAGTAGGACTTAGTTACTGATTGTCAGTTGTTAGCATACGACTGTCATCTTGAACGGCGCGAAGCAAAGGATATGCCTCGCCTACCCCACTGCACATTATACCAATAGGCAAAAGCCCTTTACCACTACTGCGGTAAAGGGCTTTGTCACTTAGGTCAGGAAGGTCCCTCGCCGCCTCATGCGCGGAATGCTTAGGATGACATCCTAAAACCGAACAGCTGGCAACGAACAACCAGCAACTAAACCTTACTTCCGGCCGAAGAGCAGCTTGAGGTAGAAGCTGGGTTGGCGCAGCCGTTCCCGCAGATCAAGGTCGAGGAACATGCCGGAAATGGTTTCGGCCAGCGTCGGGTTGTTGGCGGCACGGTTGGCTACGAAGTTGAACAGGCTGGGAAACTGCAGCAGGCGTTGCAGCCAGTGACTCAGGCGCAGTTCCTGGCCCAGGCGGCGGTACACGGCCGCGTCGTACTGCCGCAGGAAGGCGGCGGAAGTGTCGTGGGCGGCCAGGGCGCGGGCGGCCCAGTCGGCGGCGTGCCGGCCGCTTACCATGGCGTGACTGATGCCTTCCCCGCTGAACGGGTCAATCAGAGAAGCCGCGTCGCCGAGCAGAAGGTAACCGTCGCCGGAAATAACGCGCCGCCTGGAGCCCAGGGGCAAGCCGAACCCTTTTATTGGGCCGAGGCGCTTGGCATCCCGAAACCGGTCTTTCAGGGCCGGGTGGGTAGCCAGCATTTCGGTCATTCGCTCCCGCAGGTTTACCTTTTTGGCCGATACGGCCTTGGTCAGCATGCCGGCGCCTACGTTGGCCTGCCCGTTGGGCAAGGGAAAAACCCACAGGTAGCCCGGTAAAAAATCCTGGATAAAGTGCAGCTCGATAAAGTTGTCGGGACTTAGGCCCGTCACACCTTCGTAGTAGGCCCGCACCCCGGCGCAGTGGTGGGCCGGCTCCAGAGCATGCCCCGCAATCTGGCGTGCAAAGGCCGACTGGGCCCCGTTGGCTACCAGTAGCAGCCGGGCCGAGGCTATTTCATCTCCCCCACCCGAGCGCACCAGCCAGCGGCCCTCAGCCGTGCGTTCGGGCGGGGCCACGTCCACGCCTTCCAGCAGCTCGATTTCGGGCCGCCTACGCACTTCCTCTACCAGGAAGTTGTCGAAATCCAGGCGCTTCATGACGTGGCCGGCGGCAGCATCCACGGTCTTATTGTAGCGCGGCTGAAAGGGCACGCCCAGGCGCTGCCCGTTGGGCGCGAAGAAGTCGATGCCCCAGGATGGCACCTGCCCGGCCGAGGCGGCAAGGCGGGCCGGCAGCTCGGGACCCAGGCGGCGCAGTTCGCTAAGCACCTTGCCACTAAGCGCGTCGCCGCAGATTTTGTCGCGTGGGAATACGGCCTTATCCAGCAGCAGCACCGGCTGACCCGCATTGGCGAGGTGGAGTGCGGCGGATGCGCCGCCCGGCCCGGCTCCCAGAATACAGATATCGACGTGGCGCATAGTACTGGTTGTTCGTTGGTAGTTGTCAGCTGTTCGGCTGGTGTTCGGCAGCTGAAATTAGGTACGAAGATGGGACTTAATGCTGGCTTTGGGCGGCCCCGTGTAGTTCTGCTTTGCGCAAGCATGTGCCTTGCTCCCACTTTCATTCGGCCACCTTGCGAAGTGAAACTTCGCAGTACCAAAGGCCTTGCCCGGCGCAAAAACTAACAACTGACAACTACCAACTAACAACTATATCAGCCTATCTTCGCCGCATGACGAAACTGCTCGACGGAAAAGTGGCCCTCATTACGGGTGCTTCCAAAGGAATTGGCCGCGCCATTGCGGTGTATTTCGCCCAGCTTGGGGCTAATGTGGCATTCACCTACCTCTCCAGCGTGGAGAAAGGCCAGCAATTGGAAGAGGAGCTGGCGGCCCACGGCACCAAAATCAAAGGCTTCCGCTCCGACGCCTCCGACTACGCCCAGGCCGAGAAGCTGGTGGAAGACGTGGTGGCCGAGTTCGGTAAGCTGGACATCCTCGTAAACAACGCCGGCATCACCCAGGACGGCCTGCTCATGCGCATGAGTGAGCAGCAGTGGGACCAGGTACTGGCCGTCAATCTGAAGTCAGTGTTCAACCTGACCAAGGCCGCCACCAAGCCCATGATGCGCGCCAAGAGCGGCAGCATCGTGAACATGACCTCGGTCGTGGGCATCAAGGGCAACGCCGGGCAGGCCAACTACGCCGCTTCCAAGGCCGGTATTATCGGCTTTACCAAGTCGGTGGCCCTGGAGCTGGGCTCGCGCAACATCCGCTGCAACGCCATTGCGCCAGGCTTCATCGAAACCGAAATGACCGATGCCCTCGACCCCAAGCAGGTGGATGAGTGGCGCAAGGCTATTCCGCTGCGCCGCGGCGGCACGCCCGAGGACGTGGCTAAAGCCACCGCCTTCCTCGCCTCCGACGACAGCAGCTACATCAGCGGCCAGGTGCTGCAGGTAGACGGCGGCATGCTGACCTAGGCGAGAACCCTCATTCAGTACCCGTTACAGACAGCGCGGAGCTTCGGCTTCGCGCTGTTTTGCGTTTTGGGGCCAGCCAAATGCTGGGCTAAGGAATCGGGCAGTACCTTTGTCGGGAACTGGCGGCCAGTCGAAGCCGGAACATCTGGAGCAACTGGCGGTTAGTACCCGTTGCTGCGACGCTTTTTTGTAAAAACATGGCCTTGCGTAAAGTAAAGCAGGGTCTTACTCGTCAGCGTATAGGATAGGCGTAACGCGCCTTACCTGCCCTCCCCTTTCTAATGTCTTAGCGCCTTTTCCGCGCCCGGCCGTACGCCGGGCTCCGGAATTGCGCGTGCCGACGCTCCTCGCCATGAAATTTCTGGTAGCCTTTACCCTGCTTACCCTGCTTACCTTAGGCTCAGCCTTTTCGCAGCCTCGTCCGCAAGCCTCTTATTTTTCCGGAGCCTCCACGGCCCGGCCCGCGGCCCGCATAGCCCTGAAGGCAGCCCCCCAGACGGTTAGCCGCCTAGTTAGCTTTGTCGCCAGCCCGATTGTGGCTGCTTCGCCCAGCGTACTAGTCGAAAGCTACTTTTACGAGGGCCAATACGTGCGCCGGGGCCAGGTGCTGGCCAAGCTACGGGTGCGCTCTTCCAATGCCACCGCCTACCTCAATGCCCCACACGACGGGGTGCTGGCCCGGGCCACGGTGCAGGTGGGCGAACTGCTCACGCCCCAAGCACCCTTAACCACCCTTACCGACCAAACCCGCCTACTCGTGCGCCTGACCCCGGCCGCAGCCCAGCAGCTGCACCCCGGCGACAGTGTGCAGGTGGCGCTGGCCAACACGCTGGGCGCGCCCGTGCGGGGCAAAGTCACGGGCTGGAACGGGACAACTGCCAAGCCTGAGCTCCAGTTGCAGCTGCGCAAATCCGTAGCCGGCGCAGCCGTGGGTACAGCCTTGAGCGTAGCCGCCAATCCGGCCGCGGCAGAAGCTACGGTGGCCGAGGTACAGAAGTAGCCACTACACTCAGTGCAGCGCGGAGAAGTCAGCCGGTAATTCCTTGTCCAAACCAGGGTTTGTGGGTAGGTTTGATGGACCATCACCGTTTCCTATGGCCCTTGCTGCCCAGTCAAAAATTTCATTTAGAAGCGCTGTAGCGGCGGCCTTGCTTGTTTTTCTGCTGGTGGCTGGCGTGGCTTACCCCCGCGTGGCCCGTCGGGTTGGCCGCTACCAGGCCATGCGTCAGGCTTCTGCCGCCGTGACCCAGGTGGCGCCCAAACTTCACGATGGGGACCTGATTTTCCAGACCTCACAGTCGGCGCAGAGCCGGGCCATTCAGTTGGCCACGAAGTCGGAGTACAGCCACTGCGGCATCCTGTTTCGGCGAGGTTCGGAGTGGCGGGTATTTGAGGCCGTGCAGCCGGTGAGCGAAACTTCCCTGACCAAGTGGGTAGCCCGCGGCAAGGATGGCAAATTCGTAGTAAAGCGTCTGCGCGACGCCGAAACAGTACTGACGCCCACCGCCTTGCAGCGCCTGCAAGCCGCCGGTCAGCAGTACGCGGGCAAAAACTACGACCTATACTTCGGCTGGAGCGACGAGCGAATTTACTGCTCGGAACTGCTCTGGAAGATGTACAAAACCGCCACCGGCCGCGAAATCGGCCAGCTTCAGACGCTGCGGGAGTTTGACCTGAGCCACCCGGCCGTGCAGGCCAAACTGCGGGAGCGGTACGGCAAGCAGATTCCCCTAGATGAAAAGGTCATTTCCCCGGTCCGGATGCTAGAAAGCCAGGAGCTGGTGACAGTACGGTAGACCGGCAGGCTCTAGCGCCGAGGAAAGCGGAAGCCCAATCGTCCTGCTTCCAAAGCTATTTGCCTTTAAATATCCTGCGCCTTAGCGGTTCAAATCCACTCTATGCATATCTGTCGTCATAAAACACAAATTCCAGATGTTTTCTTGTTCCAGCATATAGCCAAACAGAATATATACTAACATTGGATAATGGTTTCCTTCCTTCCAAGCTGTATGGCAGGAGCTGTTGCATATACTTAACCACAGCAGCTTCAGCGGAAACCCGGCGGCGCGGAACCCATTCTGTGCCTAACTTCGCCCTGCTCTAGTGTTCGGCACTACGCCTTGCTTTTTTGCAAGCAACTTCCCGGCTCGTTTTCGGGTTCTTAGTGCTCCATTCTTCGCCCCTCGCCTTTGCTATCCACCGCTGCTTCTCCCTGGTTAATCTTGCTGTGCCTGGCCGTAGGTGCGGGTTATGCGGCTCTTCTGTACTCGGCTAAGGCTCCCTGGAGCAAGCCCGTGAACTACGCCCTGGCCGCCTTGCGCTTCGTCGTGGTAAGCTTTCTGTGCTTTCTGCTGCTCTCGCCTTTCATCAAAACCACGACGACGACCAAGGAACAGCCTACCATTGTGCTGGCCGTGGATAATTCCCAGTCAGTGGGTTTGTTTACGCCCCAGCCAGTGCTCAGCCAGGCTACGACGGGGCTTACCCAGCTGGCGGCCGCGTTACGCGAGAAAGGCTTTCAGGTCGAAACCCGCACGCTTGGCGGCGCCACAGCCCGCCCGGCCCGTCCGGATTCACTACAATTTAAAAATACTTCTTCCGACCTCGACGGGCTACTCACCGGCATCGGGGAAAGCTACGACGGGCGCAATCTGGCCGGGGTAGTACTCGTGTCGGACGGCATTGTAAACCAGGGCCGGAGCCCGGTGTATTCCGAGTTTCAATTCCCGATTTACAGCGTGGCGGTGGGTGATACGCTACCCAAGAAAGACGTGCGCCTGGCCCAGCTGACCTACAACCGCGTGGCCTTTAGTGGCAACCGGTTTCCGCTGGAGGCCGAAATCGACTACAGCGGCTTCAGCAGTGGGGAAGCCGCCGTGCAGTTGCGCGAAAACGGTCGGGTACTCGAAACCCGCCGTGTGCCGCTCACGGGCAGCCGCCGCAGTCAGAAAACGACCTTCCTGCTCACGGCCAACGCTCCCGGCAAGCACCGCTACGAAGTGGTGGTGCAGCCCCTGCCCGGCGAGTTTACGACGCTCAACAACAGCAAAAGCGCCTACGTGGAAGTAGTGAAGGGTCGGCTGAAAGTGCTGCTGGCCGGTGCCGCCCCTCACCCCGATCTGAAAGCCTTGCGAGCGGCCATTCAGCAAAACGACAACTTTGCCCTAACCACCTATCTGCCCGGCATTACCCCCCTAGCGGCCCAGGATTACGACGTGGCTATTCTGCACCAGCTACCGGCCCGGGGCGGGGTGGGCGCCGAGGTGCTGGCCGCGGTGAAAAGCCGCCGGATTCCGACCCTCTACATTGTGGGGGCCCAGTCCGATTTCAACGCTTACAACACGTTTGGTACGGGCCTGAGCATTACGCCCCGCGGCTCCCAGACCGACGAGGTGACGCCCGTGCTCAACCCCAGCTTTTCGCGCTTTACCTTCGAAGAAGATGCCCTGCGGCGCTTCGCGGCCTACCCACCGGCGGCCGTGCCTTTCGGGGATTTGCGGGTAAATAGCGGGGCTGAAGTGGCCTTGTACCAGCAGGTAGGACGCCTTAAAACCCAGAAGCCCCTGCTGGTGCTCGGTGGTAGTCCGGCCCAGCGCCAGGCGACGCTGCTCACGGACGGCAGCTGGCAGTGGCGCCTGCAGGAAGCCGCCGACCACGCCGACCGGCCCGAGGCCTACGACCGGCTCATCATCCGGACGCTGCAGCTGCTCACGGCCAACGCCAACAAGAAGCGTCTCGACGTGTACCCAACTCAGGACGCCTTCAGCACCGCCGATGACGTGACCTTTGCCGCTGAAACCTACAACGCCATTTTCGAACGAATTTACGGCCAGCAGATCAAGCTGGCTCTGACCGACGAGCAGAACCGCACCCGCACGTTTAGTTTCACCAACAGCGAAGACGGCTCTCCCCTGCACCTGGGCAGTTTGCCCGGCGGCCTCTACCGCTACGCAGCCAGCGCCACGCTCGGCGGCCAGCCCCAGCAGGACCGCGGTGAGCTGCTGGTGCAGGAGCAGCAGCTCGAAACCCTGGAGGCCCGCGCCGACCACAACCTGCTCTACCAGCTGGCCCGCCGCAGTGGTTCGCGCCTGTATTTTCCCGGCCAGTTTGCCCAGCTCACTCAGGATATTCAGAAGGCCAACGCCAAGCCCGTGCTCTACAGCCAGGAAGACCTCAAGGACTTGATTAACCTGAAATGGCTGTTTTTCCTGCTGCTGGCCCTGGTTACGGCCGAGTGGGCCACCCGCAAATACTCCGGTGGCATTTAAGCAAGCAACGCGAAGCAGCGCTTCACGAAACATTAAACGATACCCATTGCAGCAGCGTCCACGCCTCGCGAAGTCAGACTTCGTGTTACGTTGGCAAGCCGCTTTACCCGTGCTATGAAAACTAGTTCCTTCTTTCTTTTCGCCGCTACTTTCCTTGCTGCTTGCAATTCGTCGCCGGAAAAGCAGGCCGAAGCAGTGGTGTCCGAATATGTGAGCAACCGCCTCGATAGCCCGGCAGATTACCGGGCCGAGAAGTTCGACACCAAGCCCTACACCCGCCAGGACTCGGCAGCCTACGCGGCCAGCGTGGCCCGGCTCAACGCCAGTGGTAGCACTCCGGCCCCGGCGGCAGTGCCACAAGTAGCCAACGGCACAGCCCAGATTGGCACCTTCGTACGCCATAGCTATCGGGAGCAAACCAAGGACGGCGACGTGCGGCGCGACAGTGGGGAGTTCGTTGTGTCGCCCAAGGGCGACGTTATTGAGCTCATTCCCAGCTACCGACTCAAGGCCCGCTAACGACAGAGCGGCACGCGGCTTAGTCGGCCGTTTTCCACCGGCTCAGCAGCCCGTAGCCGACCAGCAAGGCCGCGGCAAACCAAGCCAGACTGCTCCATTCGGCCAAGCCTATACCGGACTGAACCGTGAGCAGGCCCTGCGCATCTTTGCCCACCAGGCTCAATACTCGGGTTGGAGCAGCGTAGGGCACCCAGTCGACGTGCTCCCAGCGTAGCAGCGTCAGAGCCGCGACCAGCCCCCCAATACCGAACGCGAAGGGTAGTGCAAAGCTACGCCACCATAGGGCGGCTACGTATTGAATACCCAGAATGCCCAATGTGGCCAGATACGTATGCGCCAGCAAGGGTATTACCCCGGCCAGCGGCACCGGGTAGGCCCCAAACAGCAGCTCAGGCCGGAGCCAACCCAGCAGTTTGCCGGAAGCCAGCAGCAAAACCACATACACCACCTGGGCCAGCAGATTGAGCTGAAGCAAGACCAGCAGCTTGCTTCCGAGCACGGCCCCGCGGCTGACGGGTAAGGCGTAGAGGTGCTTCCAGGCCGTAGCGCGGTTTTCGATGGCCACCAGCAGGCTGGTTAGCAGAATCAGAAATAGGGGCAGCAACAGCACCGAGGCCGTTTGCCAGCTCATGTGAATGTAGTGCCGCCACGGATTCTCTCCGGCCGCCAGCAGCTTTTCGCCGCGGAAATAAATTATCAGAAAGTTGAGCAATACCGGCAAGGCCCCGCCGCCCAGGGCCAGCCACAACGCCAGGGTACGGCGCAGCTTAAGCCAGTCGGCGGTGTGGGTACGACGCAGCAGCAGAAAAGGCGTGGGCGAATGCAGGGGCAGGCTCATGGGGTGGGCGTGGTTTCGGTGAGTTGCAGAAAGGTTTCCTCCAGCGTGGGCTGCTGGCAACTGATATGGTACAGGGGCTGACCGGCCGCTACCAGCTGCCGGGCCAGCTCGGCCACTTGCTCCCGCGACTCGTAGGGCAGCAGCAACGTGCCCGCGCCCGTAACCCGGGCCCTGCCCAGCGCAGCGGGCAGCAGGTTGCGGCAGGTATCGGCGCTGTCGGTTTCGATGAGGAGCTGCTGGTTGTCGCGCTGCCGATTCTGCAATTCCGCCATGTGGCCCTGAAACACCAGTCGCCCGTGCTGAATGATACCCACGTGGGTAGCAACTCGCTCGATTTCGCTGATCAGGTGGCTTGAGAGCAGAATGGTTTTGCCCTGCTCCCGCTGCAGACGCCGCAGCAATTCGCGCATGTCGATGATGCCGTTGGGGTCGAGGCCGTTGGTGGGTTCGTCGAGGATGAGCAGGTCGGGGTCGGGCAGCAGGGCTAAGCCCAGTCCGAGCCGCTGCCGCATGCCCAGCGAGTATTCCCGCACCGGACGGTGGGCCGCCTCCGTGAGTCCGACCAAGGCCAAGACTTCCTCCGAGCGGCCCCGGGCCAGGCCGCGCAACGTGCGGGTTACCTCCAGATTGGCATGGCCACTGAGGTGGTCATAGAGCGAGGGGTTTTCAATCAGGGCACCCACGCGGGTGAGCAGGGCCACGCGGTGCCGGGCCAAGTCGTGACCGAAAAGGCGAACCGTGCCCGCCGGGGCCTGCAACAGGCCCAGCAGCAGCCGGAGCGTTGTGCTTTTGCCTGCCCCATTGGGTCCCAAAAAGCCATAAATACTCCCCTTGGGTACAGCCAGGGATACATCGTGCAGAATAGAACGGGCGCCGTAGGAAAAGGAAAGCTGGTTGGTTTCAACAAGAGAAATAGAGCTCATACAAGGCATTTGGTTGGTAGCAGGTCAAAACTACCGGCTGGTCACCAAGCCCCGCAGGTTATTCAACCAACCCGCCCCGACCGAGCGGAAAACCCCTTTCCGGACCCACAACTCCAGCCTGGCAGCCTCTGGTTGAGCCCGCCGGCCCGTTGGTGGCGCTGCCACCTGTATTCAGGTGCTGAAAGCGGCTGATGGTTGAAAATAGCCCGGCTTATTCGGTCGCCGGAAGCTACTTTGGCGGTTCATTACGTAGCATCTTTCCCACTAATCATGTCGCCCTACCCTGCCTCAATAATGCCACCGCCCTGGCTACCTGCTGCCAGCCGGGTCCCGTTGTGGGCGCATCTGTCCTTATGGGCCGGGCTGGTGGCAATAGATGCCCTACAGATCTATTTTGGCCTCCACGCCCTAAACCGCACCACTGTAAGCCATGCCTTCGATTGGCAGTATGCCCTCGTGCACGGGGTCCTCACCGATATTCTGTACGCGGGATTATTCTACGTCAACTGGCTGATCCTGATTCCCAACATCCTGGCCCACAACCACGTCTGGCGCTACGTGCTGGCCGTAATCGTGACCATAGCCGTATCCGTAGGCCTGCGGGTGGTCATTTCCCGGTACACAATTCCGGATGGCGGCACTGAACCCATTAACCCGTCGCGGCAGGTAGAGCCTTATATTCTTTGGGGCCTGATAACGCTCTTTTTCAGCTCCGGTCTAAAGGTCACCAGCGACTACCTGCAGGGCCAGCGCAACCGCCGGGAACTGGAGCGCCAAAACCTGCTCACCGAGCTGGCTTTGCTCAAGGCCCAGGTCAATCCGCACTTTCTGTTTAACACCCTTAACAACATCTACGCCCTAACCAAGCAGCAGTCGGCAAGGGCGCCGGAAGCCGTGCTCCGCCTGGCCGAAATCATGCGCTACATGCTCTATGAAAGCAATTCAGAGCAGGTCTTGCTGGCTAAGGAGCTGACCAACATCCGCAGCTTTCTGGACTTGCAGCGCCTGCGTCTGCCCGCAGCCGACGCCGAGGCCATTGTCTTTCACAGCCGCGGCGTGCCCAACGACTCAACCTATCAGATTGCGCCCATGCTTTTGCTGCCCCTGGTCGAAAACGCTTTTAAGCACGGCGACCTGGCCATGCGCCCCGAGGCCGTGCGCCTGACCGTGGCGCTAACCACCGCGGGCGAATTGCGCTTCGAGGTACACAACTTCGTCGATGCCAACGCCCACTCCCCTCAAGAGCAAGCCGGTGGTCTGGGCTTGGTTAATTTGCGCCGCCGCCTGAACTTGCTCTACCCCAACCGTCATACCTTACACGTCGAGAGCCAGCCCACGGAGCATACGGTGGTGCTGACCCTGGCCGCCGCGCTTTAACTATGGAACCGGAAACCCCGCTGCGCAAAATCTTCTGCGTCCTCATCGACGACGAGCCCCTGGCCCTCGACGTGCTGGCCGATTATTGCGCGCAAATTTCCTTTCTGGACGTGCGCGGGCAGTTTCATGAGGCCCTGGCGGCCCTGGCCTTTCTGCAGGACAACCCCGTAGACCTGGTTTTTCTCGACATCCACATGCCCCGCCTTACGGGTTTGCAGCTGGCCCAACTGCTGCCCGCTCCGGGCCCACGCATCGTGCTGACTACGGCCTATGATTCCTACGCCGTGCGCAGCTACGAGTTAGGCGTGACGGACTACCTACTCAAGCCCATTTCGTTTGAGCGGTTTTTACAGGCCGTCAACAAGGTGCGCCAGGCCCTGATGCCCCCGCCCGCTCCGGCCCCGGAAGCTGCGCTGGCGGCGCCCGATGCTATGTTCGTCAAAAACGAGCACCGCCTGCTGCGCGTGGCCTTCGATGATATTCTCTACATCGAGGGCATGAAGGAATACCTGATGATTTATACCACCCAGGGCAAAATCCTGACTTTGCAATCCTTCCGGCGAGTGGAGGAAGTACTGCCGCCCGAGCGGTTCGCCCGGATTCACAAGTCGTTTTTGGTTTCGCTCCAGCGCATCGAGCACCTGGAGCGGGGCAAGGTGCAGGTGGCCGGCCGCCTGCTGCCCATCGGCGACACCTACCGTGACTCGTTTGCCACCCTGATCCGGGCCCACAATCAGCTCTAAAAATGTATATACAACAAACCTGCTGGTAGCTTTTCGGGGCAAGAATCCGTTATTCTGGTTTGTTTTTACTGCTGCTTTATGACCTTATCCTGCCCTTTGCTCTTGCTTGGTGATATAACCGGGCTTCTGTGGTTCGTGGGTATCGGGCTGGCCCTTGGGTTTCTAGCCTTTCTCGTTGCCATTCTGAACGTCGGCAAGCGGGACTTTGTGGACAAGGCAGATACAGCTGAGGGGAAGTCCCGCCGCCTGGGCCTATTGCTGGTGGGAGCCCCTTTCCTGGCGTTACTGCTGCTCTATTTGCTGATAGCGGGGCTATAATTTTGGCTGAACGCGTTACACAGCTTAGGCTGCTATTTCAGCCCCTAGCGTGGTAGGTGCTCTGCGGATTGGTACCTTTGTGTGTTCCGCCTGGTTTATAGCCGCCGGAAAACGGACCTATACCGGCTCATTCTCGATTCCCGGGCGGGCAAACCGTCTTCTTCTGCTTTTTCTTACCCCACGTTTTTCCTGCTGATGCGCTACGTTCTCGTCAACAAACCCTACGAAGTTCTCACCCAATTTACCGACGAGAACGGCCGCGCCACGCTCAAAGACTTCGTGCCCGTGCCTGGCGTGTACCCCGTTGGCCGCCTCGATTACGACAGCGAAGGCCTTGTGCTACTCACCGACGACAAAGGCCTGCAGCACCGCCTCTCGGAGCCCCGCTACAAAGTACCCAAAACCTACCTGGCCCAGGTAGAAGGCATTCCGACCGAGGAAGCCCTGGCCCAGCTGCGCCGCGGCGTCGATATCAAAACCAGCTACACCGCTCCGGCTGAAGCCGAATTGCTGGCCGGCCCGCCTTCTTATTTGTGGGAACGCAGCAAGCCTATCCGCTTCCGGGCCGCCATTCCTACTTCCTGGCTGAAAATCACGATTTCGCAGGGCATGAACCGGCAGGTGCGCAAGATGACGGCCGCCGTAGGCTTTCCCACCCTGCGCCTGGTCCGCACCCAGATTGCTCACCTGCCCGTAGACGGCCTCGCGCCCGGGCAGTGGCGGGAACTGACCGAAGCCGAAGCCGCCAAGCTGCGCTCAGCCTACTCGGCCACCAAAATGCCGGGCGAACGGACTGTAGCACCCAAGTCGGCTGCCGGAGCCGCTAAAGCCGACGCACAGGCCAAACCAGCCAGCGCCGGCCGCTCGGCAGGGCCAAAATCTGCCGGTTCTGGCTCAACCGGCACCCGTCCTGCGGCCGGCAAAGGCGGCCGCTCCTTTGACTCGGACAAGCCCAAAGGCCGCTCCGGCGCCAAGCCCGGTGCTAGCGGGGCTGGCCGCAACTCCGGCGGCGGGGGCCGTTCAGGTGGGGGCCGTAGCTCGAGCCGCTAATGAAACGTAGGCTGCTCTGGCTGGCATTGCTGGGTTTTCTGGCCGTCAACGGCGTGGCTTTTCTGCATGCCTGGCGCTTTACCCACTTCACCGACGAGCCCGGCACCCACACCGACAACCCCGAGCAGCTTTCGGCCCTGGATAAAGCCTGGGTGTTGCTGACGGGCATCAAAAACCCCAAGCCCCGCAACGTCGGCGCGCCGGCTTTTGCGTTCAGCACCGTTACCATCCCGAGCTCCAACGGGCAGTTGGAAGCTTGGTACAGTCCGGTGGAACACGAGAAAGGCCGCGTGGCCTTGTTTCACGGCTACACCAGCAACAAGTCCAAGCTGCTGACTGAGGCGGGCACGTTTCGGCAGCTGGGTTACTCCGTCCTGCTCGTTGATTTTGCCGGTAACGGTGGCTCCGAAGGCTTCCAAACTACGGTCGGATTCCGCGAATCGGCTGATGTAAAAGCGGTATTCACCTATCTACAGCAGCAAAACGCAACCACGCCTATCATCCTCTACGGCGCATCTATGGGTGCCGTGGCCATCCTGCGGGCCGAGAGTGAGCTGGGCGTGAGGCCCGCAGCCAATATCATCGAGTGCCCCTACGGCAGCATGCTCCAGACGGCCCAAAACCGCTTCAGCTCCATGCACGTGCCAGCCTTTCCCATGGCCAACCTGCTCGTTTTCTGGGGCGGGGTGCAAAACAGCTTCTGGGCCTTCGACCTCGACGCTACCGAGTTTGCTAAAAAGGTAATGGCTCCTACCCTGCTCATGTGGGGCGAGGCCGACCCGCGCGTCACCCGGGCCGAAACCGACGCCATTTATGCGGCCTTACAAGGGCCCAAGCAGCGCCGCGACTTCCCCGCTGCTGGCCACGAGCCCTATTGGCATAAGTACCCAGCAGAATGGAGAAACACAATTGGTGGGTTTCTAAAGCAGTTTTAAAGTATAAATCGACTCTCATCCTGAGGCACAGCCGAAGGGCCTTGCTCGCCTATCCCACGACAGGTCTTACCAATGTAAAAAGCCCTTTACTATCCCGGTAGTAAAGGGCTTTTCACATTGAAGAGCATTTCTTATAACATGGGGGCAGGTCACGGCGCGTGATGCATGGAATGCTCTGCTTAGGATGACACCCAAAGGGAATTGCTTCAAGTGGGCCTCTCCCCTGCCCCGCTGTCAGCATATCCTGCCGGCTACTTCCCCGTAAAAGTCAGTCCGTCGTAAAACCTGCCTTGGGAGTCGGCTAAAATGACAATGTGTCACAGAAAAACCGCCTTTTTCGGGCTGGTACGCTGCTTGTCATTAGTCCGACGCGAGTGATTCGCAATCTGAAGCAGACACATCCAACACTTACATACATCCAATCAAATGGGAAAAATAATCGGTATTGACCTCGGCACCACCAACTCGTGCGTGTCCGTTATGGAAGGCAACGAGCCGGTGGTGATTCCAAATAGCGAAGGCCGCCGCACGACTCCGTCGATTGTGGCGTTCCTCGACAACGGTAAGGGCGAGCGGAAAGTCGGTGACCCGGCCAAACGTCAAGCCATTACCAATCCCCAGAACACGATTCAGTCGATTAAGCGCTTTATGGGCCGCGGCTTCTCGGAAGTAACCGAAGAGTCGAAGCACGTGTCGTATCAGCTGGAGAAGGGCTCTAACAACACGGTAGCCGTTAAAATCGGTGACCGCCAGTATACGCCCCAGGAAATTTCGGCCATGGTGCTTCAGAAAATGAAGCAGACCGCCGAAGAGTATCTGGGCACGACGGTAACCGAAGCCGTTATTACGGTTCCGGCTTACTTCAACGACGCCCAGCGCCAGGCTACTAAAGAAGCCGGTGCCATTGCCGGCCTCGACGTGAAGCGCATCATCAACGAGCCTACGGCCGCTGCCTTGGCCTACGGCCTCGATAAAAAGCACAAAGACCAGAAGATTGCCGTCTATGACTTGGGTGGCGGTACCTTCGACATCTCGATTCTGGAACTCGGCGACGGCGTATTCGAAGTACTGAGCACCAACGGTGATACCCACCTCGGTGGCGACGACTTCGACCAGGTAATCATCAACTTCCTGGCCGAGACTTTCGCCAGCGAAAACGAAGGCCTCGACCTGCGTAAAGACCCCATGGCTCTGCAGCGCCTGAAAGAAGCCGCTGAGAAAGCCAAGGTTGAGCTGTCGAGCTCTTCGGAGACGGAAATCAACCTGCCCTACGTAACGGCTACCGCCTCGGGCCCCAAGCACCTGGTGGTAAAGCTGAGCCGCGCCAAGTTCGAGCAGCTCGCCGATTCGCTGGTGCGCCGCTCGATGGATCCCGTGAAGAAAGCCCTGCAAGACGCTGGCCTGAGCACGTCGGATATCGACGAGGTAATCTTGGTGGGTGGTTCGACCCGCATTCCCCGCATTCAGGAGGAAGTAGAGAAGTTCTTCGGCAAGAAGCCTTCGAAAGGCGTTAACCCCGACGAAGTAGTAGCCATTGGCGCTGCTATCCAGGGTGGGGTACTGACCGGCGAAGTCAAAGACGTCCTGCTGCTGGACGTAACTCCGCTGAGCCTCGGTATCGAGACCATGGGCGGCGTGATGACCAAGCTGATTGAAAGCAACACGACGATTCCGACCAAGAAGTCCGAGACCTTCTCGACGGCTTCCGACAACCAGCCTTCGGTTGAAATCCACGTGCTGCAAGGCGAGCGTCCCTTGGCTTCCCAGAACCGCACTATCGGCCGCTTCCACCTCTCCGACATTCCGCCAGCACCCCGCGGCGTTCCGCAGATCGAAGTAACCTTCGACATCGACGCCAACGGTATCCTGCACGTATCGGCCAAGGACAAAGGCACCGGCAAAGAGCAGAAGATCCGCATTGAGGCTTCTTCCGGCTTGTCGGATGCTGACATCGAGCGGATGCGCAACGAGGCCAAAGCCAACGAAGAGGCTGACAAGCAGGAAAAGGAGCGCATTGAGAAAGTCAACCAGGCCGACTCGATGATCTTCCAGACCGAGAAGCAGTTGAAAGAGTACGGCGACAAGCTGAGCGCCGGCAACAAGACGGCCGTAGAAAATGCCCTGGCCGACCTCAAGAAGGCCCATGAGAGCAAAGACCTCGGCCAGATTGGCACCGCCATGGAGGCTATCAACGCCGCTTGGCAGGCCGCTTCGCAGGAAATGTATGCTCAAGGCGGCGAAGGTCAGCCCCAGGGCTACCCCGGCGGTGATGGCCAGGCTCAAGGTGGCAACGGCCAGCAAGGCCAGCCCCACGACAACGTGACCGACGTTGACTACGAAGAAGTCGACGGGAACAAGTAATTTGTTGATTGATGATAGAAAAGGCCGGGAGCATTGCTTCCGGCCTTTTTTTGTTGGTTACGTTATGCAGAAATTTATTCGGCGCCCCTGCTCCGGGCTTTATACCGGCAGTTGCGTAAGCCAAACCTTGGCGTCGGCTTCATTATCGAAGAGCCGGTACGTAAGGGCCGACTCCTGGGCTTCGTTCATGACCAGATTGACCGACAAGCGGGCAAAAACGTCTTGGGGCAGAATTACAGCGCCGTATATCTCGTCGCCCTGCGCAGTGCGGGAAACCCAGTAATTTTGGATCCAGGTACGCTCATCCTCCGTGTAAGGTGACATCTGCTGCTGGTCGCCGAGCATTTTGCGCCAGCCCCGATTGCGCAGCAACTGGCTGGCGTGGGTCAGGAAGGCCTGCATGTCGCTCAGCTTTCTTTTGCCGGGATTGTAGGCCACAATGGCATAACCATCAGGGTGTTCGAGCAAGCGCCCGACAGGATTTTCGAAATACAACCGGGGGGTTGTTTGTTCAGACATGTTGCAGGTAGATCGGAGGAGAAGGATACCAGGCGAAATCTGGCACAAAACCAATACGCGAAGCTAGTGAAGAAGGATGCCGCAAAAAAAGACGGACATTACCTTTTACCAGTTGAAGCAAGTATATTTCCCGACGAAATACATTCTTTTTACCAACTGGCATTCTAAGCTATCCTTTTCCTATAGTATAGTTTATTCAGGATACTCCCGCGTATTTATGGCATCATTCATTGTTATCGGGGCCGGCATTGGCGGCCTTACTACGGCTCATGCGTTGCTGCGCCAAGGCCACGTGGTGCAGGTGCACGAAGCGGCGGCCGAGCTGCGTGAAGTCGGGGCTGGAGTGGTGTTAGGGGCCAATGCCATGCGTGGTTTGGCGCAGCTAGGCCTCTATGATGCTGTTCGGGCGCAGGGCACGCCCATTAGCAGGCTGTCTTTGTGCGATGAGCGGGGCCACGTGCTGCAATCGGCCGACCCGGCTTTTTTTGCCCGCCAGATTGGATTCGACAACCTGGGCATTCACCGCGCGGCCTTACAGCGGGCGCTGCTGGCCAGCTTACCCGCCGACGTGGTCCGACTAAACTCACGCTTCGAGCGGTTCGCCGAAACCGAAGGAAAAATTACTGCCTACTTCACCGATTCGACCAGTGCCGAGGCCGACGCGTTAATTGGGGCCGATGGGCTGCATTCCCTGGTTCGGCGGCAGCTGTTGCCTCAGAGCCAGCCCCGGTATGCGGGGTACACGTGCTGGCGGGCCGTAGTTGATACCAGCCAGCTGCCGCTACCCGTTGGCGACTCCTACGAAATCTGGGGGAGCGGCGGGCGCCGCCTGGGCTACGTACCCGTGGGCCACAACCGCGCCTACTGGTTTGCCTGTCTCAACAGCTCCACGCCCCGCAATCCGCACTTTCAGGCCTTTACCGTGGCAGACCTACAGCGCACCTTTGCCGATTTTCCTGCACCTATTCCGGCGCTGTTGGCCCTCACGCAGCCCGCCCAGCTATTGTGGAACGACATTCTGGATTTGCCCCCGCTACGTCGGCTAAGCTATGGCCGGGTGCTGCTGCTGGGCGACGCGGGCCACGCCACTACGCCCAATATGGGACAGGGAGCCGGCCAAGCCGTGGAAGATGCAGCCGTGCTAGCTGAATGCCTGATTAAAACCCAGGAGCTACCCAGCGCTTTTCGTTGCTTCGAACAAAAGCGCCTGCCCCTTACCACCCGCATTGTAAACACCTCCTGGCAACTGGGCCGCCTGGCCCAGCTGGAAAACCCGCTGCTGATTAGCTTGCGCAACCTGGGTATGCGCTGGCTACCGAAAGCCGTTAGCCAGAAGCAGATGGCTTGGCTGTACGAGCTCTAAAAACGCGGTTAGGTCGTCAGCTCCCGTTTTGGCTTCAAACCAGCTTCTTCCTCTTTTTCCTCTTCATCTTCCTCCTCGAAGCCCTCCTGGATTTTCTCCTCGGCTTCCTCGTAGTCGCCGGTGTCAGCCTGTTCGCGGTTTTCTTCCTGCTCAGCCTTATCGTGAGGCTCGTAGCTGAGCTTGAGGTAGATGGGAAAATGGTCGGAGCCTACGTAAGGCAGGCGCTGAATATCATCTACCTTAAAATCGGGCGACACGAAGACGTGGTCCAGGGGCCAGCGCAGCAGGGAGTAGTCGGCGTGGAAGGTGGGCAGCAGGCCCCGGCCCACGCGCGGGTCGAGCAGGCCGCTGATGCGGCGGAATAACTCGGAAGTGTGGGACCAGGCCACGTCGTTCATGTCGCCAAACACGATGGTCGGCTCCTCCTTCTCCCCGATTTCCTTGCCCACCAGCAGTAGTTCCGCGTCGCGCTTGGTGCTGGTTTTGGACTCGGCCGGGGCTGGCGGCTTGGGGTGCAGGCCAAAGATACGCACCCAGGTTTTGCCGTCCGGCAACTGCACCCGGCCGTGGAGCGAAGGCACGTCATCATCGAGCAAATACTTGATTTCGCAGCCTTTCAGGGGCAAGCGCGAAAAGAACAGCAGGCCGTAAGTGTTGTCGAGGGGTTCGTGGCAGGTATAGGGGTGGGTGGCTTCCAGGGGCTTGAGCTGCTCATACCACCACTGGTCGGTTTCGACGGCCATAATCAGGTCGGGGTCGGTTTGCTGCAACACGGCCAGGGCGCGGGCTCCTTGCTTGTTGTACTGCAGCACGTTCATCACGGCCAGGCTCAGGTGGCGCGAGCCGTCGGGCCGGGTGCTGTCGGCAATCTGCTTGCTGGCTACCGGCGTATAGGGCACGATGCGGAAGGACTGGTACACCACGGCGGCCCCCAAAGCTCCCAGCAGACCCAGGCCCCAGTAGCCATCCAGCCGGTGCCAGCCCAGCAGCAACGCCCCGGTGATGGTCAGCAGCGTGACGGCCACAATCTGCAGGCGGGGAAAGTCGAAGACGCGAATCCACCAGGCGGTTTCGCGCAGCAAGGGCAAAAGCGTAGCCACCAAAGCCGCCACTGCCAGGAGCAGCGTCAGCCCGTGGGCCAGCAAAATCCAAAGGGGAGCTTCGAGGTCAGGCACTTACGAGTGGAGTTGGGTGGGAGAGTGGAGTAGTAAACTGGTGAGATGGTGAGAGGGGGAGTTTTCAGTAGAATAGAGCGAATGGAACAACAACTGACGAGTTCACTAGCTCACCTATTCATCGTTGAAGCCACCTTTGCGCAGCTCCTCAATGGTGCGCATCACTTTGTCTTTGAGCGCAGTACGGTACTTTTCCAATACATCCGCCAGTCGGGCGTTGCTCAGGGCCAGCATCTGCGTAGCCAGTACGGCAGCGTTGGCGGCCCCGTCGATGGCAACGGTAGCCACGGGCACGCCGGCCGGCATCTGCAGCATAGACAGCACTGAATCGATGCCGTGAACCGACGTGCTAGAGTTGATGGGCACCCCGATTACGGGCAGCGTGGTGAAGGAAGCCAGCATGCCGGGCAAATGAGCTGCCCCGCCTCCACCGGCAATAATAACCCGCATACCGCGCTTACGGGCAGTTTCACCGTACTCGATAAGACGATACGGCGTGCGGTGGGGCGACACCAGGGTTATTTCGTGGGGCACACCGAACTGCCGCAGCACCTCGGCCGCGGCAGACATGATTTTCAGGTCGGACTGGCTGCCCATGACGATGCCCACCAGGGGCGTATCACGGTAATCATCGGCGGGGGTGGCTGCGGGAGAAGCAGTTGTCATGCAAATAGGAAGAAAAAAAGGCGGGCCTCAGGCCGTATAAGCGCTTGTACGCGACAGTAACGCCATGGTTGACTTTCCAAACATACCATTTTAACCGCTTTGCCGATTCTCAATCCCTCGTACCTTTACCCGCCTTCCACCTCCCCGCTCCGGTACATGGAAATCCTACTTGCCACCTTCACCACGCTGTTTTCGGTCGTGAATCCCTTCGGGGCCATGCCGGTCTTCCTGACCCTGACCGAGGACGACACGCCCAGCCACCGCGCCCAGATCGGGCTGCGGGCCTGTATCTACATGGTGGGCGTGCTGTCGGTATCGTT
Source organism: Hymenobacter cellulosivorans (assembly GCF_022919135.1). Classification (NCBI taxonomy): domain Bacteria; kingdom Pseudomonadati; phylum Bacteroidota; class Cytophagia; order Cytophagales; family Hymenobacteraceae; genus Hymenobacter; species Hymenobacter cellulosivorans. The sequence continues at coordinate 2,771,792 of NZ_CP095049.1, read as the reverse complement.
TTTTGCCGGGCAATATGTACTTAACTTCTTTGGTATCAACATTCACCACCTGCGCATTGCTGGCGGCATCCTGCTGATGCGCTCCGCCTTCGATCTGCTCACGCCGGGCGGCAACCGAGCCAAGGTATCAGAAGCCACCCTGGAGGAAAGTATGCACAAGGAGGACATTTCCTTTACTCCGCTGGCCATGCCCATGCTGTCGGGGCCCGGCTCCATGGCCGTGTGCATCGGCTTGTTTACCGAAAAGCTGACCTACCTCGACATGGGCCTGATCTTCTTCGGCTTTGTGCTGGTGGCCGCAGCGGCTTATATTATTCTGATGTCGTCGTTGCGCCTGACGCGCTTTCTGGGCCGGCCCGGCATGGCGGCCCTGGCCCGCATCATGGGCTTTCTAACCCTGGCCATCGGCGTCAATTTCCTGGCTACGGCCATCAAGGCCCTGTTTCAGGAGTAGCCGTTTCGTCTGCCTCCGCCTTTCCATTTTCCCGCGTATTGTCGGCTTTTTCGGCCTAGCTCCGGTTAGAGGCCGTATTAACGAGGCCTTATCTTCCCGAAAGCTGACTTTTACCCCACTCCGCCATGGCTGCTTTTGATACAACCGAACACTCCCACCGCCGCTACAACCCGCTAACCGGCGAATGGATTCTGGTGTCGCCCCACCGCTCCAAACGGCCCTGGCAGGGCCAGCAGGAAGAGCCCGAAGCCGAAACCCGCCCCGCTTACGACCCGACCTGCTACCTCTGCCCCGGCAATACCCGCGCCGGCGGCATCGTGAACCCCAGCTACGAGAGCACCTTTGTGTTCGACAACGACTTTGCCGCCCTGCAGGCCGATGTACCCGCGGGCACCGTCAATGTGAACGGCCTGCTGCGGGCCGAGGCCGAATCGGGGGTGGCCCGGGTTATCTGCTTTTCGCCCCGCCACGACTTGACGTTGCCCGAAATGGAGCCGGCCGCCATTCGCCGCGTCGTGGATGTGTGGGTAGAGCAATACCAGGAGCTTGGGGCCCGAGCGGACATCAACTACGTGCAGATTTTCGAGAACAAGGGCTTTATGATGGGCTGCTCGAATCCTCACCCCCACGGCCAGATCTGGGCCCAGCGCACCGTGCCCGCCGACCCGGCCAAGGAAACCGTGCAGCAGGCGGCCTACTTCCAGGAGCACGGCCGCAGCCTGCTGCTCGACTACGTGGAGCTGGAACTCAAAGAGCAAACCCGGGTGGTGTACCAGAACGAGCATTTCGTGACCCTGGTACCATTCTGGGCCGTGTGGCCCTTCGAAACCCTGCTCCTACCCCGCCGCCACGTCACTTCCATCGAGCAACTCACGGATGCCGAGAGGGACAGCTTTGCCGCCGCCCTACGCGACCTGACCATCCGCTACGACAACCTGTTCCAGATTTCCTTCCCCTACTCGGCCGGCCTGCACCAGCGTCCCACCGACGGGCAGGCGCACGAAAGCTGGCACCTGCACATGCACTTCTTCCCGCCCCTGCTGCGCTCAGCCTCGGTGCGCAAGTTTATGGTAGGCTACGAAATGCTGGCTAACCCCCAGCGCGACATCACCCCCGAATGGGCCGCCGAGCGGCTCCGCAGCCTGACCACAGTGCATTATAAGCAGACCGCGCAGTAGGCTGTTTTTCTGTCCTTGCGAGCAACGTGGAGCAACCCGCCCTCTGCGCAGTAAGGCCTAATCTTTTACCAGAAAGCCCCTTATTCCAGCTGGAGTAAGGGGCTTTTCCCGTTAGAACACTCCGCCCATTTCACAGGACGGATGGCTGCGCATTGCTCGCAAGAGCAGATGAAATAAACTCTCGTCCAAGCATTGCTGCCCAGTAGGCCGTAACTTGCGCCCGATTTCCGGCATCTCTGCCTTTTTCTATGCTCAAGAACGACCTCCTGCTCCGCGCCGCCCGTGGCGAAGAAACCGAACGTACTCCCGTGTGGCTTATGCGCCAGGCGGGCCGAATTCTGCCCGAATACCGTGCCCTGCGCGGCCGCCTGAGCGGCTTCAAAGAGCTGGTCGAGACGCCGGAGCTGGCGGCGGAAGTAACGATTCAGCCCGTGGATGCCCTCGACGTGGACGCGGCCATCATCTTCTCCGACATCCTGGTGGTGCCCGAGGCCATGGGCCTGACCTACGAAATGGTGGAAGCCCGCGGGCCGCTGTTTCCCGAAACCATCAAAACAGCCCAGGACGTAGCCCGCATGCGCGTCGCCGACCCCGAAGAGCACCTGGGCTACGTGCTTGAAGCCATCCGTGTGACCAAGCGGGCTTTGGGCGGCCGGGTGCCGCTCATCGGCTTTGCCGGCGCGCCCTGGACGATTCTGGCCTACATGGTAGAAGGCCACGGCTCCAAGACCTTCAGCAAGGCCCGGCGCATGCTCTACACCAACCCCGAGCTGGCCCACGAGCTGCTCGACAAAATCACCCGCACCACCATCAGCTACCTGCGGGCCCAGGTAGAGGCCGGCGCCAACCTCATCCAGGTGTTCGACTCCTGGGCTGGCATTCTGCCCCCCGACCACTACCAGCAGTTTTCGGCCCGTTACATTGCCGCCATCTGCGACGCCATGCCCGCCGACGTGCCCGTGACGGTGTTTGCCAAAGGTGCCTGGTTTGCCGTATCCGACTTCGCCCACTTCAACTGCCGCACCATCGGCCTCGATTGGAACGAGGACCCGCGCCTGGTGCGGGCCGCCATCGGCGACGCCAAAACCCTGCAGGGCAACCTCGACCCCTGCGCCCTTTACGGTTCGCGGGAGCAGGTTCAGACGGCCACCATCGAGATGCTACGCCGCTTCGGTCCCCAGCGCCACATTGCCAACCTGGGCCACGGCGTTTACCCCGACACTGACCCCGACAACGTGCGTGTCTTCATCAATACCGTGAAGGAATTCAGCACCCTGGCCCGCGAAGGCGCTATTTAGAAAATAACGTGTCCTTGCGAACAGCGCGAAGCCATCCGTCCTCTGCGAAGGTAGCCCTGCCCTTTTTCCAGAAAGCCCTTTCTCGTTGCGACGGGAAAGGGCTTTTGCGTGGATGAAGAAACGCTTACTCGCGTCTCCGTCGTTGAACAACAATCGTTGCTATGGCGCCCACGAGCAAACGCAAAAACTACATTCGTAAGGAAAGGCTTTCTGCTAAAAAGGCGGGACTACCTGCGCCGAGGACGGATGGCCGCCGCTTGATACGCGGAATGCCCTTCTTCCTCGTAAGGACAAGAGGATATTAGCTCACCAGCACCTGAGCTGCCTGCGCCTCTTCCAGCAGCCGCTGCTTCTCGATCGGCACGACGCCTACCTGCTCGCAGACCAGGCCGCCGCCGAGGTTGGCCAGAGCGGCAATGACCGGCGGCTCCAGGCCCAGGGCCACGCAGAGGGCAGCAATGCTGATAACCGTGTCGCCGGCGCCGGATACGTCGGAAATCATGCGCAGGTGGGCCGGGATGTAGCTGCGGCCACTCTGCTGCGACTCGCTGAACACGCCCCGCTCCGAGAGAGTGACGAGCACGATTTCGGGCTGTAGCAGCTCGCGCAGGCGCTCCACGGCGGCTTCGAACTGGGGCCGGTCGGCGTCGGTGTCGCCAAACTCGAGCTTCAGGCCCTCGCGCAACTCTTTGAGGTTGGGCTTAAACAGGGTGCAGTGCTGGTAGGCCAGGAAGTTCTTCTTCTTGGGGTCGACGACGGTGGGAATGCCTTTTTGCCGGGCCAGGGAAATGAAGTGGGCAATGCTGCCAGAGTTGAGCACGCCCTTGTCGTAATCTTCAAAAATTACCACGTCGGCGCGGTCAATCAGGGCTTCGTAGCGGGTCTGCAGGGCGGCAGCCTCGCGGTTATTCAGGTCGGTTTCCACTTCCGAATCGATGCGCAGCAGGTGCTGCCCGGCAGCCAGGATGCGCTGCTTGACGGTCGTAGGCCGGTCGGGGCTGCGCACGATGCCCTCGGCCGAGAGGTCCTTGTCGCGCAGCAGCTCCAGCAGCTGGTCACCGCCGGTGTCTTCGCCAATGACGGCGCACAGCAGCGGGGTAGCACCCAGGGCCTGCACATTCAGGGCCACGTTGGCGGCCCCGCCCAGGCGCTGCTCGGTGCGACTCACATTCACCACCGGCACCGGTGCCTCGGGCGACAAACGGCTGGCCTTGCCCCAAACGTAGGCGTCCATCATCACGTCGCCCACGATGAGTACGGTCAGGTGGTTGAAGGCAGCAAATACGGCGGGCAGAGTGGCAAGCGAAGCGGCAGTCGACATTAGAGCAATTCAAAGGGAAGCCGCAAAGGTAAACAGGCGCAGCGGAATAGGTAGTTGGGAGGTTGCCTGGTGTTTTTTCGGCTGTCATCCTGACCTTAACGAAGGGCCTTCCGGATCCACTAATGATTTTGTACCCATGCAAAAAGCCCTTTCCACGCGAGTAAGAAAGGGCTTTCTGATAGAAGGAAGTTTATCACCAGCAGGAAACGGATTGCTGCCGCTTGATGCGCGGAATGTCGTGCCTGCTCGCAAGGACAGTTTTTTACACCAGCTTGTCTAGGCTTACTTTAATACGGCGGAAGGCTTCCTGTAGCTTTTCATCGGCGGCGGCGGTGCTGAAGCGGATGCAGTTGGGCGCCCCGAAGGCCTCGCCGGTGACGGCCGCTACGTGGGCCTCGTTAAGCATGTAGAGGGCCAGGTCGGTGGCGGTGTTGATAACGGTGCCATCCGGGGCAGTACGGCCGAAGTAGGCGCTGACGTCGGGGAAGATGTAGAAAGCACCGCTGGGCGTGGGTGTCTTGAAGCCCGAAATTTCCTTGACCTGCGCTAGCACCAAGTCGCGGCGGCGGCGGTAGGCGGCCACCATTTCATCGGCCGAGGTCCGGCCCCCTTCCAACGCTGCCAGGGCTGCGCGCTGAGCTACCGAGCAGGTGCCGGAAGTAATCTGGCTTTGCATTTTCTCGCAGGCGGCGGCAATGGCCTTGGTGGCGGCCAGGTAGCCCACGCGCCAGCCCGTCATGGCGTAGCCCTTCGAAAAGCCGTTAACGGTGATAACCCGCTCCTTTACTTCGTCGAACTGAGCCAGGCTGGCATGCTCACCCACGAAGTTGATGTACTCGTAAATCTCGTCGGCAATGACGTGGATGCGGGGGTAGCGGGCCACGACTTCAGCAATGCGGCCCAGCTCCTCCCGCGAAAACACCGCCCCCGTGGGGTTGCAGGGCGAAGAGTACATGATGAGCTTGGTGCGGGGCGTAATGGCCGCTTCCAGCTGCTCGGCCGTCACTTTATAATCGTTCTCGAGGGTGCCCAGCAATGTCACGCTCACGCCTTCGGCCAGGCGCACCATCTCCTCGTAGCTGACCCAATAGGGCGCAAACACGATGACCTCGTCGCCGGGGTCCACCAGGCTCAGCACTGCGTTGGCCAGGGCCTGCTTGGCCCCGGTGCTCACCACGATGTTCTCGCACTGATAATCAAGATTGTTTTCGCGCTTGAGCTTGTCGGCAATCGCCGTGCGCAGGTCCACGTAGCCGGGCACGGGCATGTACTTGGTGTAGCCCTCGTCCATGGCCTTTTTGGCGGCTTCACGAATGTATTCCGGCGTGGCAAAATCCGGCTCACCGAAGCTCAGATTAATCACGTCGATGCCCTGAGCCATCAGCTCCCGGGCTTTTTTGGCCATGGCAATGGTTTGAGACTCCTGCAGAGCACTGATGCGCTCCGACAAAACGGAAGTAGTAGGCATGGCAGTAGAGACAGACATACAAAACAGGTTGGGGTGGGATACTGCAAAAGTACGGATTTGCCCACGGATCAACCTTGCCACCACTTCAACAGCGAAAGCAGCTAGCCAACCAGAGAAGACCAGAAAGCTTGTAACAAAACGGGCTGTAACAAAATAAATTTGTTACAGCCCGTTTTGTTACAAGCTTTCTGGGTCAGGTTAGCGCGTTGAGGTGGTGAGGGTAGGTTACCCCTGCCGGCCTAGCTCACGCAGGCAGCGCAGCATAATGCTTACATCCATGGAAGGCTCGTAGTCTTTGGCGTAGAGCAGTTCCAAACGGCGGCGGGTGGCTTCGGGCAGGGCATCGGCGGCATGGGCCGCGTCGGCGGGGGACAGAATGGCCCGGGCCGTGCGGCGCGGGCCCACGGCATGGCGCAGCCCCACCCAGGTACTGGCCCCGCCCAGCACGCGCAGGCAGTTGCGCAGAAAGCCGCCCTTTTCCTTCTGCACCCAGATCAGCAGCGGGGCTCCGGCGAGCAGCAGCAAACTCAGCAGCACGTCGAAGACGCGCTTGGTACGAGCCTGCTGGGGCTGGTAGAGGTTCAGGGCAATATCGAGGGCGTAGTAGTCGCCGGGCGAGTCTTTCGAGGAACTGCCGATGATGTACTGGCTGTCTTCGGGCAGGATTTTGTAGGCCACCGGCGGATCCTGGGGCAGGCTTACCATCAGGGCAATAATCTGGCTGGCCGACAAATCCTTGCCGCAGAAAATCAGCTCATCCAGGTCGTAGATGCGGATAATGTCGTCGAGCTGCCTCACCTCCCCTAGCGGGTCGTCCGGTGAATGAGTGAATGAGTGATGGAGTGAGTTTTGTGGCTCGGCATTATCGGGCGTCACGTAGCCGATGATGCGGGCCTGCACGGCGGCGGTTTCGAGCAGGCGGCGCACCCGGCGACTTTCCTCGGCCGAGCCCACGATGGCCACGTTTTTTTGGCGCCGCTCGTTTAGGCGCAGGTCACGGTAGCGGTAGAAATGCAGGGCCAGGCGCCGCCCCACCAGGGCCGCAATGCTCCAGACCCCGCCCAGAATGATGAGGGCCTTGGAAAAGCGGTAGGCGTCGAGGAAGTTGGAAAAGGCCGAAATCAGGACCGTACCGATGAAAATACCCCGTACGATGCGGCCGGTTTTGGTGGGCTGGTCGTAGGCCCCGCTGAAAAAGGCCGAGGTGAGCCACACCACAATATAGGCCGGCACGGCCACGAGCATAAACTCGGGCGGGTAGTCGGTGCGCACGTACTTGTGGTTCTGCTCCCAGTAGGACTTCAGAAAGTACATGCCCCCGTAGATCAGGCCCGCGTCGAGCAGCACCGGGGCGGCTTGCAAGAGCAGACGCTGGCCCACGGCCAACCCCGCCCGCAGCCAGATAGCCAGGTTGATGAGCAACGAAAACGTGCCGGCCCGCTCGGGCGCGAAGTGCTTGCGGGCAAAAATCACCATGGCCCGGTAAAACACAAACACGTAGTTGACGCTGGTGCGCTTGGTACTCTCACCCTTGTAGTGAATGATGCGGGTACCGGGGAAATAGTAGTTTTTCCAGCCGCCCTGGGTCAGGCGGTACGAGAGGTCAATGTCCTCGCCGTACATGAAGTAGTCTTCGTCGAGCAGGCCCACCTGGTCGAGGGCGGTGCGGCGCATGAGCATAAAGGCCCCGCTGAGCACTTCAATTTCGTGGGCCTGGTCTTTGTCGAGGTAGCCGAGGTGGTAGCGCCCGAACGTGCGCGACTTGGGAAACAGGCTGGCCAGCCCGAAAATCTTGTAGAAGGCCACGGCCGGCGTGGGCAGGGCCCGTTTGCTTTCGGGCAGAAACTTGCCTTGCCCGTCGAGCATCTTCACGCCCAGCCCCCCGCCGTCGGGGTGCTGGTCCATGAAGTCGCAGCAGGCCCGGAAGGTGTCTTCCTCTACCACCGTATCAGGGTTGAGCAGCAGGATATATTCGCCCTGGGCCACGCGCATGGCCTGGTTGTTGGCCTTGCTGAAGCCCGGATTGTCCTTGTTTTCAATCAGAATGACTTCCGGGAACCGGGCCCGCACCATGGCCACCGAGCCGTCGACGGAGTTGTTGTCGACGACGAAGACTTCGGCCGGGGCCCCGAGTTTTTCCACCGCCCGCCGCACCGACAACAGGGCCTGCTCCAGAAAATAGCAGACGTTGTAATTAACAATAACGATGGACAGCTTCACGGGGTGCAAAGGGAGCAGCAGATTAGGGCGGCGAAAGTTACGCACTTAAGCCCGTATCCCGGCCTGGCGGCCAATTGGTCCCGACAATCCTGGGGTTTGTCCCATAAGTATGGTAGTGCCCTCCAATTGCCGTAGGCTTGTATCGAACCCGGCGTTAACGGACTTTATCTTCTTATTCTATCCTCATCTTTATTTAGCATGGCACCACCAGTGTATTCGCTATCCTCACTCAAAACTCTGGGGCTGGCAACCGCAGTCAGCTTTTTAGCTCCGAGCTGCGCCCCGAATGAAGTAATTGCGCCCGACGCACCCACCACCAAATCCCAGCGGGAGAAGGTTGATTACTCGGGCGAGGAGCTGTTCCGGGGCATCTTCTTCTTCGAGGGCCGGGTGGCCGAGCAGATTCCGTCCTTCGACGCCTACCGGGCCACAATCCGTAAGGCCGGCGTTCAGCACCCCGAGGTGCTGGTGAAGCGGGCCCAAACTGTGGACGCCCTGGTGAAAGGCGTGCGCAGCATCTACCCCACCTACTTCATGGAGCTCAAGCAGGCCATTGCCTCCGAGAACTTTGAGCGCATCAAGGGCGCCATCCGCAAGGGCACGGCCCTGAACGAAGCCGCCGCCCTCTCTACCCTGACTACGCCCGAAGACAAGCAGGCGTTCCTGCAGCGTCGGCAGGTAATTCAGGCCCTGAACATGGCCGACTACGACTTCAAGAAGGAGAAGGACCTCAAGCGCTTCGTGCAGGACTCCAAGCAGGCCCTGGCGGATGCGGGCTACGAGTCGAGCCAGGCTGTCCAGGACGAGGTAGAATACGCCTTCGTGTACCAGCAAACCGACGTGTTTGCCTACCAGTACACCTCGGTCTTTATTGCCGAGAGCGTGCACGCCTGGTTTGAGCAGCTGGCCGACCAATCGGGGGCCAGCCAGCTGGAAGTAGAGCTGCTCATCAAGGAGCTTTCGCACAAGCTCAACTAAGCGGGGCCGCTTCCTTTCGCCGGGCCAGCCTTCCCCGCTGTGCGTACCAGTGGCCATCGGCCACGCGTTATACTTATCTTATCCAGTGTTATTTATTATTAGCCTCTATCGTTATGCTTCTATCCATTCGTGACGCTGCGTCACCTAAAATTTTGGGCCTGCTGCTGGCCGGCAGCTCGTTGCTGGCCAGCTGCGCCAAAGAAGATTCGGTGGCGCCGGATACGACCGTCGCCCAGGCCAAGTCGCAGGACTACACGGGCGAGGACCTCTACCGGGGCATCTTCTTCTTCCAGGGCGAAGCGGCAACCAAGGTACCGGCCTTCGACTCGTACCGGGCCATGATTGGCAAGCAGGTAGCGGAGCATCCGGGCCTGGCCGCCGCCCGGAACCGGAATATCGACCTGATTGTAGCGTCGGTCCGCAGCCTGGACCCCACGTATTTTGTCAAGCTCAAGCAGGCCATCAGTTCCCAGGACTTCCAGCGCATCAAGGCCGCTATCCGGCAGGGTACTACCCTGAACGAGGCCGTAACGCTCAATACGCTACCTTCCGCGGCCCAGAAGCAGAGCTACCTGCAGCGAAAGCGCGTGCTGCAGTCCCTGGATATGAAGCGTTACGACTTCAGCAAGGAGCAGGACATTACCCGCTACACCCAGGATGCCAAGCAAGCCCTGACGGCCGCCGGCCTGGATACGGCGCCCGTCATGCTGCAGGAAGAGGCCTCCTTCGTGATGGTCTACCAATCGGGGGACTATGTGGCCTACCACAGCGTGTCGGTTTTCGTGGCCGAGGTGGCCCACGCCTTCTTTGAGTTCATCAATGAGCAGTCGGGCGACAACAAGATGGAAGTGGAAATGCTGATTAAGCAGCTGGCCCTCAACCTGAATTAATCCGACACTGGTGGGTGCCGGTGGGGCTTACCTGCGGCCAGCAAGGCGCACAACAGCCTCTGAGTCAACACACAATTCCCCCATAACAACTCTTTATTTTCTCATTTTCTCAATTTTCCATTTTTCTACCTTTTAACCTTTATTGTTATGATTAACTCAATCCGCAACTCGAAATTCACGAAGTCGGCCATGATGCTGGGCCTCACCTCTTTCCTGGCCGTAAGCTGCGCCAAGGATGAACTGCAGGCTCCCGCGCCGGTAGCTACTGCCGCCAAGGCCGATGTTTCGGGCGAAACCCTGTTTCGCGGCATTTTCCTGATGGAAGGGGATATTGCCAAGAAGCTGCACACCCTCGACTCGTTCCGCCTGGCCATGGAGAAGGCCGCCAAGAACGACCCGACCTACGAGCAGAAGCGCCAGAAAGGCAACGACCACCTCGTGGAACTCGTGCGGAAGCTCGACCCCAACTACTTCAACGAGCTGAAAGGCGCCATAGCCTCCCAGGACTTCGCCAAGATTGACGGCACCATGCGCAAAGGCGGCATGCTGATTCAGACCGTCACCGTTGGGGCCCTGTCGACGTCCGCCTTCCAGAAGCGCAAGGCTGTCATTGAGAAGATGGACATGAGCAAGTACGACCTCAAAAAGGAAAGCGACGTCACCCGCTTTATGCAGGACGTTAAGCAGAAAGTAGACGAGGCGGGTGGTGATGACGCTTCGGTGCAGCTGCAGGAAGAGGCGATGGTCGTGGCCCTGGCGCTGGCCGCCGTAGTAGCCGCCGTAGCCTGGGAAGCTGTAGCCGTGGTGAACGTAGCCGTGGTAGCTACGGTAGCCGTGTACGCTGCCGCCCTGATGTGGCGCCCCGCCGGCACCGACGCGGCCGATGGGCAGGGCAGCCTGGAAAAAGAACAGTTCATCAAGGAAATTGCCCTGAGCCTGAACTAAGGCAGTCAGGTACCGGAAAACCTGGAGGCCTCCTGGCCACGCCCCGGAGGCCTCCACCGTTTTGCCTTGCTGCATCCTTTACGCTATAGTTATATCCACTACGCCTTATCCTTCCGTTTATGTTTGCTTATCTGCGTAAATCGACCTCTGTTAAAGCCTTGAGCCTGTTGGCTGTGGGCACCTCCCTGATGATGAGCTGCAGCAAGGACCAGGTGCAGCCCTCCGCTCCCGTTGAGCACCACGCGGCCAGCGCGGCTGCCTACAGCGGCGAGGAATTGTTCCAGGGCATTTTCCTGATGCAGGGCGACGTAGCCGCCCGGATTCCTTACTTCGCTCCGTTGCGTTCAGCTATAGCGAAAAACCTGCGTGAGCACCCGGAGCAGCAGCAAAAAAGGCAGCAGGCAGCTGAGCGGGTTACCCAACTGATAAAGCACCTGGAGCCCGGCTATTTCGCCGAACTCAAGGCGGCCATAACATCCCAGAACTTCAACCGCATTGAGGAGTCGTTGCGCAAAGGCGCAGCGCTACACAAAACGGTCATTCTTTCCTTGTCTTCCAGCGCCCAGCGTACCCAGCAAGCCGAACTGCTCAAGCAACTGGACATGAGCAAGTACGACTTCCGTAAGCAGGAGGACCTGGAGCGGTATATGGCCGATGCCAAAGCCCTCAGCGCCCACGCCGCTACGGAAGCCGGGGTAGCCGACCAACTAGAGCAAGGCCTTGTTATCGATGAAGGTGTAGTCATCGTTGTTGCCTACTGGCAGATTTACGCCTGGAGCCTTTATGCGGCCATCATCCTGCCGACCATCCAGAGCCCAGACAGCCAAGTCAGCACGGTAATGCAGCAGCGGGCCGATCTGGAGAAGGAGAAGCTAGTGCGTGACCTGGCTTTTCTTGCCAGCGGTCAGCACAACTAACTGTTGATTCACCGGCCTGAGTGGCCTCTCCTACCGCGGGAATAGCCCAGCGGCCCGCCTGCTACCTTGAACCGCAAGGAGCCTTCGTCAGAACGGCTCCTTGCGGTTTTTTTGCGGGGTTAGCCCAGAGCCCATGAGCCACGACGATGCCCTGCCACGGGCAGCATGACTCTGGCCGCCGGTGGAGGTGCCATTGGGTTATAGCTGACCGCAAACGCCCTGTTTATCCCGATAAACAGGGCGTTTGTGTAATAGAATTTAGCTGTTGAAAACGGCCGTTTATCTTCCTTTCACTAAATAAAACCCACCGTTATGGGGGCTTGATGCAGTTATTTCTACCACACTCTACTACCTGCTACTTATGGAAATTAAACGCTTCTCTTTCTACCTCACCGTGCTGCTGCTGGGCTTTGTCCTGGTTTCGAAGGCCGTGCAGGCCTCTGTCGGTGTCAATGCCACGGAAACGACTTTTCAGGAGCGCTACGCCTTTAGCGTGCTGCTGCCCGAAGGCTGGGGATTTTTTACTAAGAGCCCGCGCGACGAGAAACACGTGCTCTACCGGGTTTTGCCCGACAAAACCCTGGCAGTAGCCACGCCTAAGAATGCCGATCCGGAAAACCTGTTCGGCTTTTCACGCCGGAGCCGGCGCACAAGTATGGAATTCAGCCGGGTAATGGCCCACATCAAGACCAAGGACTGGGACAAGTACCAGACCTACTCCCTGCACGACCTGCTTTCCTCCGATACCATTGCCGCCGTGCAGATACCCTACTCCACCAAGCAGTTCAACCAGCTGGAAAAGGGCACTTATATCGTGAAGCGCTACTCCATCGTGCCCTGGGCCTGGGCCCAATACCCCGAGCACTACACCAACCCCGAGCAGTACCTTAAACTAACTATTAAGTAAGCATCGCCATGTATAAGAACACGTTACGCGCCCTCGATACCTACGCCTCCGTTAATCCTTTCACCTGGGTCTACGGGCTGGGCCGCAGCCTGATTGCGCTCGGTACGCTGATAACGCTGGTGCTGAGCAGCCCCACTATTCTATTCGACGAGCAACTGTTCGGCAAAATGAGCCTGGATTCGTCGTTGGAAAACTTCAACATCTACTTCCTCTTCGGCTTCGCCAACCTTAGCTATGCCTACGCGCTGAGCATCGTGGTGCTGCTGCTGGTGATTTCGGGCGTGTTTCCGCGCTACACCGGCATTCTGCACTGGATAGTAACGTACAGCTTTTTCCAGTCGGGCAGCATTGTGGAGGGCGGGGACCAGATTGGCTCGATTCTCACCATGCTCCTGATTCCGGTGACCCTGCTCGACGGCCGCAAAAACCACTGGGTGAACACGCCCCAGGCCAGCCCGAACTACTACGCCAACTTTATTGGCCGCGGGATGCTGGCCCTGATTGCCCTGCAGATGGCCGTGCTGTATTTTCACGCGGGCATCGAGAAAATGTACAAGCTTGAGGAGTGGAAAAACGGCACCGCGGTGTACTATTTCTTTAATGACCCCCTGTTTGGCTACCCGGCCTGGATGCATGGCATTCTGGCTCCGGCCCTGACCAACGGCTACGTCGTGACGGCGCTTACCTGGGGTACCATGGCTTTTGAGGTCGTCCTGTTTGGCTCGCTGTTTATGGCCTCCCAAAAGCGCAAGCAGCTGATCTGGCTGGCGCTGGGCTTCCATCTGGGCATTGCTCTGGTCTTTGGGCTGGTCAGTTTCTTCTGCGCCATGGCAGGCGGCCTGATCTTGTATATGATACCGGTAGAAACAAAAATTCCGGTTCTGCGCCGTCGCAAAACCGGAATTTCACAGCTGGCTACTCCGTATGAATTCGCGCAGCGCTCAGCGGTGCTCGAGCCCGCTACGGCCTGATAAAGGTTGGGTTATTTGGCCTGACGGGTACGCTCCACGATGGAGCGGCCCAGGGTGATTTCGTCGGCGTACTCTAGCTCGCCGCCCATCGGGATGCCGCGGGCAATGGTGCTGATGTGCACGTCGGGAAACTCGCGCAGCTTGCGCGACAGAAAAAACGCGGTGGTATCGCCTTCCATCGTAGGGCTGATGGCCAGGATGATTTCCTTGATTTCCGACTCCGGAATGCGGGTCAGCAGCGTGTCGATGTGCAGGTCGGAAGGGCCAATGCCCTCGATGGGCGAAATCACGCCGCCCAGCACGTGGTACACGCCCTTGTACTGCCCGGTGTTTTCGATGGCAATAACGTCGCGGATATCCGACACCACGCAGACCATGCTATGGTCGCGCAGCTTGTTGGCGCAGATGCTGCACTCTTCCGTGTCGGAGATGTTGTGGCAGGTTTGGCAGTAGGTTATTTCAAAGCGCATTTTGGCCAAAGCCTCGGCTAGGGCACTGGTGGCTTCGGTTTCGGCTTTGAGCAGGTGCAGGGTAAGCCGCAGTGCCGTTTTACGCCCGATACCGGGCAGCTTGGCCAGCTCACCAACTGCGTTTTCTATCAGCTTGGAAGGAAACTCCATCAAGTAATGTGCGAATGTGGTTGAATGTGCTAGTGTGCTAATGCAAGAAGTGCGCTACACTAGCCATCTTGACCATTAGCACATCAGCACATTAACAATTAGCACATTAGAATCAGAGTACGTCGGCCGAAATTCCCCGGTCGTGAATGGCGGTGCACATGCTGGCCAGTTCCTCGTACGCGCCGTGCTTAACGGTGCACTGCCCCTTGTGGTGAATCAGCAGGGTGCACTGCTCGGCTTGCTCAGGCTCGTGGCCGCACACGTCGATAAGGGTCCGGATGACGTGCTCGAAAGTATTTACGTCATCGTTGTACACGATTAAGTCGCGCACGTCGATGGTTTCTTCCAGCAGGAGTACATCCTCGTCGTAGTCGATTTGCGGTTTGGTCGTCATGGCACAAAAGTACGGAAAATCGGGTAAAAAACCGTGTTTACCAGGCTCGCCCGGCGTAGTATAACCCGCTAGCGGCCAGAATCGTTTCCGGGCTTTACGCTAATATTTCAGGGGTTCTATATGCCGGCCGGACCCGGCAAAAGGCGGAAAGACAAGGCCGATAATTCCCGCGGGGTTGTTCGCAAATCCGGCGTAATTTCCAGCCTTGAACCTTCCCTCCTTTCCCTCTTTATGCCCCATTCCCCCTTGCGCCTAGGCTTCGTACTCGTGCTGGCGCTGGTGAGCCTGCTGCCGGCCCGGGCCCAGCAGCAGCGGCTCGCCATGGACGATGCCTTCCTCAACCGCGACCTGCAACCCGAGAACCTACTGCAACTGGCCTGGATTCCGGGCACCAAAGCTGAATTGGCCTATGTCCAGACTAAGGAAGTAGAGCCTTCAATTACCAGACACACCTTGGTTCGTAGCTATGCTGCTGACACCACCTTGACTGTAGCACTTAGGAGCACTCCACTTGCCGCAGCACTCTATCAAGCTGGTGCCAAGGTAAGTGTCTTAGGTCTGCCAAAAATGAGCTGGCAGAATGACCACACAGTATTAACCGTTAACTCAGGAGATTCTGTATCAAGGGCCGTTTATGCGTACGACCTGAAAACGAAAAAAGCTAATAGGCTATTCCTGTATGATGAGCAAGCGCAAAACATCGACTATGACCCGACCAAAACCCGCATAGCCTACACCAAGGCTCAGAATCTGTACGTGTCGCTCAGCGGCCGCGAAAACGAGGCCGTGACCCAGGAAACCAACCCGGGCATCGTGAACGGGCAGGCGGCCCACCGCTCGGAGTTCGGCATTACCAAGGGCACGTTCTGGAGCCCTAAGGGTCAGAAGCTGGCTTTCTACCGCATGGACCAGACGATGGTAACCGACTACCTCATCGTGACGGTGCTGCCCACTCCGGCCCAGGCCGTGTCCATCAAGTACCCCATGGCTGGCGACAAAAGCCACGAGGTAACCGTAGGCGTGTACGATCTGCACACGCGCAAAACAGTGTTTTTGCAAACCGGAGAGCCCCGGGAGCAATACCTGACCAACCTGAGCTGGAGCCCCGACGAGAAGTTTGTCTACGTAGCCGTGCTCAACCGGGCCCAGAACCACATGTGGCTGCGCCAGTACGACGCGACTTCCGGGGCGTTGGTCAAGACTTTGTTTGAGGAGCAGGACGACAAGACCTTTGTGGAGCCCTTGCACCCGGCGCAGTTTGTGCCCGGCCACCCCGACCAATTCATCTGGCAAACCCAGCGCGACGGGTATAATCATCTTTACCTCTACTCCACCAATGGCAAGCTGCTGCGCCAGCTCACTAAGGGCCCCTGGCAGGTAACCGAGGTGCTGGGCTTTGCCGACAACAACCGGGAAGTCGTGTTCCAGAGCACGGCGGCCAGCCCTTTGCAGCGCCGCATTTACAGCGTAAAGCTCAGCGGGGGCAAGGTGCGGGAACTCACGCCCGAGGCCGGTACCCACACGGCCACGCTCAGCCCCGACGGCAGCTTCCTGCTCGACAATTTCAGCTCGGCCACCACGCCCCGCATCATCCGGACGGTGAGCGTGAAAACGGGCAAAACCGGCCAAACCCTGCTCACGGCCCCCAACCCCGTGGCCGCCTACCAGCTGGGCCAAACTAAGCTGTTTCCCATCAAGGCCGCCGACGGGCAAACTGACCTGTACTGCCGCCTGATTACGCCGCCCAACTTCGACCCCAGCAAGAAATACCCGACAGTGGTCTACCTCTACGGCGGCCCCCACGTGCAGCTCGTAACCGACTCCTGGCTGGGCGGCTCCAACCTGTGGATGCAGCTTATGGCCCAGAAAGGCTACGTGGTATTTACCCTCGACTCCCGCGGCTCCGGCAACCGGGGCTCGGCTTTCGAGCGGGCCACCTTCCGGCAGCTCGGTACCCAGGAAATGGCTGACCAGCTCAAGGGTGTGGAGTATCTGAAAAGCCTGCCCCACGTGGATGCGGCCCGCATCGGCATTCACGGCTGGAGCTTCGGCGGCTTCATGACCACCACGATGATGACGCGCAGCCCCGGCACGTTCAAGGTGGGTGTAGGCGGCGGCCCGGTTATCGACTGGCGCCTGTACGAGGTGATGTACACGGAGCGCTACATGGATACACCCCAGGAAAACCCCGAAGGCTACGACCAGGCCAATCTGCTCAACTACGTCGACAAGCTTCAGGGCCGCTTGCTGCTCATTCACGGCACCGTGGACGACGTGGTGGTATGGCAGCACAGCCTGGATTACCTTAAGGCGGCCGTGGATAAAGGTATTCAGCTCGACTACTTTGTGTACCCCGGCCACCCGCACAACGTGGGCGGCAAAGACCGGGTCCACCTCTACACCAAAATAACCCAGTACTTCGACGAGCATTTATAGGCCCGTCGGCTTTTGTTTCCACGCTCCCACCCTAGTGTTTTCCGCATGAAGTCTTTCGTAGTGGCCCTGTGCGGCCTGTTGCTGGGCGGCCCGCTGGTGGCCCGGGCCCAGTCGCCCCAGTCGGGGGCCCTTCGACTGCCCTACCGCAGCCCGGTATCGGGCGACGTGGTGGAACTGAGCGTCGACTCAGTTGACTATATCAAGGCTACTGCTCTCAATGAGGCGGTCTTCAAAAACTTCAGCGGGCAGGTATTTGCCAGCCTGGGCTATGCGGCCGCCCACTACGACGGCCTCAACAGCCTGCTCCGGCAGGCTGGTTTTCCGCAGGTCGACAATGGACAGTTCAGCTACGGCGGCGGGGGCAGCGTACGGTTCAAACGCGTGGTGCTGGGCATTGAGGGCGTGGTGTACGATAGCAGAAGAAAACAGCAGAACCTGCAGACCGAGCTTAAGTCGTCGAATGCGCTCAACTACCTCGGATACGCTTTTTTCAACCGCAAGCACACGCAGTCCTTCACTCCCACGCTGGGCGTCACCTACGCCTCGACCGATATTACCTTGACCGAACTCGACCCGAAAAGCTCTACGACGGCCGGCTCCTTGCTCACTGGGCCCGCTTTTGCCCGTATCCTGCACTACCGCAGCACCGGGCTGGCGCTGGGCGCGCACTACGAGGTCTATCCCTTTGATGCCGCCGTGCTAAAGCGCTGCGTCGTGGGCCTGCACCTCAACTACTCGCCCCGAATAGGCAAAGGCCACTACTACGCCACCGACCACAAGCAGGGAATAGCTGGCCCCGACCTAAATCCGCTGCTTTTCTCGGCCCGCGCAGTGTTTGGCTTCGTGTTTTAAAGAAGTTATATCGATCCGCAGAGAGCAACCTGCCCAACGGCGCCATCCTGAGCAGAGCATTCCGCGCATCAAGCGGCGTGACCTTTCTTGCCCCCCCAAAACAGGTAGTGCCAACAAAAAGCCCTTTACCAGCACACGGTAAAGGGCTTTTGCACTTTTAACAAGCTTGTCCCCAAGGTGAGGGAGGTCACGCCGCTTGATGCGCGGAATGCTCTGCTCAGGATGACAGGCGAAACAAGTACTCTAGATGCTGCTCAACTATGCTCGGACTACCGCCTAAGCATCATTTTACCGCTTGATCTGACGGTTGATGGTTTCGTCGGTAATCTTGTCGTCGTCCATCAGCAGCAGGGCTTTGCTCAAGATAATAGAAAGCACCGCGTCGCCCTCGAAGGGCAAAAACACGTCGGCGGCGCTGGGCGCTTTGGCCGACCGGTCGGGTACGATGCAGAGGTACTGGTCGTTGGGCTCCATCAGGATGTTGCCCGAGCCCAGGTGAATCTTGTAGGTGCGCAGCTTGCCGCGCACCACCAGAAACCGGTCCTGAATTTCGCTCACCTTCCCAATTTTCATGCGGGGCACCAGCCGCTCCAAGGCCAGTTTGCGGTTTTTGGCTACTTCGCCCAGCTCCCCAAAGCTGTAGCTTTCCCAGTAGTTACGATAAGCCGGCAGCCCACCATTGTCGCGCCATTGCGGGTCGTTACCCACGCTGGCTACGCCCACGAACAGATCCACGTCGCGCATTACCTCCGAGAACACCAGCGGCGGCACTTCCGGGAGCGGTACCGTTCCGTGGCCCGTCACGAAGCGTACTTGGTCGGTGCTGACGTAATTCCAGATTCCGGCGTCGTTCCAGGCATCGTCGGCGTTTACTTCGCTTACCCAAAACTGGGCTTGCAGGCCATACGCGGGCAACTCTAGCGTCGCTGAGTCCGATTCGTAGCCTTTGTCGTAGGCTCCCATCAGGCGGTAGCGCCAGCCGCGCAGCTTGGTCAGGGAGTTAAACTGGTGCTGACGCAGAATGTGGGCCGCCATGCGGTTGGAATACGTGCCGGTCCGCTCCTCGGGCGGGGTGAGCAGGTAGAGCTCCCGGTAGGCTTGCTTCAGGGGCTGGCGCAATTGCCGGGCATCCAGCAGCTGGCGCCAGGCCAGCACTTCCGTCATGGAAACCAGCACGGGATGCCACAGCTGCACCTGAGTTTCGGCCCCGGGAGCTGCCACTGGTTGCCCCTGGGCATTGTGCCAAGCTTCATCGAGCCACAGCGCATCGGTGTGGGAGCCGTCGGGGTGATGAAAGCGCCAGATCAGCGGCCGGACCAAGTAGCTGAGCAGCTCATGCTCGAAGTAATACTGCTGAAACCAGGCTAGCGGCAGCCGCCGGCCCTCCACGAAGCTGCGGTCGAGCCGCTCGCGCTGGGCTGTCAGGTTTTGCTGCACCTGGGTTTGGGTTTCCTTCAGCTCTTTCAGCTCGGCGGCGTGGGTTTTCTTCAGGGCCGCCGGCACCGATTTCAGCTCCTTGCCGTCCTTGTGCCACTGCACTTCCGCCTTACCCTCGACCAGTTGCAGCCGGGCTTGGTAGTCGCCGTAGTGGTATTCGGCCCGACCCTGGGTCAGGCCCAGCGTGGGCACGGCCATGTCTTCAATTTCGGCGGGCGTCACGCCCAGCTCCAGCGCAGCTTTTTCAAGGTAGCCCTGAATTAGCGCCTGAGTATTGGACTGCTTTACTTTCAGCTTCAGCCTCGACAAGTGCCCCACCCCCGGCAGGCCGCCCTGGGCCAATGCCAGCACGCAGGCATTGCCCAAGCTGGAGGCTATTTGCCCCTGCCCCGGAACCTTACGGTAACACTTTAGCGCCAAGTCCTCCAGGACCGAGTACATGGCCGGCATGAGCACCAAGGCACTCGTCCACACCAGCCCCTTGGCTGGATTCAGGTTCGGACCCGTCAGCAAATAGGAGTTGGAGTACGTGCTGGGGTCGTTGTCATACGAATACGTTTGAACGGGCAGCTGGCTTAAGCAGGTTAGCCACACGCTGTACTGCGCCGCCACAGTAGCCTGGCCAATAGCAGCAATGGCCGCCTCTGCTTCCTTCTTAAACTTGGCCGTGGGCTGGGCCCCGCTGGTTTTTTGCCACAGCTGTAATAGCCGCAGCCAGGGCTGGGCCGTGGCCGGGGGCAGTTGCGCTACAAACGCATTCAAGGCCTGCCCGAAAGCATCGTTGTCCGAGAAAATAACCGTCGGCAAATGGTTTTCCCCGTTCTGGCCGAGAAGTTCCTGCACTTTCACCCGCAGCTTCATCAGCCCCGTGTCGGTGGAGTTGACGGCCATAATGGCCAGCAGTTGCCGCAGATAATCGAGTATCTCCGCTTCCAACGGCTGCTTTTTCGCCTGCTTTTCCAGCTGCGCCAGCGTGGGCAGCACCGGAAACAGGGCCATGGCATTGGCAATGCCATTGATATTGGCTCCTTCCAGCTTCAGCCCGTAGAGGTGAAGTAGCCGCACATAGTCGGCATTGGTCAATTCTAGAGTACTGCGCACCAGCACCTTGAGCAACATATCCAGATCGTAGTCGAACGAATAGCTGCCTTCCGGTCGGCGCATTTGGGCCGCCACAGCCAAAACCAGCCGGCCTTTGTAGGCCGCGTCCCGGTCTTTGAGTTCCTGATACGTCGCCAGATCGGTCAGCTTGTAATAACTCAGCTTCCGCTCCTTGATTTCGCGCAGATACGCCTCAATGACGGGCTGCATCTCAACTACTTCGGGCGGGGTGGGAGCTGTTTCAGGTATACTAGCCATAGAATAGCAAGAATTGAAAAGCGAATGGGCAAATAACGGTGACTGGGGCCAAAACCCCACCCGCATCAGCCGCCCACCAGCGGCGTAAGCTTGATAAAGCTGGCCGTAGCGCCGCTGCCCAGCCACACTTCCTCTTCCAGGCTATCCACCTGCCGGTCGTTGACGAGTACGAAGTAGCTATTTTGCAGAAAGCCTTCCAGCGCCTTGTAGAGCTGGGTTTCAGTGTCAATTGGCTTGGCCGTGCGCAGCAGCCGGAAGCCGTTAAGCACCTGCTCCGACTCCAGGGGCTGCACCAGGCCCTGAAATATTTCCTGCTGCCGACTATTGTAGGCCGCTACTTCCTGCTGCACGCGCTGGGCAATTACGTCGCGCACGGTGAGCATCTCCTGGGTAATTTCCAGCTCAAGTCGGTTGAGGATGCCGCCCGCTACGGTTTCATCCTGAATGGTGAGTAAAGCCATAAAATGAATGCTGATATTGGTGAAATCTTCCGGTTAGGCGTCCGCAACTAACGCCGTTAGCCAAGGCAATGTACTAACAAAGTTAGCAAAAGCAATTCTTTAGCACCTGTTTTTGCTTCGGGGCGTATTGTCCTGTTAGTTTCCGGTTTCCCTCTTGCCCTGCTCCTGTCCTATGCCCGTTCCGTCCTCCGAATTCAAGAAAGCCCTCAAACGCCTACCCGATGCTGACAAGGAAAAGCTGCTGCTGCGGGCCGTGCGCCGCGACGCGGAACTCTACGAAACCCTGGTTTTCGAGCTGCTGCCGGATGTGACGATAGAGCAGGTGTATGAGCAAACCACCGACCGGATTCACGAGCTGTTCAACGTGGCCGTTACCGGGCGCCTGCTCAACCGTAGCCTCAACAAGGCCCTGGGCAAGGCCGTAAAGGAAAGTGCCCGCTCCCGCCGCATTACCAAGGATAAGCGCCTGGAAATAGACCTGAACCTGTACGCCCTGCGTATCATTTTCGACAACTATACCGGGCAGTTCGACTCGCCCTACAACGGCTTTTACGTAAGCACTGCCCGGCTCACGGCCCGCACCGCTCAGCTTATTCTGACCAACCTGCACGAAGACCTCTGGCTGGAGTACAAGCCCGAGCTCGACGACTTTCTGCAGCAGCTCCACGGCCGCAGCAAAAGCCGCAACCTGCGCTTCGAGCTGCCCCGGGAGCTGGTCGTGCCAGGTTAGAAGCAGGATTGGGAGTAGTGCTTTTTTCTTTTTTCCTTCTGTATGCGCCGCGTGGTCACGCAAAACCCGAACACCATGCTCAGCCCAATCAGATTCCCTCCCCACCCCAGCCGACGGCCAATAGTCAGCTGACGACGACGCGTACAGTCATAAAAAAGCCCCCGCCGTGTAGCACGGCGGGGGCTTTTTTGGTGGGCGCTAGGCCAGTTATTGCTTGGCAATAACGTTGAAGCTCAGGGTGAAGTCGTTGTCAATGGCTTTGTCGCCAATGCTTTCGAAGAACGACTTCGAACCGTATTTGATGTCGAACTGGGTCCGGTCGATGGTAGCGGTGCCCGAGGCGGCGGCTACACCATTCTTCACGCCGATTTTGGCGGGGAAGCTGATTGGCTTGGTGATACCCTTGATGGTCAGGTCGCCGGTTACGGTAGCGTTGTTAGCGTTGGCAGCCGCGCCTTTGATGGGGGTAATCTTGGTGATTTTGAAGGTCGAGGTCGGGTTCTTCTCGATGCCGAAGAAGTCGTCGGCGCGCAGGTGACCCACCAGTTTGCCGTTGGTGTCAGCGTCGGTGATGTCGGTTACCTTCAGCGAGTTCATGTCGATTACGAAAGTGCCGCCAGTGATTTGGTTGCCTTTTACTTCCACGTCACCGCTCTTGAACTGCAGCGTGCCGTTGTGCTGGCCCGTCACTTTTTTACCAACCCAACCCAGGGTGCTGAGCTGGGGCTGAACTTTATACACCGTAGCGGCAGCCTTGGTGCTGGTGGCTACTTTCGGAGCCGAAGGATCTTTGGCAACGGCCGGAGCAACCATGATAGACGCAACGAACAGAGCGGAAAGAGCAATTTTTTTCATGACTAAAGGGTAGTGAAGGGGAAACAGTATGGAGTTGACTGAGAAACGTCAGTCGCGGATTTTATCGAGAATGGTATTGAGCTGCTGGGCTTCTTCCAGCGTGAGCGTCTTCAGGCCGTGGTGCAAGTCCACGCGGGCATCCATGCGCTGGAGCAGTTCCAGGCCGCTGTCGGTGATGCGGATATCCACAGCCCGGCGGTTGCTGGGGCACACGGTGCGCGTCACCAGGCCCTTGGCTTCGAGCTTATCGACAATGCGCGAGGCGTTGCTGGTTTTGTCGAGCATGCGCTCAATGAGCAGGTTGACGGTGGCCGGTTTGGGGTGCTGACCGCGCAGGATGCGCAGAATGTTGAACTGGGGCAGGGTGATGTCGAATTCGCGGAACGAGGCGGCCTGCTGCTGCTGCAGCCAGCCCACAGTGTAGACCAGATTGATCAGGCCTTTCTGGTACTCGTCCTTGAACACGGGCTGCTTGATTTCGTCTTCGATTCTCATGGTCTGCATTCAGCCGGGCTGGATTACGTTGCAAATATATGTACATACATTTAATGTCGCAACATAGTTCGCCGAAATATTTTTTGATTGTCTAAATCCGGCAAAAACAGAATTGCGGCAAACCCGTAAGCTCAGCGTATTAACCAAACACCGCGCCATGAATCGTCACTTCCTCTCCGCTGTTCTGTTGCTGGCGCTGGCCAGTCCGCTTAGCGCCTGGGCTCAGTCCTCGCCCCAACCGAAGCCTGCCCGCCCCGTCGGCGCCATTTCGGCCAACAACGCCGACCAGTTTCTGATGCGCGACGGCGAAGTAGTGTTGCGCTCGGGTTCCGGCACTAAGCCCCTGACCCAGAACGTGGTGTTGAGCAACGGCACGAAAGTTAATTACAAGAGCGGCATTGTGGAGCTGCCTGGTGGCAAAAAAACCACCCTCAAAGAAGGCGACTACGTGACCATGCAGGGCGACATTGTGTTTGCTACGCCCGGCAGCGCCGCCGCCTCCCGCGGTACTACAGCCCCAGCCAGCGGCCAGTTTGAACAGTACGTGGACCGCAACTCTCCGCCCACCACGGCCGACATGGAAACCCGCCTGACCAGCCTCAACAGCCGCATCACGCTCATGGCCCAGAAAATCCAGCTGCTCAACGACAAAATCAGTTTGCTAAGCTCCAGCACCCAGCGCCCCGCCGATACCAGCCAGCTCGACCAGCAAATCAAAGCTCTGGATGAAAAGCTACAGCAAGTGAAGTAGTGCGGTACTGCTGGCTCCGTTAGGAGCATAAATACAAGGCGTCACCTGTCTGGGTGGCGCTTTACTTGTTTTACAGACGTTGTTTGAGCAAGTTGGTTGACGGCAATGTTTGCGCAGAAATAGTGTTTATCTGCCGAACGGACGTGGTTTCGTTTCCTTTCAATGATTAATACCCGGGTAAGCTTAGCATTGGCGCCGTCCAACTCTTCACTTCTCTTGATAGTCAGCTGCCCCGGCAGGTAATGCAGCAGAATAGTGTCTCCTTTTAACTCGTACCGCCCCTGAGCCGTGTTTATACCATTATGAAGTATTTCAAAATCGTTGTTTCGGCTATACAGCTGGATATAGTGTAGCTCGTCGACTGCCGAAAAGAGAATATCCTTCCGCACACTGCAGGATACCAGAAGTACCATCAAGCTGATTCCGAGGTGCTTTACCATAGTATTCTTACGCATTACTACCGGGTTGAATCATGCCATTCAACTTACTACCGGCCGGAGCGTTTTCCAGCACACGGGCAGCGGCGTAAGCACGCCTTTTTCTTCCCGCACCAACCCGAATGGCTCGTCGCGCAGAATGAGGAAGCCGTCCAGGTCGCAGACGTCGGCCAGGTGACTGATCTGCAGAGCCGACCAGATGCCGAGCGAAGTTTCGACCATGCAGCCCAGCATCGTTTGCAGGCCGTGGGCGCGGGTTTGCTGCAGCAGGCGCAGGCCGTTGAGGTAGCCGCCGGCCTTCATTAGCTTCATATTTACGCCGTGAAACTGCTGGGCAATGCTCTTGAAGTCGGCGGCGGCAGTAACGGACTCGTCGGCAAAAACCGGCCAGGGCGAGCGGCTGCGCAGGTAGCGGTAGTCATCGGGGCAATCGGCGGGCAAGGGTTGCTCCAGCAGGCGCACCCGCAGGCCGGGCAAGGTTTGGGCCCGCTCCAGAAACTGCAGCAGCGAGTCGGCATCGGTCCAGGCTTCGTTGCCGTCAATGAGGATTTCGCGGCCAGGCAAGGCCTCAGTCAGGGCCCGCAGCAGCTCGAAGCCACTATCCTGATTTACCTTGACTTTGAGCTGGGCAAAGCGGCTCATGCCCTGCTCTTGCACAAACCCGGCCACCGCCCCGGGTTCCATGATGGGCAGGGTAAAAGCCGTAGCCACGGGCCGGCTTGGGGCGGGCACACCCAGCCAGGCTGCCACCGACTGCCCCCGCAGCGCGGCTTCGCGGTGCACAAACGCCGACTCCAGGGCAAAGCGCAGGGCGTGGGACGGCGTATGGGCCGAAAGAAATTCTTCCAGCTCGGGCAGGTGGGTGCAGTGTCCCAGGCCGGCCTGCACCAGGGCGGCAAATTCGGCGGTCAGCCCCTCGGGGGTTTCGCCGTAGCGCACGTTGGGCGCGGCCTCGCCCCAGCCCGCAGCAGAGCCCTCCCCTACCCGTACCAGCAGGTTGGTTTTAGTATCGGAAGCATTGCGGGAAATCTTCCAGGTAAAGCGCAGCGGCAGCTCGTAAGCGGCCATCGTCCAGGGTAACGGCACGGGGTAGATACAGTAGAGTAGAATAGATTACAGAGTTACGGAAAAACAAGATTGAAAGGAGCAATTCACCACGAAAGCCAAAAACCTATCTTTGCTCAGATTCCCGCCTTGTATCCCCTCCGTTTTTTCTCCCGCATGAAGTTTTCCCGCCTTGCTCTTTTGGTCCTGCTGCTGCTCGTGGTGGCCGGGGTCCTGACCGTTTTGCACGCTTACGAACTCCTGGCGTTGCCTGCCGCCGTGCCCATGGCCGCCCGCTGGCTGGCACTGGCCGCCATGGTGGCCTACGCCGCCCAGCGCCGCTCCCTCACCTTCTGGATTGTCACGAGCATGTTTGTAGGTGCGGAGGCCGGAGCCGACTTCCCCACGCAGGCCCAAAACCTGAAGGTGCTCAGCGACGTGTTCCTGCGGCTGGTTAAGACCATTATTGCCCCGCTGGTATTTGCCACGCTGGTGGTGGGTATTGCCGGCCACGCCGATTTGAAAAAGGTGGGCCGCATGGGCGTCAAGGCCCTGGTGTACTTCGAGATTGTCACCACGTTTGCCCTGTTCATTGGTCTGGCCGCCATCAACCTGACCAAGGCCGGCCGCCTCGACCCGGCCGTGCTAGCCGCGGCCCAGGCCAACAACAACGTCAACGAAACCATTGCGGCGGCGCCCAAGCAAAGCGCGGCCGACATCATCACCCACATTTTCCCCGAAAACATTGCCAAGTCCATTGCCGAGGGCCAGGTGCTGCAGGTGGTGGTTTTTGCCATCATCTTCGCCATCGGCCTAGCTATGGTGCACGACAAGCACCGCCGCCCGATGGTGGAATGGTCGGAAAGTTTGTCGGAGGTGATGTTCAAGTTTACCAACGTGGTGATGTTCTTCGCCCCGCTGGGCGTGGGCGGCGCCATTGCCTACACCGTGGGCAAGATGGGCTTCGGGCCCTTGGTGAATGCCGTGCAGCTGCTGCTGACGCTCTATGCGGCCCTGATTGCCTTCCTGCTGCTGGTTCTGGTGCCGGTGGCCCTGATTGCCCGCATTCCGCTGAAGCGCTTCGTGCAGGCCATTGCCGAGCCGGTCAGCATTGCCTTTGCCACCACGTCGTCGGAGGCGGCTTTGCCCCGGGCTATGGAAGCCATGGAAAGCATCGGAGTACCGCGCCGCGTGGTAGCCTTCGTGATGCCGACGGGCTACTCCTTTAACCTCGACGGCACCACGCTGTATCTGTCGTTGGCGGCCGTATTCGTGGCCCAGGCCGCCGGCGTGGAGTTGTCGTTTGGGCAGCAACTGGTGATGGTCTTTACCCTGATGCTGACCAGCAAGGGCGTGGCGGGCGTGCCGCGGGCTTCGCTGGTGATTCTGCTCGCAACGGTGGCTTCGTTTAACCTGCCTTCCTGGCCGGTATTCATCATTCTGGGCATTGATGCCCTGATGGACATGGCCCGCACGGCCGTCAACGTTATTGGCAACTGCCTGGCCTCGGCCGTTATTGCCCGCTGGGAAGGCGAGTTTGTCGACAACTACGTGGCTCCCCCCCTCGACGACCTGGCCGAAGCCGACAGCAGCCTGGCCCAGCACGCGCATTAGGCCGCCCGGCCTACGCAACTACTGCCGGCCCGAAACGTTCTGAAGCAGCCAACCGGCCAACTGGTTTCCTTACTTCTACTTACAACTCTATGAAATACGTACTCCGGATATGCTTGCTGGGCTTGCTGGCGTCATCGTTTGGCTGCCGCTCCCTGGACCAGGCGCTGTTTACGATGCCAACGGCCCCCTTGTCGACGCGCCTACCTGTGCTTAAAACCTCGGTGGAAGCCGGCCCGCTGGCCAAAAAGGGCAAAGGCGCAACCAGCGAGGATTTGCAGAAGTTGTTTCAGCTGGAGCTGGAGCAAAACCTGATGGATGTCAAGGACACGACCACCTACGGCTCCATTAAGCTGCGCGTGACCAAGGCCAGTGCCAAGCGCACCGGCAACGGGCTGCGCATCTTTCAGTACACCACCTTGCTGACGCCCTTGCTGCTGGGGGTTCCACTGGAATACCACCAGTCTGACTTGCAGGCCGAGGTACAGGTTATCGACGTGCACGGTTCCGTGCTGGCCCGCTACACGGGCAAAGGCAGCTCTAAAGTGAAGGTGGCTATGTACCACGGCTACTCCCGGAAGGGTGCACCCCGCCTGGCCGATGTCGAATCAGTACGTCAGGCTCTGAACCAGATCCGGCCCAAAGTAGAAGCCGACGCCAGCTCCCTGCGCGGGCAGCTGATTATGACGGCCTACCCCAACGAGGTCATTATCCAGGAAATACCGGGTATGGGCGGCAGTCCCGCCAAAGCGGCGCCTGATTCGACCCGCAGCAAGGCCGGCAACTAAGCCCGTTTGCCCCAACTCCGACTACACGGCGGCTCCCCACGGAGCCGCCGTTTTTGTTGGGCAGCCGTCTTGCTTGGTTTGCTACCCAGTGCCGAGCACGGCGGAGGTAGCTCGTCCCAGGATTTTAGGACCGAAAGTGCAACCTTTACCACAACACTTGCTCCTTTGGCGCGAGTGCGCCACCTTGGTTTTGCCCTCTCCCCATTCTAATCCGTTTACTTGCATGAAACACTCCGTCCAGACCTGGCTGCTCGCTGCCGGTCTTCTGGCTGCGCCCCTGGCTCAGGCGCAAAAAAAGGCTGCCCCGGCGGCCGCCACGCCAGCCGCCGCCTCTGCTACGGCCCCGGCTTTTCCCTACCCCATGCAGCAGAAGCAGCTGGCCAACGGCATGAACGTGGTGACCGTTCCCTTCGACTCCCCCGGCCTGGCGTCGGTGTTTTTAGTGGTGCGGGCCGGCTCCCGCGACGAAGTAGAGCCCGGCCACACCGGCTTTGCCCACTTCTTCGAGCACGTCATGTTCCGGGGCACTGAGAAGTACAGCAAAGAGCAGTACGACCAGGTGCTCAAGTCAGTAGGCGCCTCGGCCAATGCCAACACGTCGTTGGACCGCACCGTGTACCACATGACCGGCAACGCGACGATGCTGGAGAAAATGCTGGAAGTGGAAGCCGACCGGTTTCAGCACCTCAAGTACGCCGAGCACGATTTCAAAGCTGAAGCCGGGGCCGTGAAGGGCGAATACACCAAGAACTCGGCCTCGCTCTACACCCAGCTCAACGAGAAAGTAGCCGACGCCGCCTTCGACAAGCACACCTACGAGCACACCACCATGGGCTTCTTCAAGGACGTGGTGGACATGCCCAACCAGTATCAGTACTCGCTGCAGTTCTTCGACCGGTTTTACCGTCCCGAGTACACCACGTTGCTGGTAGTCGGCGACGTGAAGCCGGAGCAAGTAAACCAGCTGGCCGACAAGTATTTCAGCATGTGGAAGCGGGGCTCCTACCAGCCCGCCATTACCCAGGAGCCCGAGCAGACGGCCCCACGCTACGTGCACATTCAGAACGCCAACTTCCCGCCCCTGGTGAGTTTGAGCTACCGCGGCCCGGCCTTCAACGACCAAAGCAAGGACCTGCCCGCCCTGGATATCCTGACCACGATGCTGTTCTCCGACAACTCGCCGCTGTACCAGAAGCTGGTGGTGAAAGAGCAGAAAGTGCGCTTCGTAGGCGGCTCGCCCAACTATACCCGGGACCCCTACCTGACCTCCATCCGGGCCTCAGTGGTGAAGCCGGCCGACATGGCTTACGTGAAGGATGAGATTACCAAAGCCCTGGAAGACCTGAAGACCAAGCCCGTGGATGCCAAGCGCCTGGCCGATACCAAGTCGGCGCTGAAGTACAGCTTCCTGATGGGCCTCGACTCGCCCGACCAGATTGCCAACGGCCTGGCCGAGTTTATCTGGCTGACCGGCAACCCCCAGAGCCTGAATAATTTCTACGCCCTCTACGACCAGGTAACGCCGGCCGACATTCAGGCCGCGGCCAAGAAGTACTTCGTGCCCGAGCATCTGACGGTGGGCACCATCGGGCCCAACGCCACCGGCGGCGTGCAGTAGGCTTTTTTAGTTGTCAGTTGGTAGGCTTGGTGAGCCCAAGACTTAAACTCAACGACCCTACCAACTGACAACGACCAACTAACAACTACTTTTCTCCATGAAACATACTTTTTCCCGCCTGCTGCTGGCCGCGGCCTTGCTCGGCCCGGTTGGGGCGAATTTCGCGCAAGCCGCCGACGTGGTGGAATTGCGCCAGCCCAACGCCTCGAAAGTGGTGGTAAAGCTGCAGTTCCGCAACGGCTCTTCCGCCGACCCCGTGGGCAAGGAAGGCCTGACGTTCCTGACCAGCCAGCTCGTAACCGAAGGCGGCACCAAGGCCTTGACGGCCGCCCAGCTCAAGGACTTCCTGTACCCGATGGCCACCCAGTACTACGCCACCACCGACAAGGAAGTCACCACCTTCACCTTCGAGTTTCACAAGGACTTTACCGACAAGTTCTACCCCGTGCTCCAGGGCCTGATCTTGACGCCCAGCTTCACCCAGGAGGATTTCGACCGGCTCAAGTCCAACCAGCTCAACTATGTGGAGCAGGTTATCCGGGCTTCCTCCGACGAGGACTACAGCAAGTTTGCCCTCGAAGACCAGCTTTTCCGCGGCACCCGCTTCCAGCACATGACCCGCGGCACGGCTGCTGGCGTACGTAGCCTCACGCTGGACGACGTGAAGAAGCACTACGCCGCCGCCTTCGGCAAAGACAACCTGACCATCGGCATTGCCGGCAACTACTCGGCTTCCTTTGCCAAAAAGCTGAAGGACGACCTGGAAAAGCTGCCCAAGAGCACCGCCAAACCCGTAGTGCCCACCGTGGCGGCACCCAAGGGCATCCACGTCGAAATCATCAGCAAGACCGACGCCCTGGGCTCGGCCGTGTACGCCGGCTTCCCCATCCAGACCACCCGCGCCAATGACGACTTCGCGGCCCTGATGGTGGCCAACTCCTACCTCGGGGAGCACCGCAAAAGCTACGGCAAGCTCTACGACAAGATCCGGACGACCCGCTCGATGAACTACGGCGACTACAGCTACATCGAGTGGTATGAAAGCGGCGGGCAGAACATGCTGCCCGTGCCTGGCGTGCCCCGCCATGCCAACTACGCCAGCCTGTGGCTGCGCCCGGTCCAGATTGCCGAAGGTTTGCGCAAGCAGTATCCTACCGAGCTAGGCGGCCTGACGGTGGGCCACGCCCCGTTTGCCCTGCGTCTGGCCGTGCGCGAAATGGATAATCTGGTGAAAAACGGCATGAGCAAGGAAGACTTCGAAATCACCCGCACTTTCCTGCGTTCCTACGTGAAGCTCTACGGTACCACGCCTTCCAAGCAGCTCGGCTTTTTGCTCGACTCGAAGTTCTACGGCCGCAAAGACTACCTCAAGGAACTCGACGGCCAGTTTGCCAAGCTCACCCTCGACGACGTGAACAAGGCCATCAAAAAGCACTGGCAGACCCAGAACATGTACGTAACCATCGTTACGGACGACAGCGAGGCCCAGCCCCTGGCCGACGTGCTCAAGCAGAACACGCCTTCGCCGATGAGCTACGCCAAGGTCGTCAGTGAAGGGCTGCCCAAGGAAGTGGTAGCCGAGGATACCCAGGTGGCCAACTACAAGTTGAACGTGACGGAAGTAAAGGTCATCGATACCAAAGACACGTTCAAGTAAGCTTCTTATCCGCTTCAAAGTATAACAAAACCGCTTCAGCACGCGCTGGAGCGGTTTTTTTTCGTTCCTGATTAAACGTTGCCGCCGATGGCCCATCTATGGTTCTGAAAATTGCAACAACGGCTCATTATCATTTTATGAAAGCAACCCTGCTTAAATCCCTGACCTTCCTGCTGGCGGCCCTGCTCAGCGGCCCGACCCTCCTGGCCCAGGGCCACCACGGCGCCGACAAGCCCGGCCGCCAGGAAGTCAAAGCCTACTACCAGGCCAATGTGCTGCCCGTGGTGCGGCAGCAGCGCCAGAAGCTGGAAGCCCAGCTCGCCACCGACGACAAGGCTCAACTGGCTACCTACCGCAAAGAACTGCAGGACTTGCACCAGCGCCGCCAGGGGCTAGTCGAAAGCCTGAAAGCTGCCGGCACCCCGCAAAGCCCCCCTATTCTGACCGAGGCTCAGAAACAGCAGTTGCAGGAGCTGCGCTCGGCCAGCCGGGAAATCATGGTGAAAGTAGGGTTGCTGGCCAAGAAGTATGAGGCGCCGCTCGCTCAACTGGCTCAGGAAATTC
Source organism: Hymenobacter cellulosivorans (assembly GCF_022919135.1). Lineage (NCBI taxonomy): Bacteria > Pseudomonadati > Bacteroidota > Cytophagia > Cytophagales > Hymenobacteraceae > Hymenobacter > Hymenobacter cellulosivorans. Next base: position 2,740,136 of record NZ_CP095049.1, on the reverse strand, counting down.
AGCCCCAGAAGGAGAAATGGACCACCGACCTCAAAGCCATTGCCGCCAAAAATGCCACGCCCGAGCAGCTCGAGAAGCGGAAGGAATTTGGTGGGCACCACCGGGGGGGTTCCGGCAGCCTGGGCCAGTTTTTCCGTCCTGCCCGCTTCCTGCTGCTTGACCCCAACGCTCCCGCAACCCCGGCCACGACGGTCCCCAACGCTGGCCTGAACGTGTACCCGAACCCTGCCGCAGCAAACAACCAGCTGGACTACTCGGTGCAGAAAGCCGGGCCCGTAACTATCGAAATACTGGATGGCCGCGGCAACACCCTGCGCCCCGTGCTGCAAAACCAGCATCAGGATAAAGGCAGCCACACGCTGACCACCAACCTGAGCGACCTGCCCGCCGGTACTTATTTCTACAAAATCACGACCCGCTCGGGCTCCGAAACCAAGCGTTTCGTGAAGCAATAAGACAGCCTACTTTGTCGTATAAGAAGCCAGCTCCACTCCGGGGCTGGCTTTTTGTTTGCCCAGATTTGCTTCAGCGCCGGGATGCTACCCGCCGGGCGTTACCTTTACGGCTGCTATGCTACGCTCCTTCCTTACCTGGTTTCTTCTGTTTGGTACCCTGGCCCTGTCGGCTTGCTGCGCCAACAAATCCTGCGACTGCCGAGACACGCTCGACAACGTGGTACTCCTCCGCTTCGACGTGACGCCGGGCAGCCCCAACGCCTTTGCCCGCAAGGATGTGGACACCATCATTATTACCCGCAAGCCCCTGGCGCCGCTTAGTCCCATCAAACCCGACACGCTGCGCCTAATCCGCACTTTGGCCCAGGCCGATGACTCCATTGCCCTGGGTCAGGGCCGGACCTTCCCCAGCGCAGCCCTGCCCTTTTTCAAGTACCAGTACAAAATCTGGCCCGCTAGCGACCCCAAACAGGTTTTCGTAGTGGATTCGCTGCACGTGCAAAGCCGGCCCGAGGCCGTGGATGGCTGCTGCACCTGCTACCAGGTTATCCGCAAGGACCTGCACCTCAACGGCGATACCATCAACTTGCTGGACCCGACCGGGCAGGATAAGCCGATGTACGTGCAGCTAGAAAAACAACCCTGAGCTCGTCAGTAGCTTGTTTAAGTTAAGCTGCTTTCCGGCCGACGTCCGGGTGGCGGCCCCCTGCGTATAGTTGGTAATAACCTTTAGCTTGGCGGGTGAATCAATCTACCGGGCCGGGTTGTTATACCAGCACTTATGTTACGAGAACCTACTGCCCGCCCTATTATAGCTCCTTCCCCGGCTTTTCCTTTCAAGACTACGCTTAGTCTGGAGCCGATTATCAGCTACTGGCAGGCCCGCGAAAATGATTCTAACCCCGGCGTGGCCCTGCTGGCCCGCTCCATTGGGGAGCAAGTGGCCGCGGCACCCTGGTGTCGTGGCGCCATTACCGACCTGAGCGTGCTCGACTGCAGCTGCGACCTGGTCGAAACGCTGCTGATGGCCGTGTTTCCGCCGGCTTCATTCGGCACCGACATCAGCGGGGCGGTGGCTCCGTTTCAGCGCCTGAGCTTTTACCACACGCCCCGGTTTGCCGACGTGCTGCTCAATACCAACAAAACCGTCAAGCAGCCGCTGAACTTCGACCCACGCACCATGGATATCTACATGGCGCGCATGGTCTACCAGCTGATTCTGGATAAGGTATACGGCGTAAACCTGCCGCTGCAGGGCACCATCATCTTCACCGTACCCGACTACAACATCGGTTCCTACCGCCACTACGGCGTGGGCTACACCTCCACGTTTATCGACGTGCGGGTGGTGGGTGAAAAGCCCGAGCTGACGCCCGAGCAGATTGAATTCCTGAGCCACAACCTGCACCGTGCCGACCTCTGGCACGAGCTGCTGCCGCCCGAGCGGTTCGAGCTGGAAGGCTTCAACATTCTGCACCTGGTGGACGTGACCGAGCAGGAAATTCTTTCCGAGCTCAAGTACGACCTGCTGGAGCGCGACGTGCTGCAGGCCTCCGACCGGCTGGAGCAGATTCAGGAAAAGCTGCGGGTACTCTTCGGTCGGCCGTTTCTGCAGCTGGGCATTGCCGCTTACGACGAGAAAAAGCAGGCTTTCGTGGATTTTGGCCGCAAAATCAACCACAGCTTCCTGACCAAGCAGCTCAACAACCAGGACTCTTCCTCGGGCTTCCGCCGCATCTACAACCAGCTGCTGCAGGACCGCCAGCCGCTAGTGCTGCAAAACGTAGAGCAGGCCGATATTCCCGAAGATCTGCGGGAGCAGATTCTGGGCATCGGCATCAAAAGCACCATCCTGGCCCTGCTACCCTACGGCGACGACACCGTGGGCTTGCTGGAGCTGGGCTCACCCAACGTCGGCGACTTGGATGAGTTCTGCATTGAGCAGGTTCAGCAGTTTGTGCCCCTGTTTGCCGTGGCCGTCAAGCGCAACTCTGAGGAAATTCAGACCCGGGTGCAGGCCATTATCAAGGAGAAGTTCACCGCCATTCACCCCACGATGGAGTGGCGCTTCACCGACGCGGCCCTAAACCTGCTCAACAAGCTCGAAGACGGCAACAAAAACGCCGAAATGGAGGCCATTGTCTTCCACGACGTCTACCCGCTGCACGGGGCCAGCGACATTCGGGGCAGCAGCACGGCCCGCAACGAAGCCATTCAGGGCGACCTTATCGAACACCTTACTCTGGCCAACAAAGTCCTCAAAAAGGCCTCCGAGTTTCAGCAATTGCCCATTCTCGACGAGCTCAAGTTCTACGTCAACAAGAACCTGCGCCGCCTGCGCCAGGGCATCCTGACCGGCGACGAGGTGAGCATCTTCGAGTCGCTGAAGACGGAGGTGGAGCCGCTGTTTGAGTATCTGAGCAATAATACGCCCGAGCTGCGGCCCGTCATTGCCCAGTACTGGAGCAACATTGACCCCGAGCTGGGCATTCTCTACAAGCGCCGCAAGGACTTCGAACAGAGCGTGACCCTGCTCAATGACACCGTCAGCGACTACCTCGACGAGGAGGAAGCCAAGGCCCAGCAGATGTTTCCGCACTACTTTCAGCGCTTCAAAACCGATGGGGTGGAACACAACATTTACGTGGGTGGCTCCTTAGTGGAAAACAAGCCCTTCGACCTGGTTTTCCTGAAAAACCTACGATTGTGGCAGCTGCTGGTCACGGTGGAAATCACGCGCCGCACGGCCGCCCTCAAGCCCAAGCTAGCCGTGCCGCTCGACACTACCCAGCTGATTCTGATTCACGGCCAGCCCCTGAGCATCCGTTTCCGCCAGGATGAGCGCCAGTTCGACGTCGACGGGGCCTACAACATCCGCTACGAAATCATCAAAAAGCGCGTTGATAAGGCCACCGTGCTTGGTACCGGGGAGCGGCTTACCCAGCCCGGCAAAATTGCCCTGGTCTACGCCCAGCTTCGCGAAGCCGCCGAGTACATGGAGTATATCGACTACCTCCAGGACCGTGGCCTGCTCGAACCCGATGTAGAGGAACTGGAGCTGGAAGAACTCCAGGGTGTCAAAGGCCTGCTGGCACTACGTGTGACGGTGAAGCTGTGATAAGCTAAGCAATGTGCTGATGTGCTAATACCCAACGTGTCATTGCGAGGCGTGAGCCGCGGCAATCCGTTCTTTAACATGAAAAGCCCTTTCCTACCGCGTGTAGGAAAGGACTTTTCATGTTAAAGGATGCTAGTCGCTAGTAGATGGCGGATTGCTTTGCTCACAATGACATGAGTTTGCATTAGCATATTCAACCCTCATTAGCACTTAAGCACATTAGGAATTTCTCCACCACAGGTGCAGACCGGAGCGCAGGAGCATGAGCCAGCCCAGGCCGGCGACGAAACCAGCCAGCACGTCGGTGGTGTAATGCACGTGCAGGTAGATGCGGGTGAAGCCGATGAGCACGGCCCACAGCAGCAGGGCTGCGGCCAGCCAGAAATGGCGGCGGTGGCGCCACAGCAGCCAGGCCAAACAGCCGTAGAGGGCCATGCCAATCATGGCGTGGCCGCTGGGGAAGCTCAGCCCCATTTGCGGAAACAAAGCTGTATCGGGGCGAAGGCGGTGAAAGTGAGTTTTGAAGATCTGGTTGAGAATGGCTGCACCTGTCACGGCCCAGAATACCTCCAGAGCTTCCCGCTTCCGCTTTTGCCAGGCCAGTACGCCCGGAATCAGCAGGCCGGTCCCGACCAGAAAAGGCGCGGAGGCGAAAAAGGTGATGCCGACCACCCAGGGCGTAAGGCCGGGCGCGGCGGCTCGGAGTTGGTCCATCTGAGCAAACCCCCACTGGTCGAGCCCGGCGGAGTGCTGCACGAACACAACCCGCGTCAGGTAGAAAAAGGCGGCCAACGAGCTCAGAAAAACCAGGAGCAGCACGCCTACTTCCACTACCAGGAACATAAAGAGCGTGACTAGGCGCGTGAGGAGCTTATCCATGGCAGAGTATACAAGGTCCAATCGGGCGGGCTGCTACAGCACCGCTGGGGCTGGCAAACAACAAAAAAGCCGGCCCTTTTGGGACCGGCTTTCGTGGTGCGCTCGGAGAGACTCGAACTCTCACACCTTGCGGAACTGCCGCCTGAAGACAGCGCGTCTACCAATTTCGCCACAAGCGCATCTGATTGTTGAAGGGCAAAACTCCCTGTTGGAGTGTCTTTCAACGATGCAAAGATACGCGGCCGGGAAGTAGTTTATCAAGCTTTTGGTGAAAAAAATTGCGAAAAAACTTCACCAGAACGCTATTCAGGCTGTTTTTCAGCTAATTGCGGCGCGTATTTATATCGTTTTTTTACCGCTTTTTCGATGTACTTCAGCAGCGGAATAGCAATTAGCAGCCATACTAGCCCGGCTGTGAAGCCGGCCAGCACGTCGGAAGCATAGTGTACCCGCAGGTAAACGCGGGTCAGCCCAATGAGCAAAATCAGCAAGACCAGCACCACCACTAGCAGCCAGCGCAGCACGCGGTGGCGGCGCACGTGGGTCAGGACCAGATAAATCAGCAGGCCGTAGAACGAGGCACTGATCATGGCGTGCCCGCTGGGGAAGCTCAACCCCGAAGCCGACACGAGCGGCAGCAGCGGCCGGGGCCGGCGGTAGGTGGTTTTTAGCACCAGATTCAGCGTGATGCTGCCCAGGGCTACTACTGGCACCAGGAGCGTGTACCAGCGGTGCCGCCGCACAAACAGAAAGTAGCCAATCAACAGCAAGGCCACGGCCGTGATAAAGTTGCGCGACGCCAAAAACGTTATTCTCTCAACCCAGCCGCTCTCATTGGCTCCCAGTATATGGCGGGCCCAGTGAAAAGCCCGTGCGTCAAATACGGCGGCATCCTGATCCAGCACTTCCCGCCCCAGCGCCAGAAAGCCCACGATGCCCAGGGTTCCTAACCCCAGGGTTACGGCAAATTCGGCCGCAAATAACATGAAGCCCGCCACGATTCGGCGTAAGTAGTTGGTCATTGCTGGGCAGCATTGGTACGCTTTGCTGCATACGAAGCCCGTCCCTAAATAGGCGGTTTTCGCGGGCACTCTTACTAGTGCAGAATTGTCGATACATTACCACCCCTTCCCCTCCTGCTTTTGCGCATGCCTTCTGCCGATACCGGCTTCGACCGGGTTGCCCCCTTCTACGACCCTTTGGCCCGCCTCGTATTTGGCGACGCGCTGCAGCGCGCCCAACAGGCAGCCTTGGCCGGCCTGCCACCGGGTCGGCCCCGGGTCCTGATTATCGGCGGGGGCTCGGGCTGGGTGCTGGGCGAAGTGCTGCAGCGCCGTCCTGATGCCCGGGTGCTCTACCTGGAAGCTTCGGCCATGATGCTGGCCAAGTCGCGCGCGACGCTGCTGCAAACCGCGCCCCAGCATGCCGGACAGGTAGAATTCCGGCTGGGCACCGAGCGTGACCTGCGCCCTGACGAGTCGTTCGACGTCATCCTCACCTTTTTCTTTCTGGACTTGTTTGAGCCCAGCCGCCTGCAAGCTATTCTCGGCGCCCTGAACCGAGTCCGGCGGCCGGGCGCTCCTTGGCTGCTGGCTGATTTTCGGCCGGCCCAAACGCTCTGGCAGCGTCTGCTGCTGCGAGCTATGTACCGCTTTTTCCGGCTCACAACCGGCATCAGTGGCCGCGACATGCCGGACTTGCACCCGGAGCTGCGCAATTTAGGCTTGCAGCTGCAACAGCAACAATTGTTTTTTCGGGGTATGGTAGAGGCCAGCGTCTTCAATTAAGGCTCATCCTACAGAGGAAAAACAAGCAGGGCCACCGAAGTAGCGCCGCCGCGCCCTATTTTTAGGCATCCATCCCTGTTTCTTCTGTCCTATGCGGAAATCCGCCGCCACTCTTCTTCTCGCCCTGGCCCTCCCCTTCGGAGCACTGGCCCAGGCCCCCGTGCAGTATACCGTTGCCTTTCCCAACGCGGTGCACCACGAAGCCCAGGTTACCGTCGTCTTTTCGGAGCTGCCCGCCGGGCCCCTGCAGGTACGCATGGCCCGTAGCTCGCCGGGCCGCTATGCCCTGCACGAATTCGCCAAGAACGTCTACGACGTGAAAGCCACCGACTCGAAAGGCAAAGCCTTGAACGTTAGCCGCCCCGACCCCTACGGCTGGGACGTGAGCGGGCACGACGGCACAGTGCGCTTTACCTATACCCTATTTGGCGACCGAACCGACGGCACTTATGCCGGCATCGACGCTGTTCACGCCCACCTAAACATGCCCGCCACGCTGGCCTACGGCAAAGGTCAGGAACAGCGGCCGGCCCAGGTCAAGTTTGAGCTGCCTACCGGCTGGCAGGTAGCCACGCAGCTACGCCCCGAAGCTGCTACCGGCACCTATTACGCCCCGCACCTGCAATATCTGATGGACAGCCCCACCTCCCTGGGCGCGCAGAAAGTGCGCTCCTGGCAGCATCAGGGGCGCACCATTGAGATGAGCGTACTGCACGAAGGCACCGACGCCGAGCTGGACGCTTACGTGGACCAGACCAAGAAAATCGTGCAGGAGGCCGCCGCCATTTTCGGAGAACTGCCCGCCTACGATTTCGGCCGCTACACCTTCGTGGCCAACTACCTACCCCAGACCAGCGGCGATGGTATGGAACACCGCAACTCTACCTCGCTGACCAGCAACCGCCCATTGCGCGGCCCCGGCGCCATTGATAATCTGGGGACGGTGTCGCACGAGTTTTTCCACGCCTGGAACGTGGAGCGCATCCGCCCCCGCGACCTGGAGCCCTTCGACTTCGACCGGGCCAATATGAGCAACTCGCTCTGGTTTGCCGAAGGCTTCACCCAGTATTACGGCGACCTGCTGCTGCGCCGGGCCGGGGTATTCAGCGACGACCAGTATTGCCAGGAATCCGTGGGGCCTTTGGTGGGTGCCATGCTTAACTCGCCGGGGGCGGCCCGTTTCTCGCCGGTGCAGATGAGCCAGCAGGCTCCTTTCGTGGATGCCGCCGCCGCCATTGACCCCAACAACCGGGGCAATACTTACCTGTCGTACTACTACATCGGTGGGGCCAATGCCCTGGCGCTGGATATGATGCTGCGTCAAAACCATAAGACCACGCTCGACGCCTATATGCGGGCCGTGTGGCAGCAGCATGGTAAGGAGCAACAGAACTACGCCCCCGCCAAGCCTTACACCCTGACCGATTTGCAGCGTATTCTGGGCGAAGTGAGCCGGGACACGGCCTTTGCCGGGCAGTTTTTCCGCCAGCATATTCTGGGTCACGAGTTGCCGAAGTTCAATGAGCTGCTAGCCCCGGCCGGCCTGACGGTGCGCCGCGCCCGGGCCGGGCAGGCCAGCCTGATGAGCCGCCTGAGCTTCAACGCGGCCGACAGTACGGCCAGCCTAGGCAGCACCTTGGTAGGCAGCCCACTTTACCAGGCCGGCCTCGACCGGGAAGACGTGCTGCGCAAGATTGACGGGCAGCGCCTGAGCAACGCCAAGGCCGTGCAGGACCTGCTGGCGGCCCACAAGCCCGGCGACGTGGTGCCGGTGGAATACCGCACCCGCGGCGGCATCCGCACTGTCCAGGTAACCTTGGCTGAAGACCCCACGCTGGAAGTGGTGACTAACGAAACCGCTAAAAAGCCCGTGACCAAGGCCATGAAGAAATTCCGGGCCGACTGGCTAAACGGCAAGGCTAAGTAACAGACTAGTTATCAGCCGCTGCGTTGATAGAAATATGATTTGGAGTGCTGATCAGGCAAGACAGGACCCGGCTAGAACCCACCAGGGAGAATAGGTAACCCACTGCCGAGGCTTTGCTGCCGTAGGCTAAGCCTTGGCCGGAGCGAGTATCTTTCATCAGCTCTACAAAACTAGGTGGAGGCATATAATGACCATTGACGACCTCTAATTTGATAGGCTCTAACTCGATTCGCCCGAGGTGGCAGCACCAGGGACTTGTTGCCGGCAGCTCACTACCGGTTTGGAGCAGTTGGGTGCGAATCTTTACTTCTACGACTGTATCCGGCTCATCCAAGAGCAACAGCAGAAACAGAATGCCTTCTGCGTAGTGGTAGGACAACAGTTTGGCGTCGCCGGAGGCCGCCACAAGTTCTTCTAGGGTCATTTCGTATGACGGGTTTGCAAAGAATTTAACTACGCCAAGTACAAGCAAAACGGGCCGCCCACTGTGGGCGGCCCGTTTTGCATTTCAAATATTGCTTAATCTTACTTGCGACGGCCAAAGAAGCGCAGCAGGTAGAGAAACAGGTTCACGAAATCGAGGTAGAGCGTTAGGGCACCCCACACGGCAGCTTTGCGGTCGGCACCTTCGTCGCCGTAGCCGATGAAAGCCAGGTTTTTTACTTTCTGGGTGTCGTAGGCCGTGAGGGCCACAAACAGGGCAACGCCGATGAAGCTGGTAATCCAGTACAGCATCGAGCTGGCCAGGAATATATTCACTACTGAGGCAATGAGGAGGCCAATCAGGGCCATGAACAGCAGGTTGCCCCAGCGGCTCAGGTCAGTGCCCGTGACGAAGCCGTAGAGGCTCATCACCCCGAACGTGCCGGCCGTAATAAAGAAGGTAGAGGCAATAGACTCAGCCGTGTAAACCATGAAAATAATGCCCAGCGTAACGCCATTGAGCAAGGCGTAACCAGCAAAAGCGCCGACGGCCTGGTTGGGCGACATCTCAAACAGGTTGCGGCCCAGCTAGCCCACCACGAACGGCTCCAGGATAATCAGGCCGAAGAACACCAGCCGGTTGCCAAATACCACTTCCTGGATTTCGGGCGAAGCGCCTACCAACATGGCTACACCACCAGTCAGGGCCAGGGCGCCGGCCATCCAACCGTAGACCTGGGTCATAAACCGCACCTGGATCTGGGCAGCTTCTTCAGCCGGGATAATCAGCTCGGGCTGTTCGGATTGATTTTCGGGTACAAACTCTTCTATAAAAGGGAATTGGGGTAAGAAGTAAACAATAGTGTCTGGCTAAAGTACAGCCCTAAGAGAATAAGCTCAACTCCAGCAGTCTACATTTGCCGTCCACCCGCCTAGCCTATTGTAATGCCCAAAGATTTCCGGCTCGTATTGCTCTACGCCATTATTCTGCTCGATGTGGTGGTGGGCGCGGCCATCGGGCCCATTATGCCCGGGTTTGTGCGTGGTCTGCCCAAACCCCAGCTCTGGCTGTCGGTAGGCACGGCGCTGTTTCTGGGCGTGCAGCTGTTTGCCGCCCCGGTGCTGGGCAAGCTCTCCGACGGCTTCGGCCGCCGCCCGATTCTGCTTCTGTCGGCCGTGGGTACTTTGCTGGCCAACTGCCTACTGCTACCGGTGCGGGCCGGCCTGTACTTCGCAAACCGGCTCAGTGACGGGTTTACCAACGGCATGTACGCCACGGTGCGCTCAGCCATTACCGATATTTCGCCGCCCGAAAACCTGTTCAAAAACCTGGGCCTCGAAGGCGCCATTATATCCCTGGGCTTCGTGCTGGGGCCCATGGTGTCCGGAGCCTTACTCACAGTGGACGCCGTGGAGCCCGCCGAGCAGGCCCGCTACGTGGTAGGGCTGGCCGTCGGGCTGGCCGCCGTGAACATCGGGCTCAGCCTACTGCTGCGCGAAACCCACACCCAGCCCAACGGCGTGCGGGGCAGTGAGCTGCGGGGCGAGCTGAGCCGGGCCGTTAACGTGCTGACCATCTGGAGCCGGTTGCAAGCCAAAGACCCCGACGGCCGGCTGCGCACCATTGTGCTGATGCAGGTAGCCCTGACGATGAGCACCGGCTATTATTTCTACTTCGTGCCCTTCGCCAGCCTGGGTGCTCAGCAGATGGATGCCCGGGCGCTGTCCTACTTTTTCATGTATTTCGGGGCGTTGAGCATTGCCATCAATTACGGCTTCTACACCTTTCTGGCCGACCGGCTCAACAAGCCCCGGGCCATATTCTGGCTGGCTCTGGCCAGCGTGCCGATTCTGGGCGCTTACGGCCTGATTGGCGCTTCCCGCCCGGCGCTGTACGTGGTAGTTACGCTCGACTGCCTAACTATTTCTCTGATTCAGGGGCTACTGGAAGGCCTGCTGGCCCAGCGCACCACCGAGGCCGACCGGGGTGAAATATTCGGCCTGAACCAGGCAGTACAGGGCCTGGCCAGCTTCATGACCATTCTGGTGGGTGGGGTGTTGTCGGTGGCGCGGCTGGAGCTGCCCTTTGCCTGGTTTGCGCTGTGCGTGGGGGCCGTGGCCTGGCAGGCGGGGCGCATGTTGCGCGCTACCCCCAGCAGCTACAATCAGCCTTCCCAGTAAATCCGGACGCACACCACTACGAGCAGCATCACCGCGCCCAGCACCATGATGCGCAGGCCGTGGAGCCGGTCGGGGGCGGTGAAGGCGTGGACCTTGCGGCCGTCGGGCAGAAGTTTGCGGTGCGTGTAGAGGTGCCAGCCAATGAAAAAGGCGAACAGGCCACCCAGCAACGCCGAGGCGTAGCCCCACAGAATCCAGGCTTTCTGCGAAGGTTCGGGGCGGGCCAGGTCGGCGGTGCGCTGCTGCCGCAGCAGGCGGGCGGCTTCGGGGCTGATAACCGTGCCACGGTCCTGCAGAATCTGCCGGGCCAGGGTCACGTCGAAGCTGTTCCACTCGTCGGGCTTGAGTAGCACGTCGGCCAGCTCGGCATCGGTGAAGGTGAACAGGTAGTGCTCCGGGTCGACCTGGCTAATAAGCTGCTGGTTTTCGGCTTCTTCCAGACGGCGGGCCGTTTCGAAGTCGGCCGGTTGCAACTTTACCACGAAATGGGTACTCGTCTCGTTGTGGGCAAAGCTGGGGTCGAAGCTAGGCTTGTCGAAGCTGATTTCGAACGGCACCTCGTGCTGCCGCAGCAGTTGCAGCAGTGGGGCGGCAACTTCCGGGTTTGGAAACTGTTGGTAGAAAACGAAGTCGGCCATAGCGGGTACTGGAAAAGGGGCCACTAAATAGAGAAATTTTACCGTTGAGTCGGTCGAGGGCATTCTTTTTCCAGCGCCATCGTTTCGTATCTTGTTACACTGATTAACTTTCTTTGCGCTCTTACCACCCATTTTCCTTGGCTATGCATCGTTCTATCCTCACTGTAGCGGTATTGCTGGGCCTTTCGGCCGGCGCGGCCCGGGCCCAAACGGCCACGCTGCCCACGGCCCCCGTACCCGCCGACGCAGCACCCAAGTTGGGGCTTATCGGTCCGCGGGCGTCGTATAGTCTGAATGCCGGCTTTATGACGGCTGGGCGGTTTGGGTCGGCTTCCTACCTCACGCCGCTGGCCTCGTACCAGCTCACCAAGCGTTTTTCGGTGTTTGCGGGCCTCACTTATATGCACATCGTGCCCGGTATCGGGGCTACTACGCCGGAAGGGGCCCGCACCGTCGGCCTCAGCGGGCTGAACCGCTACGTCATTCAGGGAGGCGGCGCTTACGCCCTGTCGCCGCGCGTGACGCTGGTCGGGTCGGCCTGGAAAGACCTGACCCCGAACACCTTCGGCAACGGCGTGAATCCTTACGCGGGCTTCACCAACCAGGGTTCGGGCGTGAACATGCGGGCCGACTTCAAAATCACCGAGCACATGACCATTTCGGGCGGGGTGCGGGTCTCCAACGGCGTGGCCCCGGGCTATTCGCCGTTTTCCATCGGTCCCTACGGCTACTAACCTCCTTGCACAGTCGGCAGTATACCTAGCAGCCCCGGGAAGTTTCCGGGGCTTTGCTGTTTCTTTGGCTCCCGCATCTTCGTCTGACCACTGCCCGCATGGCTGCCCAACCTACTTACCTGCGCAACGAAGCGCTCCGCACCGTGAAATCCGGCTACGCCGGCAACAAGCTATTTGGCAGCCAGTTTGCCAACGGCGAGGAGCTGTACACGCCCGAGTTCAGCAACGTGTTCCGGTGGAAGTTTCTGACTGAAAACCCGCAGAAGGAAGAAAAAAAAGCCGATACCTGGGCCCCGGGGGTGGTCGACTGCACCGAGTTCCTCAAGGGCCGCGAAGATGGCCTAGTATGGCTGGGCCACGCCACCTTCGTGCTGCGCACCGAGGGCACTACCCTGCTCTTCGACCCGCTGCTGTTCGATTCGGCGTTTCTGAAGCGGCGCCACCACCTGCCCTGCCAGCCCGAGGCGTTGACCAATATTGACCTGCTGCTGCTCAGCCACGGCCACCGCGACCATCTCGACGAGGCATCTATCAAGCTGGTGGCCCGCCAGAACCCGGGGCTGCGGGTGCTAACTTCGCTGCGCATGGCGCCGCTGCTACGCAGCATGGCCTCCGGGCTGCAGGTGCAGGAAGCCGGCTGGTGGCAGCAGTACGATTTGGGACCTGCCACGCCCGGGCTGGAAATCTATTATTTGCCCGCCGCCCACTGGCACCGCCGCGGCCTTACCGACCTGAACAAAGTGCTCTGGGGCAGCTTTCTGATCCGGACCCAGGGCAAGCTCCTCTACTTCGGTGGCGACTCGGCCTACGCCGGCCACTTCGAGGATATCGAGCGGCAGTTTGGCCCCCTGGATATCTGCCTGCTGGGCATTGGGGCCTACAAGCCGGCTTTTATGATGCAGCTCAGCCACACCAACCCCCACGAGGCGGCCAAGGCGGCCAACGTGCTGCGGGCCGGCCACTTGGTACCTATGCACTACGGCACCTTCGATCTGAGCGACGAACCAGCCTCCGAACCCATCCGCACCCTGCAGGATGTGGCCCAAGGCGGCATGCTCCGCCCCGACCTGCACGTGCCCAAAGTGGGCGAAGTGCTGCGTTGGACGGAGTGGGAATAAAGCAACCCCACCCCACTAAAAAAGGCCGGCCCACGCAAAGTGAGCCGGCCTTTTCTAGTTTCACAAGACGACTATTGGCGCACCACTTTCTTCACCACCAGTCCGGCGGCGGTGTGCAGCTGCACAGTGTAGAGGCCGCTAGGCTGGGCGCTCAGGTCCAGCACAGTGTGGCCCTGCCGGGGCTGCAGCACCAGGCGCTGCACCACCTGGCCCAGGCTGTTGACTACCTCGACCCGCACCGGTGCCTGCTCCTTAAGTTCCCCCAGCTTCAGCGTGACGGTGCCCGTCGTGGGATTGGGGTAGAGCTGAGTTTGGGCCGCAAGGGCGGCATTGGCTTGCACACCCAGCGTGATACTCTGAAAGTCGCTGAAGCTGTCCTTGCGGTTATTTTCGTAGGCTTTGCCGAGTGAGGTAACCATCTGCTCTACTTGCCGGTCAATGTCGCCGTTGGGGTTGTACTTGCGCAGGTACCGGTACCCGTAGGAGATAATCCAGGCCCCGTTTTGCCACGTTTCACTTTCGTACTTGCTCAGGTTGCCATAAGCATCGTTGAGGAAAGTGTAACGGGAGCTGTTGACCCAGCTGCCGAAAGAGTAGTACTCGGCCGTTTCCTGAACGTCGCCTGGCTGGGGTCCATACACGTAGTTGCCGCGCGTGGAGGGTCCCCAGGCCGTCCCGTTCCAGGTCTGGGTTTCGTAGTAGGTGATGCGCTGTTGGGCATCGTGGGTACGCTGCAGGCGGTAGTTGCTGACGTAGGCTCCAGCTTCCAACTCCTGATACTCCACCTGCGAATACAGGCTGCTGGTTGGCGTGGGGTAGGTGTAAATGCTGCGGCCCCGGGACGAGTAGGTGTTGAGGAATGTATCAAGGGTTTCCTCCACCGTTTGCACGATCTGGCCGGTAGCGTTGTAGGTGTAGGCCGAGCGGGCGCCGAAGCTGTTGACCCAGGCCCCGTTTACCCAGTTCTGCCCTAGGTAGCTTGTCCGGTTGTTGCGGCTGTCGTAGGTGTTCAGCAGCTGGCTAACATTCTGCCAGGCTCCGGCCACCCACTGCTGGTCCAGCGTGCTGGTAAAGTTGCCCTGCGCGTCGTAGGTCCAGGTAGTGCGTTTGTCGTTTTGCCAGGCGCTGCCGGTCCATTTTTCACCAAGAGACAGGGTTTGTCTCCCGGTCGCATTGTAAGCATACGTAAGCCGCGCCTGAAGCTGCTGGGTGGCCGAGTCGGCTATTACGACTAAGCTGGGCTGGCCATCGGCCGTGTAGCTGGTGGTATGGTGCATAGGAGCCTGCCACTGCTGGGTGGCAGAGTTCCAGTCGTAGGTAATCCGCTTGGCGGGCAGGCGCAGCGCCGGGCCGCGCCGGGCCGGGGCTAGCCCTGGTCCGGCCAATTCAGGTTGCGGAGTACGGGGCCGCCCCAGCAACTCTTGCAACCGGGTATCAGGAGTAGTTTGGGCCAGCGCCGCCGTGGTAGTCAGGGCACAGGCCAGGCCGAGTAGATAGTGTTTCATGCTATAAAGCAGGTTGTCGTAAAAAAGCAGCCTTAAAAGTACTGCTTTTCCAGGCCAGTCCGGCGGCTGCCTGGGAGTCGGAGCCGGCTTTTTTATTGAGCCTACCAGCTCCCTGACTACGCGCGAAAGCCAGGCCGCTTGGGTAGCCTGGCTTTCATTACCATGGTCCAAAACGCACCTGGCCCCTACTGGCGCACCACCTTCTTCACGACCAGCCCGGCGCTGGTGTGCAGCTGCACGGTGTACACGCCCGCTTGGAGGCTGCCGAGCTCCAGCCGGCTCTGCCCCTGGCGCACTGGCAGCGTGAGGCGCTGCACCACCTGGCCCAGGCTGTTTACCACCTCGGCCCCTACCTGCGACTCGCCCAGGCCGGCCAGCTCCAGCGTCACACTGCCGGTGGTGGGGTTCGGATACAGTTGGGTCTGGGCGGCCAGCGCGGCGTTAGGCTTCGCACCCAGGGTGATGCTCTGATAGTCGCCGTAGATACGCTTCAGCCCGTTGTCATACGCTTTGGTGGTGGTGTTGTAGTTCTGGCGAACCCGGGCAATCAGGTCGTTGTTGGCGTTGTAGCGCACCAGGTAGCGGTAGCCTTCGGTAATGGACCACGCGCCGTTGCTCCGCATTTCGCTCTCGTAGAGCAGTTCTGTGCCGAAGTCGTCGTAGAGGTGGCTATAGCGGCCTAAAAGCACCCAGGCATTGTTGATGCGCTCCTCACTCTGGCCCCGGCTGCTGCCGTTGGGCTCGTAAACGGTCGTTTTGCGGGAGCGAAGCTGCCAGACTCCATTCTCCCATTGCTCCGTTACCGACGATGTTTCGTTGCCCTGGCTGTCGTAGACAAGGCCACTGACGCGCCGCTGGTTTTCATAGGCCCCGTTTACCCACTGCTGGTCGATGCGGGCACTGTAGGCCAGCGCCGTTGGGCTGGGGTAGGTGTACTGCCGGCGCGGACCATGCTCGTAGGTGTTGGTCCAGGGGTCCAGATACTCCTGGGTTTCCTCCAGCACAGCCCCGGCCGCGGTATATGTTATCGTATTCCGGTGCGCGTGGGTGGTCGCCCAGGCATTGTTGCGCCATTCCTGGCTTGTGTAAGAGGTTTCGTGGTTGTGCGAGTCGTACCCAATCGTCGTGCGGTTCCGGTTTTGCCAGGCCCCGTTGCGCCACCCCTGGTCCAGCAGCTCAGTCAGAAGGTTGGCGCTGTTGAAGGTTTCCAGGGTGCGGCTGTTGTTCTGCCAGCCCAGCCCGTCCCAGACTTCCTGCAGACCGCTGGTTTGCAGCCCGGCCGCGTTGTAGGTAAAGCTGATCCGCTCCGTGGGCCGCTGCGTGGCCGAGTCCGACTCCACCAGCTGCGTGCGCCGGGCCTGGTTGTCGTAGGTGTTGCGCTCCACGGTGCCCGTGGTCGACCAGGTGCTGGATGGGTAGTGCCACTGGTAGGTGGTCACCTTGCCCGGCTTGCGGGCTGTGGCGCTGGGGCCGGCGGCAGGCGTCGTTACTGGTTGGCGCTGCAGCTCGCTGGGGAACAGCCGGGGCTGGCGAACTGGTGGGGCCGTCTGGGCCAGCGTGGGGTGGTAGCTAAGCAGGCCGAGGGCCAGAATAAGTAGCTGTTTTTGCATAAAGTCAACGGGTAATCAAGCCGGATGATCTGTAAAGCTACTGAATATCCCCAGCAGCCGGAAATCTGAGGCAGCCGGCCCAGGCTCTCTCAACGCCGGCCGGCCCCGGCTTCCCGCCAGAGTACAAAAATCTCCCGGCCACCTACCCGCCACCTGCCCGCCGTCTACCCTGGACCTCCCCGCCATCTCCCCCTCCCCAGCAGCATAGCTTGGCTCTCGGCCTCACCCCGGATAAATCCAAGTTAACCTCCTCCGCTACCGCAGATTTTCGCGGCAGTCTGGCGGCGCACTGTATCTTTACCAGTTCATTTCCCGCGTCGTATGTCCCCTACCCTGGTTCTGAGCCTGATTGCCGGCTACTTCACCATCCTCATCGTCATTGCCCTGCTCACCTCGCGCAAGGCCACCAGCGCCAGCTTTTTCGTGGCCAACCGCAACGTGCCCTGGTACATGGTAGCCTTCGCTATGATTGGCACTTCGCTCTCGGGCGTGTCTTTTATTTCGGTGCCCGGTATGGTCAAAGCCCAGGCCTGGAGCTACATGGCCGTCGTCATGGGCTATCTGGTGGGTTATCTGGTTATCGGCACGGTCTTGCTGCCGCTGTACTACAAGCTCAATCTGGTATCCATCTACACCTATCTGGAGCAGCGCTTCGGCTTCTGGAGCTACAAGACTGGGGCGGCCTTGTTCCTGATTTCGAGGGCTATTGGGGCGGCCCTGCGCCTCTACGTGGTGGCGGGCGTGCTGCAAGTAGCCGTCTTCGACGATTTGGGCGTGCCCTTCGCCGTCACGGTGGCCGTGAGCATTCTGCTGATTTACCTCTATACCTTCCGCGGCGGCCTCAAAACCATCCTCTGGACCGACACCTTTCAGACCCTGGCCATGCTCACGTCGGTGGGCATCTCAGTCTACCTGATTTCGGATGAACTCAACCTGGGCTTTCAGCAGGTCATTACCACGGTGCGGGAGTCGGAGATGTCGCAGGTATTCTTCTGGGAGTGGACCGACTCGCGCAAGTTCTGGACCCAGTTCATTTCCGGTATGTTCATCACCATCGTCATGACTGGCCTCGACCAGGACCTGATGCAGAAAAACCTGAGCTGCCGCTCCCTGGGCGACGCTCAAAAGAACATGTTTTGGTTTGCCCTCATCCTGGTGCCGGTCAACGTGCTGTTTCTGTCCCTGGGCGTGCTGCTCTACCAGTACGCCGCCGCCAAGGGCATTACCCTGCCCGTGAATGCCGCCGGCAAAGTCATCGGCGACGACGTGTTTCCGCTGCTGGCCACCGAGCACTTCTCCTTGTTTGCCGGCATCGTCTTCATCCTGGGCATTATTGCCGTTACCTACTCCTCCGCCGACTCGGCCCTGACGGCCCTCACAACCTCCTTCTGCGTCGACTTCCTGACTATCAGCAAGTACCCCGAGGAGCGGCAGAGCGTGCTGCGCCAGCGCACCCACCTGATGTTTACCGTGGTGCTGGTTGTCATCATCCTCATCTTCCGGATGCTCAACGACCAGAGCCTGATTTCGGCCGTGTTCAAGGCCGCCGGCTACACCTACGGGCCGCTGCTGGGCCTCTTCAGCTTCGGCATCTTCACTAAGCGCCAGCTCCACGACCGGTTTGTGCCCTGGATGTGCGCCTGGCCGCCGGTGTTCTGCTACATTCTCAACGCCAACTCCAAGGCCTGGCTGGGCGGCTACGAGTTCGGCTTCGAGATTCTGCTCGTCAATGGTCTGCTGACTTTCCTGGGGCTGCTGGCAATTTCGCGCCAGCCCGCCGCCGAATTGAACCCTGCCTAACCTAGGTTGTTTAGGCAGAAGCCGTTGGCTTGGGCTTTCCGTGCGTACCTTTGTGCGCCCGGAACCCCGTGCGGCTTTTCCTTTTCCCAACGGTGGTTTTTCGGCGCTTTGCTTCCATGAAACATCTTTTCTTCATCTTCCTGGCCCTAGGTTTGACGCTGGATTTGGCCGCTCAGGCCCAGCAGACGGCGCCGGCCAAGCAGCCCATTGTGCTCAAGCCGGGCCGGATGCAGGCCCAGGCCCGCCCCGCGGCCAACCGCCCCGACGTGCCCCCGCAGTACGTGGGTGGAGCCCAGGCCCTGAGCAGCTTTTTTCAGGAGAATGTAAAGTATCCGGAGGCGGCCCGCGTCAATAAGGTTACGGGCACGGTACTCACCAGCTTCACCATCGAGCCCGACGGCCGCGTGGCTAATCCAACGGTAGTGAAAAGCCTCAGCCCCGAGTGCGATGCCGAAGCCCTGCGCGTGCTCACGCTGATGCCGGCCTGGAAGCCCGCCACCCGCAAGGGCCAGCCCGTCGCCATTCAGGTGCAGCTGCCCGTGCCCTTCGGCGACACCAGCACGCTGAAAGTGGAGAAAGGCAAAACCAAATTTGAGTAGTTAAAGGAAGAACTCAGAAATGAGAGCCTAGAACTTAGACTGCTGCTGAAAAGTCTAAGCTCTGCGCTCTTTCTTCTAAGTTCTGCTAGATAGAATACATGGCCAGAAGTGGAATGAATACCAGCGGCACGACCCTTGATCCGGACGGGCCCAAAAAGAAAATAACGAAAGAAAGCTTCCGGCACGGCCTGCGGATTTTCCGGTACGTGCTGCCCTATCGTCTTAAGTTTATCGTGGGTTTGGTGCTGCTGACCTTGTCCAGCGCTACGACCATGGGCTTTCCCTGGGTAATCGGCAAGCTCACCGACGCGGCCAACGGCAAGCCCTTCGTGCTGCCCAACGGCGTCACGCTCAGCATCACCCAGATTGCGCTGGGCCTGTTTGCCGTTATTCTGCTCCAGGGCACGTTCTCATTTGGCCGCATCTGGTTTTTCACCCAGGTCAGCGAGTTTACCGTGCGCGACATTCGCCAGGCGCTCTACCGCAAGTTTGTTACCCTGCCCATTCCCTACTTTGAGAAGCACCGCGTAGGCGCCATCACCTCGCGCATCACTTCCGACGTGGGCCAGATTCAGGACTCGTTTTCCCTGACCCTGGCTGAGCTGTTCCGGCAGGTCACTACCCTCATTGTGGGCGTCACGTTCATCATGCTCGTGTCGGTGAAGCTGTCCTTGTTTATGCTGCTCACCTTCCCGCCCATCGTGATAGTAGCCATGCTGTTCGGCCGCAAAATCCGGGTGCTGGCCAAAGCCACGCAGGAAGAACTGGCCAAGACGAACGTCATTGTGGAGGAAACGCTGCAGGGCATCAACACGGTAAAGGCCTTTACCAACGAGCTGTTCGAAACCAACCGCTACGGCACCTCCCTGAACCGGACGTTGCAGGCCGCGCTGCGTAGCAACCTCTACCGGGGCGGCTTCGTGTCGTTCGTGATTATCGGTTTGTTTGGCGGCATTATCATGGTGCTGTGGCGCGCTGCTTCATTGGTAGCCGCCGGCCAGATGACCATTGGCGACCTAACCTCCTTTGCTCTCTACACCATCTTTATCGGCGCTTCGGTAGGTGGCCTCGGGGAACTCTATGGCAAGGTGCAAAGCACGCTGGGCGCTTCGGAGCGGATTCTGGAAATCCTCGACGAGCCTTCCGAGCCCACTCACCGCCCCCGCGTGGCCGGCACGGTACCCCTGCAGGTGCGCGGCGACATCGAGTACCGCAACGTGGCCTTCAGCTACCCCACCCGCCCCGATTTGCCGGTGCTCAAGAACATCGACTTCGACATTCAGGCCGGCGAGAAAATTGCGCTGGTAGGCCCCAGTGGCGCGGGCAAAAGCACCATCGTGCAGCTGCTGATGCAGTTCTACGAGCTCAGCGGCGGCAAAATCCTCATCGACGGCCGCGACCTGCAACAGTATGACCTGACCGAGTTGCGCCGCCACATTGGCATCGTGCCCCAGGAAACGTTGCTCTTCGGCGGCTCCATTCGGGAGAATATTGCCTACGGCAAAATTGACGCTACCGACGCCGAAATCACGCTGGCGGCCCGCAAGGCCAACGCCTGGCAGTTCATCGAGTCGTTTCCCGAAGGCCTTGATACGCTGGTCGGTGAGCGGGGCGTGAAGCTTTCGGGCGGGCAGCGGCAGCGCATTGCCATTGCCCGGGCCATCCTGAAAAACCCCGCCATTCTAATTCTGGACGAAGCCACCTCGGCCCTCGACTCGGAAAGTGAAAAGCTGGTGCAAAGCGCCATGGACGAGCTCATGCAGAACCGCACCAGCATCATTATTGCCCACCGCCTGAGCACCATCCGCAAGGCCGACAAGATTCTGGTTATCGACGCGGGCCGCATCGTGGAGCAAGGCACCCACGACGAGCTCAGCCACAGTGAAAACGGGCTGTACGCCAATTTGCTCAAGCTGCAGCTAGAGGTAAGCTAGTCGCGGACCGAATATCGTCAACTCATAAAAGGGCGAGGCTTCAGCTTCGCCCTTTTTTTAATACCTAATTGAAGAATACATTTCAGCAACAACTTGCCTGTAAACTTCCATTTCGTAGATAATTTGCTTTCGGCATCATAAATAAGAACTATCTATACTATAATTTAAACGGCGATTGGAGTCGAGCTAATACTTAATTAGCTTTATGATACAATACAATACCATTCTAAATACTGTGATAGGAATGCCAACCAAATTAACAGTTATCCACACCGGCCAATATCTAGGTGTCGACCAGATTTCAAACATTTTTTCTAGAGTTATGGCTGATAATATTCCTTATGAGTTGCTCGAAACTCAGGCTTATAGAACAGTTTCGTTTGTAGCCTTTAAAGCGCCTCTACAGGTTGACATATTACGATTGCACAAACTTATTACAGATCGTGACCCATTGGCGGAGCTGTATATTAATGGACGACCTTATTCGCCTTCTATTTATTAGTAAGTCAGCATATATTTTATGCTTAGCTTTTACTATCTAACCACTTAAAAGCAATTACTAGGATACAGCGTAAACTGATTTCATCTTGGGTAACATCCCTCTTGATACAAGCCAGCTACTTGAAGTCGCACCCTGCGCCGTTTCCTTTGCCGAGTTTCAGGCCATTCACCAGCAGCAGCAGCGGTTGCGCTACCCCGAGCAGCCCACTCCCAAGCCCGAAACGTCCGACTCCTGGAAAGTGAAAGTGCAGCGCTGGGCGGCCGTGGTAGTAAGCGGCTTAGCCGGTGGACTCTGGTTCGGGCCGGGGCACTGGGTAACCTGGCTGGTACTAGTGACTCTCTTCACGGTGCTGGGCTTGGCGCATCAGTGGTGGGATTACCGCCGGGCCTATCGGCAAGGCCCCGTCCGGCAGCGGCCCACCAGCTTCTTGGTAGAACCGCCCGGCGTACACGTCACGCAGGATGGCACGCAGCGTTTCTTTTCCTGGGCGGAGTTGTACAGCGTGCAGATAGTAGGTAGCTGGGTGCTGCTCTACACCTCGGTGGAGCACTGCTACTACCTGAACCTGGAGCTGGTGCAGCCACCGGCCACAGCCGCGCAGGTACTGGGGCTGCTTCCTGAACCCGTGTTGGCGGCGAAATAAGCGTACTTTCGGCTTCTATGCAGCCCCTTGTTTTTGCCGACGTTCGGATTTCTTACCCCGAGTTTCAGAAGATTAATCAGCAGTTTGCCCTCAAAACCCGGTGGTTCCGATTTTTGCTGCTGCCCGCTCTGGTCGGCTTCGTGCTCTGGAACACGCCCACCGAGGCGGAAGGCGCTACGGCTACCGGTGTGCGGGTGGGCGCGACGCTGCTGGTGATGCTGGCCTCCATGGGTTACGCGGTATTCAACTTCAACCGCACCCTGAAAAAGCAGTACGCGGCCAGTCCGCTGCTCCAAGCTACGGCCACATACACCCTCACCGAAGCCGGAGTGCGCGTGGAAAGTCCTATCTGGCGCGGCACTACTGCCTGGGGCGCCTTGCGGGGCTTCCGCCACCTGAACGGCTGGATCTACCTGGTCAGCAGCTCGGCCGGGGGCTACCTGCTGAATCCGGCCTGCCTGCTGGCTCCGGCCACCGAGACCGACGTGCTGACCCTGCTGCAACGCCACGGGTTGCGTCCTCTCTAACTTTCTTGCATGGCTCCTTTCGTCTTCCCCAACGTGCGGACTTCCTTCCCGGAATACGCCCGCACCAGCTTGGTTTTCACCTTTAAGAGCAATCCGCTGCTGTGGGTTATTCTGCTGCCCGTCTTCAACGGCTTGTTTGCGCTGTATGTGCTGCTGACCGGCCAACGCACGCTGCCCGAACTCTGGGACGCCAACAAGATGAGCCTGCTCATGCTGCTCTTTGTGCTGGGCTGGCCCGTGCTGCTCTGGCGCAGCC